>DAORJJ010000632.1:0-4006 GCA_035439005.1 Polyangiaceae bacterium | reverse complement strand
GCGCGGTGGTCGACCTCGCCGTGGAGAACATGCGTGAAGGGTGTGTGTTCGAGACGTGGGCCGCGCTGCTCGCCACGTGGCAGGCGGAGCGCGCCGCCGAGGCGCCCGTTCGCGACGCTTTGGCCGCCATCGCCGTGGACGAGACCCGGCACGCCGCGCTCGCGTGGGACCTCGCCGCGTGGCTCGCGCCCCGCCTGACGGAGGCGGAGGCAGACCGGGTGGATGGAGCGTTCGAGGACGCTGTGGCGCAGCTCTCGGCGCTCGTGCTCGTCGAGCCGCCCGCGGCCCTCCGCGAGGTGGCCGGAGTGCCCTCGGCCCGCGAGGGGCGCGCGCTCCTCGCCGCGCTGCGCGCCACGCTCGAGACCCTTCGACGCGGCGTGCGCGGCGCGGCGGTCAGCGCGCCCTGCACCGCGTGACGCACGCGAGGCGCGCCCCGCACGCCGGATCGCCGCCGCAGTCGCGCGCCTTGGCGCAGCACGAGCGCGCGAGGCAGCGGTCGCGCGCGGCGACGCCGTAGCTGATCTTGCCCGCGCCGATCGCGTCGCAGGCCACGACGGTGGGGTCTTCCATGGGCGGATCGCCGTAGCAGGCGTCCATCATGCAGTCGTCGAGCGCCGTGAAGCGCTCGGCGCTGCTGCCGGTGACGGCGGCGCAGGCCTCGACGCAGGCCTCCTCGGGCTCGAAGGCGCGCTGCGGCGTGGCGCGCTGCGGGGCGGTCTGCTCGCCCGAGGAGAGGGCGGCGGGGGCGTCTTCCTTTTTGCAGCCGGCGGCGAGCGCGGCGAGCGCCACGAGGAGCGGGAGGGCGGCGCTGCGAGACGTTCGTGACGTGCGTGTTGCGGGGCTCACCATGGCGACCTCAGTTGCACGCCGGGACGTTGTTCTGCATCACGGCCGCGCGGCTCGGCCCGGACGAGGCGCACGACTTGCCCGACGCGCACTGGTAGCCGAGGGCGATCTGCTGGCCCTTGCACTGGTAGGCGCTGTAGGTGACGAGGTCGCTGCAGTACCAGCCGTCGCCCTTGCCGGCGCAGCTGTCTTTCTGAACGACGTCGGCGCGCGCGTCTGCGGCGTCGGGCTTGCTCGCGTCGGCGCCGCCGTCCTTCGCGGCGCAGCGCGCGCCGCCGTCGGCGCCCGCGTCCGGCGTGGTGGCCGTCACCGGGATGAACACCGTCGGCGCGCCGCAGTCGGTGGGGATCTTTCCGCAGAAGTCGCTGCACGCGCGCCCGCCGTCATCGACGACGACCTCGATGTGGCCGTGCTTGGCGCTGTAGCCGCACTGCCCGCGCGCCCACACGATGACCGAGCCCTTGGGCGGCCGCTCGTCCTTGCCGAGGGTCACCTCCTTGAAGCCGAGGCTCGCCAGATCGTTCGGGTTGTTGCGCGCCCAGTTCGTGAATTGGTAGGCGCTGGCGCCGTAGGTGGTGCTGTAGAGGTCCTGCGGGACCGAGCGCCCGGTGGCCGCGGCGAGGTGATCTTTCACGTACGAGTAGCAGCGGTGCTGGCTGCTGTGGCCGTCGCGCTTCAAGCCGGCCTTCGCGAGCTTGTCGGCGAACGCGCTGTCGTAGCCCTCGCACGCGAGCTGCTCGGCCGTCAGCGCCTCGGTCGACTCACCGAGCACCGCCTCGGGGGCCGCGTCGCCCGACTCGACGAAGCAGCCCATCGCGGCGAGCGCGGTGGGCACCACCACGGCGAGCGTCCAGGCGAAGGGTCGGCGGAGGGGCATGCCCAGCTCGTTGCATCCTGCATGCCACGATGGCCGGGCCTCCAGCGAGCCGCGCGGCCCGCGAAACAGCGTGGTTCCGCCGCGCTCGCCGCCCGTGCGCGGATCCGAGGTGGCCCACGCCGGGTTCGCCGGTGATCCAACGTGCGCGAGGGCGCGTGAAGGAATTCGTGGGCATTACACCTACATGCGCTCACCTGGCTCTTGCGCCCGCCTCGGCGTGCTACACGTGGCCGCATGCTCCCGAGCGGCCCCACGCTCCACTCCTGCGGCGCGGCGGCGCTCGCCCTCGGCCTCGCGGCGCGCCTCGCGACCCTCACGGCGTGCGACGGCATCACCACCACGCCGCCGGAGTCGCCGAGCACCGTCGACTCGGGGCTCTACGACTGCGCGAAGTTCGCGGGCTACAAGAAGCTCTGCGCGAACGACCCCACCCCGTCGCAGTCGCCAGAGAGCGTGTGCCTCGACCACACGCGCCACGCCAAGTGCGGCGCGCTCGGCGCCAAGGCGATGGAGTGCCTGTGGGGCCTGCAGTCGCGCAAGGACCTGTGCGGCGCCGACGGCGTCACGATCCCCGGGAAGGTCTCGGACGCGTGCGGCGCGGCCGACGCCAACGACGCGGACTGCCGCGCGCGGAACCCGTGAACGCCGCGACCGCGGCGGGCGGCGCGCGCCTCTGATTCAGGGCGGCAGCGCGCGATCGAGGAACGGGCTCGCGAACACGCGGTCGGGATCGAGCTCACCGCGGAGCGCCTGGAAGTCGGCGAGGCGTGGGTAGAGCGGCGCGAGCTCGGCGCTGTCGTGGCCGACGCGCGCGAGCTCCTTGCCCCAGTGGGGGCGCGCCGGGAAGGCGCGCATGACGCGCCAGAACGCGGCGAAGGTCTCGTCGATGCCCGGGACGCCGCCCGCGTAGACGCCGATCTGGCAGGTGTCGGCGCCGTGCGCGGGGCTGAGCCACGCGTCGTCGGCCGGCACGAAGCGGAGCTCGACCGGCATGTTCACGTGGTGCGCGGGCCCGAGCAGCAGCGGGATGAGGCGCTCGAAGGCCTCGCTCGCGCGCGCGAGCGGCACCGCGGCCTCGGTCTCGCGGTGGACGAACGGCATGGGCGTCGAGAGGGCCAGCGCGCTCGGCGCGACGCGCGGGCCGTGCGTGAGGGTGGGTCCGACGAGCCAGTTGACCGCGGGCACGAGCTTGGGCGCGCGGGCCTCGAGGGCGACGACGGCCGGGAACAGGTGGGCGTGGACGAGGCGGTCCTCGACCCAGCGCACACGCGCCGGCCAGGGCGACGGCGGCAGGCGCGTGCGCTCGTACCGGTAGATGTAGGCGTCGCGGGCGTGCGGCAGCCACCACACCTTGACGTACTCGGCGCTCCGCGCGATGGCCTCGAGGTCGCGGGCGGCCGCCCGGACGGGCGCGCGCTCGACCGTGCAGCGCAGGTGAAACGCCGGCTCGACCCGCACGGTGAGCTCGGTGACCACGCCCAGCGCGCCGAGGCTCACGCGGGCGCCCGGGAGGCGGGGATCGGCCTCGCCGAGGGTCGTGACGTCGCCCCGGCCGTCGACGAGCCGCATGCCCGTCACGAGGCTCGCGAGGTTGCCGTGCACGAGGCTCGAGCCGTGCGTGCCGGTGGCGGTCGCGCCCGCGAGCGACTGGGCCGCGATGGAGCCCACGATGGGCAGCGCGAAGCCGCGCGCCGCGAGGGCGGCGTTGAGGTCGCGGAGGCGCGTGCCCGCCCACACGATCGCGAGGCCGCGCTCCGCGTCGAGCGAGGCGAGCCCCGCGAGGCGATCGAGCGACACCGCCACGTCGTGGGGAGCGGCGACCTCCGACCACGAGTGCCCCGCCCCGACCACGCGCACCCGCCCGCCCCGGGCTCGCGCCTCGCGCACGACGAGGGCCACCTCGTCGTCGGAGGTGGGCTCACGCCACGACGAGGGCCGCGACGTCACGGTGCCCGCCCAGTTCACGAAGCGATCGCCGGCGTCGCGCGGCGGGCGCGCAGGCAGGCTGGCAGGCGGGCTCGAGTGTGTGGCCACGGTCTCTCTTGGGTAGACGGGCCGCTCGGCCGTGGCAAGCCTCTCCCGGCGGCGACGGCCTCAGGTCGACCCGAGGTGCACCTCGCCCGACGAGACCCGGCGGAGGACGCCGTCGTCGCCGCGCACGAGGAGCTTGCCCTCGAGGTCGATGCCCTCGCACGTGCCGAGGAGCGGCCCGAGCGCGCCCTCGGCCTCGACGCGCTGGCCGCGGAGCGCGTCGGCGGCGGTGAGGCGCGCGTGGACGAGCCC
>DAORJJ010000631.1:0-4007 GCA_035439005.1 Polyangiaceae bacterium | reverse complement strand
GGCGGCCCCGCCTGCGCCGCCTGCGCCGCCTGCGCCGCCTGCGCCGCCTGCTTAAGGGACACGCAGCCCGAGCCGCTCGAGCGCCACCGCGACCTCGCACGCGGGGAGCCCCACCACGTTGGAATACGAGCCCTCGATGCGAGAGACGAGCGCGCCCCCGAGGCCCTGCACGGCGTACGCGCCGGCCTTGTCCGTGCCCTCGCCGCTGGCGGCGTACGCGTCGACCTGGGCCGGGCTGAGCGCCCGAAAGGTCACGCGCGTGATGACCGTCTCGGCGTGCGCGACCGCGCCCGTCGCGTGCGCGAGCACGAACCGCGTGCACACCTCGTGCGACCGCCCGGCGAGCCGCGCGATCATCCGCCGCGCCCCCTCCTCGGACTCGGGCTTGCCGAGCACCTCGCCGTCGAGCACGACGGAAGTGTCCGCCACGAGCACGGCGCCGGCGCGATCGCCGAGGTCCTCCGGCAGCGTCGAGGACACCGCGTCGAGCTTCGCGCGCGTCACGCGATCGAGGTAGACCAGGGCGGACTCCCCGGGCAACACGTCCTCGTTGGCCTCGACTTTGTGCACCACGAAGGGCACGCCGATCGCGGCCAGGATCTCGCGCCTGCGCGGCGAGCCGCTCCCGAGCACGAGGGGCCTCGCGGCGGAGAGGGGACCGTGCGTGCCAGTGCTCATGGCCCCCTATGCTGCCGCCGAGCCCGTCGTGTCAACGGCGGAACCGAGCGGCGCGCGCCCATTCCTCGTTCCTCGTTCCTCGTTCCCTGTTCCCTGTCCCTGTTCCCTGTCCCTGTTCCTCGTTCCTCGTTCCTCGTTCCTCGTTCCTCGTTCCTCGTTCCTCGTTCCTCGTTCCTGTTCCTCGTTCCCTGTTCGCTGTTCTCCTGGGCCGGTTCGCGCGCACCCACGCCCGCGGGCTGAAGCCCGGGGCAGGGAACGCTCACGGTGGCGGCGCGCGAAGCCCGCCGGGCGGCGGGCTGTCTTGGTTCTCGTCGCGACCGTAGCGGCGAGCCCGCCCCGCGGGCTTTTGAGCGGGTTGATCCCTGGATTTCACTGTCCGGGGCTTCCGCGGGCGGAGATCGCCCCGTACCGCGACGCTGAACCTACGAGGATCGAGGAACGCGACGGCGAAGGGCGAGAAGCGACGCCGACAGACCGACGCAGAGCCACCACGGGCTCGCCGAGGAGCGGGTCGGCGGCTCTGCACCGATCGCACATGACGAAGCCGAGGACGCACCCGCCGCCCCCGCGTCGCTTGCGTCGACGGCGCTGTCGCGTCCCCCGTCGGGCAGCGCCCCTGCGTCCGCCGCAGCGCTCGGCGGCGCGGCGCAGTCCAAGTGGACGTTCTGCTCCGCCACGAGCGGGGCGCTCGTCCCCGCGACGGTCACGCGGAGGCCCACACGATGCACGCCGGGCGCGATCCCCGTGTCGACGCCGGGCGTGCAGGAGGCGTTCAAGATCCCCTCGCCTTCGCAGCCGGTCGCCCGCCTGGCCCACGGGGCCTCGTCGATCGCGACGCCATCGACGATCGCCACCGTGGTCGCCATACCCGCGTAGGGCGCCAAGGAGGCCGCCGCGCCCGAGTCGAGCGTCGCGCGGACGCCCACCTCGTCGAACGGACCCAGCGGCCCGCAGGAGCACCGCGCGTTCGCTCGGCGCAGCGGGCCCGCGAGCTGCAGAGTCCCGAGCGCGGGCGGCGGCGCAGGCGCGGGCACGATCAGCGTAACCTCTGCGCCCGCCGCCTTGTCACGATCGGGCGCGAGCGAGGTGGCGATCTCGGCCGGCGAGCAGACCGCCTCCCACCGGAGCGTGTACTTCTCGCCCGCGGCGAGCGTGACCGTGGGTCGCACGAGCCAGTAGCCCGCGAGGTTTTCGTCCGCGTTGAGCGAGAAGGCGACGTCGGCTCCGCGCGCGTCCGTGAGGTGAAGAACGGGCCGCCGCGTCGACCGCCGTAGACCTGAGCCCGCCGCGCCGGAGGCCTCGTAGGCCCCTCGAAAGACGAACATCTGGGCGTTCTCAGGCGCCGCCACCGCGCCCGCGCCGCTGCACACGTAGGCGTACGGGCCGCTGCAGGCGCGCGCCGGACGGGAAGCCGTGCCCCAGGCGAGCGCGCCCAGCGCGACCACGAGGCGACCCACGTGGCGACCCACGAGGCGACCCACGAGGCGACCCACGAGGCGACCCACGAGGCGACCCACGAGCGGTGTGCGAACCCGGGCACCCATAGGCCGTCTCCTCCCGCCGACGGTGACGACCGCGCTGGCGGAGTCGAGCCTAGCCTGTCGAGCCTGGCCGAGCACGGCCCGGGTCGCGCAAACCGCCCTCTCTCCGCGTGATCACGAAGAAAAAGGGGACGCCGGCCGACGACAAGGGTGCCGTGGCGCGCGGAGCCTTGGTAGGGTGCGGCTCATGAGATCAGGCACGGGCGCCCGCGCGAGCGCGAGCGCAGGTCCGCCACCACGCCCGTCACGCTCGTCGCGCAGGGTCCCGCTCGCCTGGCTCGCGCTCGCCGCGGCGGTCATCGCGCCCGCCGTCGCGCGCGCGGAGTCCCCTTGCGCGGGCGACCCCGCGGTGTGCCTCAACAGCGACACGTTCTGGCCCTCGCCGGGGCCGGCGCGGTTCGCGGGCGTCTCGGGGACCCAGACCACCAACGCCGGCGAGCTCTCGATCGGCCTCGTCACGAGCTACCAGTCGCGCCCGATCGCCCTGCGCACGGCCTCCCCAGGACCGTCGGGCGCGAGCGCCGAGACCTTCGCGATCGACGATCAGGTCACCACGAACTTCCTCTGGCAGTACGGCATCACCCCGCGCCTCGGCTTCGACGCGGCGCTGCCCATCACGCTCGGCCAAGGCGGCGCGGGGCTCTCGGCGCTCACCGGGGGCGCGGGCGTGAAGTTCACGGCGATCCGCGATCTTCGCTTCGGCGTGGCGTTCGCGGTCATCCCGCGCGCGCGGGTCGACGTGGAGACCAGCCAGAAGGCGAGCGGCCCCGGGCACACCTACGCGCTCACGCTACGGGTCGGCGCGACGGCGCCCATCGGCGACAAGGCCGATCTCGCCGGCGAGCGCACCACGGTGTTCACACCCTCGCTCGCGGGCGACTACCGCCTCGGCCGCGTGTCGCTGGGCGGTGAGCTCGGCGCGCGTGTGCGCCCCACCTCGAACCTGCTCGGCGCGCGCATCGGCACGCAGATCGCGGCGGGCCTGGGCGGCGGCTTCGACGTGCTCCCGCGCGAACGCTTGACGGTCCAGCTCGAGGCCCGCGCGCTCGTGAACCTCGCGGAGCAGGCCGACGTCACGCGAGGGCCGAACGGCACGGTCTCCACCCCGAACGGCCGCATGATCGTGCCCGCGGAGTGGATGCTCTCGGTCCGCACGGCCCCGCTCGCGTCGGGCGATCTGTCCCTGCTCCTCGGCGGCGGCGGCGGCCTCTCGCCGGACACGGTCACCGTGCCCCGCTTCCGCTTCGTCCTCGGCGTCACGTACGCGCCCGAGGGGCGCGACTCGGACGGCGACGGCATCGCCGACAAGTACGATCGCTGCCCGCACGAGCCCCAGCGGGGAGAGCCTCGCGACGGCTGCGACCACTCGACGACCCCCGCCCCTGCGCCGAGCGCGCGGCCCGCGCTGGAGACCCCGCCATGACCACCCGCCTCCTCCGTGTCCCCGCCGGCGCCTCGCTGCTCCCTGCCCTCCGCGCCGAGCGCGCGGGGCCCGCGTGGGTCCACGCGGCGGGCCGGCTCGCCGCGGCCGAGCTCCGCGCCGCCGACGGCAGCGCGCACACGCTGCTCGGCGACCTCGTGCTCGCGTCGCTCGAGGGGCCGCTCGACGGCCCGCTGTTCGCGCTGGTCCAGGTGCTGGAGCCCCTGGGCGCGCGCCTCGTCGCCGGCGAGCTCGTGGAGGCCGTGACCGCCGCCGCGCTCGACGCGTGCCTGGTGGGCGAGGGCCAGGCCGAGCGCGAGGCCCCGCGCGCCGCCGCGAGCCCCACGGCGCGCGAGAGCGGCGCGCAG
>DAORJJ010000630.1:0-4009 GCA_035439005.1 Polyangiaceae bacterium | reverse complement strand
ACGGGGGTTTTGCATATGGCCACCTTCGCGTGGCAGAAAGCTGAATCTACCAATGGCCGAGCTGAAGACCCAGAAGACCGGCGCCAGCGTCGACGACTTCCTCGCGACCGTGCAAGACCCCGAGCGGCGGAGAGACGCGCGCGTGGTGCTCGAGCTCATGCGCCGCGTCACGGGCGAGGCGCCCGCCATGTGGGGCGCGAGCATCGTGGGCTTTGGCGAGTACCACTTTCGGCACGCGTCCGGTCGTGAGGGCGACTGGCTCGTCACAGGGTTCTCGCCGCGCGCACGCGGCCTGACGCTCTACCTCATGGCGGGCTTCGACAGGCTTCGGCCGCTCCTCGAGCGGCTGGGGAGGCACACAACGACGGTCTCGTGCCTGACCCTGCGACGGCTCGCCGACGTCGACGCCGCGGTGCTCGAGGCGATCGTGCGGCAGGGGGTCGCGGAGGCGCGGGCGCTCCATCGCCCGGCCGAGTCGGCCCAGGCGACCTCACCTGCCAAGAAGAAGGGAGCCAAGGCGGCAGCCAAAGAGGCAGTCAAGGTCAGCGCGGTAGCCAAGAAGAAGGCAATCAAGGAGACCGCGAGAGAGCGCAAGAACACGGCCGTTGGGGCCGCGCGTCGGGCGCTCAGGGCGCGACGACCACCGTGAAGTACTCACTCGCGGGCAAGGCCTTCGCGACGACGCCGAGGTCGGCGAGCTGCGACGCGAGCGTGGACCAGCGGGCCTCGGTCATCACGCCGAGGCCGGCCTTCGCGGTCTCCGCGGTCTCGATGAGGGGGCGCTGCGCCGCCGCGGCCGCCGCGAACGTCTCGGCGTCCATCGCGGTGTTCAAGCGCTGCATGACCGCGTTGGCGGGGGCCGGGTCGTTCAGGTACGCGCGCCAGCCCTCGGCCGTGGCCGCGACGAAGGCCCGGACGAGCGGCAGCTTCTCCTTCAGCATCGCGCCGCGCGTGACGAGGATGTTCGTGTACGGGTTGAAGCCCGCGTCGGCGCCCAGGAACACCTGCGGGGTCTCGCCCTTCTTCTTCACAGCGAGCGGCTCCGACGTGACGTAGCACTGCTGCGCGTACGTGGGATCGGCGAGGAACTTCGCGATGCCCCCGTCGTACGGCACGAGCTTCGCGCCCGCGAAGCCGAACTTCTTCTTCAAATACATCCCGAACGGGAGGCCTGGCTCGAGCGCAAGCGTGCCCGACTTGAGGTCCGCCAGCGACCCGAGGTTCTTGCCCGCGTGCACCATGATGCCCTGCGGCGACGTCTGGAACGTGCCGAAGACGGCCACGAGATCCGCGCCGCGCGAGCGCGCGAGGACCACGTCGTCGGCGCCGGCCACCGCGAAGTCCGCCTGGCCGCTCGCGACGAGCTGCACGACCGGCGAGCCTGGCCCGCCGCCCACGATGTCCACGTCGAGCCCAGCGCGCGTGTACGCGCCGCCCTCTCGCGCCGCGTAGAGGCCGCCGAACTCGGGCTCGGGCACCCAGTTGAGCTGCACCTTCACTCGCGTGACCGTGGCGGCGTCGGAGGCCGCGGCGCTTCCTTGAGGGGCCGGCTTCGACCCGCCCTTGCAGCCGAGCGCGACGAGGGGGACGGCGGCGAGGAGGGCGAGGGCGAGGCGGCGGCGCATACCCACCTACATAGCCGATCAGCGCGGTCAGCGCGCGGGGGCGCACCAGCGACGCAAGAGCACGTGCGACACGAGCGAGACCGCCCCGAGCATCGCGATGCCGAGGAGCGACGAGCAGCCCACCGCAGCGAACAAGAGATCGGTGCGGAGCTGCCGGTACGACGTCATCACCAGGATGCCGAGCCCCGGGCTCCCTTCGGAGAAGCCCGCGACGAACTCGCCGACGATGGCGCCGATCACCGCCAGGCCACACGCGACGCGGAGGCCCGTCGCGATCTGCGGGGCCGCCCCCGGCAGCTCGAGCTTCACCAGCACCTGCAGGCGCGAGGCCCGGTAGAGCGCGAAGAGCGCGCGGAGCGAGGGGTCCACGGCGCGCACGCCCGCGAGCGCGCTCGTGATGACGGGGAAGACCGACACGATGAACGCGGAGGCCGCGACGGCGCGCGAGCCCACGCCGCACCAGAGCACCAGCAAGGGCGCGATGGCGACGATGGGCACCGTCTGGAGGATCACCGCGTACGGGTAGAGGCCGCGCTCGATGGTGCGGGAGGAGGCGAGGAGGAAGCCGAACGCGACCCCGAGCACCGCGCTCGCGACGAAGCCGGCGAGCGCCGCGGCGGC
The DNA here is from genome assembly GCA_035439005.1 of Polyangiaceae bacterium. Lineage (GTDB taxonomy): Bacteria > Myxococcota_A > Polyangia > Polyangiales > Polyangiaceae > JAAFHV01. Next base: position 1,763 of record DAORJJ010000630.1, on the reverse strand, counting down.
CGTCGTGGCCGTGGCCGACGCGAGCGTCGACGCCTCGGCGACCATCGCGCGCGCCACCGCGCTCGGCGGCGGCAGGAGGTAGGCGGGGATCGAGCGCCCGCGGGCCACGCCCTCCCACAGCGCGAGCCCGATCGAGGCCGCGATGAGGGGCGGGACGACCACGCGCCTCACGCGCTCTCCTCCAGGGCCGCGAGGAGCCGCGCGGCCTCCCGCGCGAAGGCAGGATCGCCGCGGAGCGCGGCGGTGCGCTCGGCCGGCAGGTCGATCGGGGCGTCGTGGAGCACACGCGCGGGTCGCCCCGACAGCACGACGGCGCGCTGGGCAAGGAACGTCGCCTCGAAGATGGCGTGCGTCACGAAGACCACGGTGAAGCGGTGCTCGCGCCAGAGCGCGAGGAGGCGCTCGTCGAGGCGCTGCCGTGTGAGCTCGTCGAGCGCGGCGAAGGGCTCGTCCATGAGCAGCAAGCGGGGCCCGGTGACCAGCGCCCGCGCGATCGACGCGCGCATCCGCATGCCCCCGGAGAGCGCGGCGGGGTACCGCCTCGCGGCGTCGGAGAGCTCGACCTGCTCGAGCGCCTGAGCCACCGCCGCGTCGCGCTCCGGGCGCGGCACGCCGCGCAGCTCGAGGGGGAGCCCCACGTTCTCCGCCACGGAGCGCCACGGCATGAGGTGCGCGTCCTGGAACACGTAGGCGATCGCGCGCGCCGCGCCCTCGGCGAGCTCCACGGTGCCCTCGTCGGGCGCGTCGAGCCCCGCGACGATGCGGAGCAAGGTCGACTTTCCGCACCCTGACGGGCCGATGAGCGCCACGAAGCTGCCCTCCTCGATGGCGAGGTCGATCCCGTCGAGGGCGGCGACCGTCGAGCTCGCGGCGAAGGCGCCGCCGGGCGTCACGAAGCGACGCCGCACCCCGCGTATGTCGATGGCCCTGGGCAAGGCCGGACCTCGTAGCGCCGCCGGGCGCGTGGCGCAATCTCGAAGCTCGCCACGGCAGCGCGCGCGCGACCCGCCCTTCACCGCGCGCTCAGCGACGCGCCTTGCCCGAGAACCAGCGCAGGGCCGCCAAGAACTGCTCCGGCGCGCCGTGGGTCGTCGAGCCCGGACCCGCGTACGGCGACACCGCGTCGAGGCGGTAGCCCGCGGCCCGCATGCCGGCGACGATGGCCTCCGCGTCCGCGAGGTCGCCGCCCGGTCCCGCCTGGCCGAACGGCTGAAAGCCGAGGGCCTGGGCGTTGGCCTGCGGCGTCGCCCGCGCGTTCACGTCGTTCGCCCAATAGGCCGCGAACGCGGGCTGGCGGAGGCGCAGGCCGAGATCGAGCGCGGCGGTCGTCCCCGCCGACTCGCCGAGCAGGTAGGTGCGGTCGTTGTCGATGTTGTAGGATGCACGCACCGCGTCCATCACCGTGGCGCCCGCCGCGCCGTTGCCTCGGTAGGCCACGCCGTCGAGCACCGCCTCGATGAAGCCGTCGCTCCCGGTCGACGGCCCCGCGGACACGAGGTTCTGGGCCATCACGGCGCCGCCCTCGGTGCCGCTGTACACGACGAGGAGCGGGGTCGCCTTCGCGGCGCTGTACGCCGCGGGGACGGTGAGGCGATAGCTCACCGCGCCCGCCGTCATGGTGGCCGCGCGCAGGCCGGCCGGGCCCCCCGTGCCGCCGGAGGAACCGCCGAAGGGCGGCGAGCCCGGCGGGGTGGCGGCGTCGGGTGTGGGGGGCGGCGAACTGTCCGGCGCGCCGCCGTCGCGGGCGGTGGCGGAGGGGCTCG
>DAORJJ010000629.1:0-4022 GCA_035439005.1 Polyangiaceae bacterium | reverse complement strand
AACGAGCTCACCACGCGCGGCATCACAGCCCTCCAGGGGCTCGTGGAGGTGTGGGAGTTCTCGGGCCAGGACGAGGCGGTCGAGCGGTTCTTCGTCGAGCGCGCGGAGCCCGTGTGCTGGGAGCTGCAGCGGCGGCGCGAGTGGGACAAGTTCGCGCAGCTGTTCGGCCCCGACGCGGGCCCGCTCGGCGCCCCCGCGCGCGCGCACACCTTCCGCTTGGTCGAGAGCCTCATCGCTCGCGTCATGGGCGACCGGGGCCGCGTGGCGTACGCGGCGGCGTGCGCGCAGTTTCTTGTATTCTACACCAACGCGGCGACCACGCTCGATCGCCAGATCGCCATCGTGGAGCGCGCGGTCGTCGTGTGTCCGTCGCACCGCAACGGCCGGGCGGTGCTCGCGAGCTTCCTGTGCCAGAAGGCGCGCCGGAAGGTGGAGTCGCTCGTCACGTCGTCCACCGAGGTCGACGCGGCGGAGGCCCTCGTCGCCCGCGCGCGCGAGCTCTTCCCTTCGGCGCGCGAGGTGGAGGAGACCGCCGCGCTCGTACAAGCGAGGCGCAGCAGCGCGCTGCCTCGGCTACCATGAGGTCGCCGTGACCGACGCCAACGACGAGCTCGAGGCCGACAGCCCCTTCGACCGCTACGACATCGATCCGCACGCGGGGCCGCAGGCCATCACCGAGCGCTTCCGGGAGCTCGTCTCCGACGCGCCGGAGGCAGAGCGCGACGCGCTGCGGGCGGCGTGGGACCGCCTCACCCTCCACCCGGAGGAGCGGCTGCGCGCCGTGTTCCTGGCGCACCCCGAGACGCGGCCTCCCCTCGGGGACCCGCCCCGCCGGCGGCGCCCGCCCCCCAGCGCGACCGCGGCCGACGAGCCCCGCGCCTCGTGGCTCGGCCTGCTCGTGCTCCCCTCTCTCTCGGCGCTGCTCCCGGGCGAGGCGCGCGCGGCCGCGGCGCCCCGCCCGCCGCGCGGCGCGTGGCTCGGTGACGACCCTGTCCTCGTGGACCTCGCGGAGAACAAGTAGGCATGTACATCGACCGACCCGTGGGCATCGATCTGGGCACCACCAACTCGGAGATCGCGCAGCTCGCGGCCTCCGAGCGCGAGGTCGTCCTCTACGCCGACAAGTTCGGCCGGCGCACCGTGCCGAGCGCGGTCGCGTGGGACGAGAAGGCCAAGGAGTTCGTCGTGGGCCACGCCGCGCGGCAGCGGCGGGCCTCGGCCGAGCCGCCGGTCGAGTCGGTGAAGCGCAAGATGGGCCAGCGAGCGCGCGTCACCGTCGGCCCGCACGCGCTGCTGCCGGAGGAGGTGTCGAGCAAGATCCTCGCGGACCTCGCCGCCCGCATGCGCGAGCACCTCGCGGCGCGGGCCGAGCGGGACGCTCCGAAGGCCGAGGACCGCGCCGAGGCGCGCGTCACGCGGGCCGTCATCACCGTGCCGGCCTACTTCGACGCCCCGCAGGTCGAGGCGACGCGCAAGGCGGGAGAGCTCGCGGGCCTCGAGGTGATCGGCGTCCTCCAAGAGCCTACGGCCGCGGCGATCTACCACACGTGGAAGCGCAAGCTCGGCGACGGGCACTTCCTCGTCTACGACCTCGGCGGCGGCACGTTCGACGTCTCGGTGCTGCGGTGCGTGGGCGGCGAGTACCAGGTGCTCGCGATCGACGGCGACAACTTCCTCGGCGGCGACGACCTCGATCGGCGCTTCGCCGAGTGGCTCCGCAAGGAGCTCGCCGGGCGCGGGTACGCGCTCGAGCTCGACGTGGTCGGGGACCCCGAGGATCGCGCCCGCTTCCAGCGGCTCGTCCACCTCGCGCAGGACCTGAAGGAGTCGTTCTCGACCGCCGAGGTGCTGAGCGTGTCGAAGCAGGACGTGCTGGTCGACAAGGCCGGCGAGAGCGTCTCGTACTCGGCGGAGCTCAGCCGCGCCGACTACGACGCGCTCGTGTCGGACCTCGTGGAGACCACCCTCGCGTGCTGCCGCCGGGCGCTCGAGCGCGCGCTCGAGGTGGCCAAGGTCGGCGCGGAGGACATCGATCACGTCGTGCTGGTGGGCGGCTCCACGCGCGTGCCGCTCGTCGTGCGGCGCGTCACCGAGGAGCTCTGCAAGCCAGGCGGCGAGCCGCTCCGCGACGACGTCGACACCTGCGTCGCGCTCGGCGCGGCCATCCACGCCGCCCACCTCGGCGGCCACGTCGTCGGCAACGACGAGGCGCGCGTGCGCGTCGACGGCGCGCTCGTGGCCCACGGAAAGAGCATAAGAATCCAGGTGTTGGCCGAGAAGGTGCCCGAGAAGACGAAGCAGCTCGCCGTGTGGTGCGGCGAGGAGCTGCTCGCGGAGCTTCCCGCGCCGACGAGCGCACCGGCGCGGCTCGACCTCGATCTCGGCGAGGGCGAGGAGACCCGCGTCACCCTGAGCCTCCAGTCGGCCGTGGGCGCGCCCCTCGCGGAGCTGCCGCTCTCGCTCCACCGCGGCGATCTCCGGCCGCGGCCCTCGGCGCTGTCGCGCGCCGCCGTGGTCGCGAAAGACATCGCGCTCGAGGTGGTGCGCGGCGGCCGCCGCGATCGGCGCGTGCTCATCCCGCGGGGCGCGGGACTGCCGACGCAGGCGACGCAGATCTTCTACACGCAAGACCAGTCGGGCGGCGTGGTGCTCCGGCTCCTCCAGAACCGGATGCCCATCAAGGTGCTCATGCTCGAGGTGCCGCGCGGCCTCCCCGTGGGCACGCCCGTCGAGCTCGTGATCCGGTGCGACGAGTCGATGCGCATGGAGGCCAAGGCGCAGGTCGGGACCCAGCAAATCGAGGCGCTCATCGCCCCCGAGGAGACCGCGCGCGCCCGCGTCGATCTCGACGCGCTCCTCGATGAGGCCGAGCGCGCGAAGCGCAACGTCTGGGGCGGGCTCGGCGCGATCTACCAGCGCGAGGCCGAGCGCCTCGTCGTGGCCATCCGCGAGGCGGCGCTCACCGATCCCGACAAGCTCGAGGCCTTGAGCCAGCGGCTGCGCCACCTCATCGACGAGCTGGCGGGCTCCTCGGCGGAGGACCTCGCGCCGCCCCTCGCGCGGTACGAGGAGACCCTCGACACGCTGAGGCGCATCGTCTACCGCACGCGCGACACCCTCGTGGGCATGACCCGGCTCGAGTGGGAAGAGCGGGTGGACGACGTCGACCGCCGCGCGCGCAAGGCGTACGAGGCGCGCGACAGCACCACGTGGCGCCGCGCGTTCAACGAGGTGCAGGCGTTGCTCGAGACCGCGTGGCAGGAGGAGTTCGCGTCGATGAAGCTCGACGACCCGGCGTACGTGCGCCAGCGCGTCTCGCGCGCGGCCTCCTGGGCGAGCCGGGTGGACGACGAGCTCGACTCGGTGACGCTCACGACCGAGGGCGAGCTGCGCAAGCTCCAAGAGGCGGAGCTCGCGCGCGTGCGGGCGTGGTTCCAGGACTCGGTGCGCGCCCCGCTGGCGGACATCGAGCGGGCGGGCGGTGAGGGCGACGCCGACGCGGCCCGCAAGCGCGCCGACGCCGTCAGCGACGAGCTCGAGCGCATCGAGGCCGCGCTCGAGCGGATCCCCCAGCTCGGCATGGTCACCGACCGCGGCGGCGCCGGGCGAGGCGGGCGAGGCGGAGAAGCGTGAGCCTGGCGGGGGACGTCGCGCTGGGCGCGGCGGAGCGGGTGCGGCGCAGCCTCGGGCCACGCGCCGGCCTGCTCTCGTACCGCGCGCTCGCGGGCAGCGCGGCCGAGTCCGAGACCCGCGGGCGCGCCGTGCTCTCGGGCCTCGCGTGCGCGCTCGAGCTCGACGACGAGGCGGCGGCGGACGCCCTCGTCGGGCTCTACGCCAGCGTGACGACGGGCCTCTTCGAGGCGGACGTGCGCCGACAGGTGCTCGCCATGCTCGCGCGCGGAGAGGCGGGCGCGGCGGATCGCCGCGGCGGCTGGTCGCTGAGCGCGAGCGCGCTCGCGGCGCTCGAGGCGGAGCGCTTCCCGCGCGCGCGCCGCGTACCTCCACGCGAGGTGCCTCGAGCG
>DAORJJ010000628.1:0-4024 GCA_035439005.1 Polyangiaceae bacterium | reverse complement strand
GCGTCGTCGCGCCCGCGCGGGCCCTGGCTCATGAGCGCCTTCGCGAGCTCGGAGTGGAGCCTCGCCTTCGCGAGGTTGCCCTCGGCGAACTGGAGCTCCTTCTCGATGAGGTCGATCACGCTCTGCGTGTCGCCGCGGTCGGTGTAGGCCTTGCGCAGGTTCGACGCCGCGGTCGCGTCCTTCGGGTTCGCCTGGAGGGCGAGCTTGTAGCGCTCGATCGCGCCGTCTTTGTCGCCGCGCGCCTCGAGCAGCCGGCCGGCGCGCATCCACTGCTCGGCCCGCGCCTCGGGGGTCTCGGCCTTGAGGGCCAGCGTCTCGATCGCGCTGAGCGCCGCGTGGGCGTCGCCCGAGAGCTCGCGCAGGTGCGCGATGGCCTCGAGGGCGCCGGCGTGATCGGGCTTGAGCGCGAGCGCCGCCTCGTAGACCTTCGTGGCCCGCTCGGGCGAGCCGATCTGCTCGGCCAGCGTGCGCGCCTTGGCGACGAGGATCTCCACCTTGCGCGCCTGGTCGGTCGTGGTCGCGGCGTGCTTCTCGTAGATGCCGACCACGCGCTCCCACTTGTCGAGCGCGCGGTAGTGGCGGGCCAGCGCGGTGAGCGCGCCGTCGTTCGACCCGTCGATGAGGAGGATGTCCTCGAGGCACTCGGCGGCCTTCGCGTGGTCGAGGAACTCCTCGTCGTGGAGCGCGGACATCCGCTCGAGAATGTTGATCTTTTGGCGAGGCGTGGCGGCGACGTGGATCTGCCGGTCGAGCACGTCGAGCAGCTCGCGGTAGCGCCCGGTGCGGCTGAAGATGCGATCGAGGCCCTTCAGCGCCGTGAGGTTGGTCGGGTCGAGCGCGAGCACCGCCTCGAACTGGCGCGTCGCCTCGGGGAGGTTCGAGAGGTGGTCCTCGTAGACCTCGGCGACCTTGCACAGCGCCTCGGCCTTGTCGCGGCCACGCCGCGCCTCGGCGCGGGCGGCGAGGATGCGCACGAAGGTCTGGAAGTCGCCGGTGCGCTCGGCGATGCGCCCGAGGGCGTCGCTCGCGCGGACGTGCCCGGGGTCGTCGGCGAGGACGGCCGAGAAGATGTCGCTTGCGCGCTTCGTGTCGGACAGCTTGGTCTCGAGCAGCTCGGCGGCCTCGACGCGGAGATCGCGCGACTTGGGTGTGCTGGTCGCGGCGTCGGCGCGCGCGATGAGGAGCGCGGTGAGCTCGGGCCACTGCTGCGCGCGGCGGTAGATGTTGGTGAGCCCTTCGGCGGCGCTCTCGTTGGCGGGCTCCTGGGAGAGCACCTGCTGGTACGCGAGCAGCGCCAAATCGGCGCGCCCGAGCTTGAGCTCGTACCAGCGGGCCGCGCGGACGAGGAGCACGTGCCGATCGGAGGCGCCGGTCTCGGGGTTCTTGATGGCCTCGGTGATGGCGTCGAGGGCCTCGGTCCAGAGCTCCTGCTTGGTGCCGGCGAGGCGCTCGATCTCGGAGGCGATCTCGTCGTCCGCGGGGACCTCGCAGAGCGCCTGGGCGAAGGCGACCAGCGACTGATCGATGTCGGCGAGCTCGCCCGCGTAGAGGCGGCCGATCTCCGCGAGGGCGTGGCCCCTCGCCTCGCCTGGCGGCGCGGTCTGGCTGCGCTCGAGGAGCATCTCGACGAGCTCCTCGTATTTGCCCAGCGCCTTGCGGAGCCCCTCGAGCGCGCTGAAGGCGGTGTCGTCGCCCGGATCGACCTCGAGCACCGCGGCGTAGGCCGCCTCGGCGCGCGCCTTGTCGGCGCCGTGATCGAACGAGCGCGCCGCGCGGAAGAGCAGCGCCTTCTTCGACTCGCGCGCCTCGTCCGTGTCGGGGGTGAGGCTCTCGGCCGCGGCGAGGAACGCCTCGGCGACCCGGGTGGCGTCCGCGCCCTGATCGATGGCGGTCTCGGCCGCCATGCCGACCTCCGCGTCGGTGGGGCTCTCGGCGAGCTTCGCGAGCAGCTCGTCCACCTTCTCGGGCGCGATGGGCGCGGCGGGGCGCACCGAGATGCTGGCGCGCCCGATGGTCTCGATGGCCTCGAGGAGCGCGATGGCGTCCTTCGGGCGACGCGCGGGGTCCTTCTGGAGGAGCGACAGCACGAACGCGTCGACCTCACGGGAGACCCAGCCGCGCGGGGCCTTGGTGCTCGGCGGCGCGGGCTCGGTCGCCAGGTGGGCGAACGCGGCGTCGGCCAGCGTGTCGGCCTCGAAGACCGGCTTGCCCGAGATGAGCTCGTACATCATCGCGCCGAACGCGTAGACGTCGGCCTTCGCGTCGGCGTACTTGCCGCGCACGATCTCCGGGGCGATGGTGCGAGGCGAGCCAATCACCGCGATTTGCTTGCCCATTTGACCCGAGCCCCGGTGGCGCAGGCGGTCCGTCCCGAAGTCGATGAGGACCACCCTGCCGTCGTGGGCGAGGAGCACGTTCTCGAGCTTCAAGTCGCCATGGGAGAGCTGCGCCTTGTGGAGCGCGGCGAGCGGCTCGAGCAGGTTCTTGAGCATGGGCTTGAGCTCGCCCACGTGCGACGCGCCCATGCGGGAGAACCGGTGCGCGAGCGGCGCCCCCTCGACGTGCCGGTAGGCCACGTAGAAGACGCCCTCTTCGAGCTCGCCGGCCTCGAGGCCGACGGGCAGGCCGGGGTGGGTGAGCGACGCCACGAGGCGGTTGGCGGTGAGGAACCGGTGCACGGCGCGCAGATCGCGGGCGGCCTCGCGGCGGAGCACCTTGAGCGTAAAGCTCTCGCCCCCGCGCAGGGCGACATAGACCGACGAGAGATCGCTCTCGCCGAGCTTCTTCTGGACGGTGAACTCGCCGATCTGGCGGCCGGCGGCCACCTCCTCGGTGCGGAGCAGGGCGGCGATGTCGAAGACGCGTGGGTCGACGTCGCGCCGCTGTACGCGCAGCACGTCGACCAGCGCCTCGATGCGCTCGCCCGCGACGCAGCGCTCGGTCAGCGCGCGCGCGAAGCTGCCCTTGGCGGAGGCGCCGCCGACGTCGTCCGGGGGGAGCCCCAAGAGCTCGCCGCTCATGGTGGTCATCTCTTCGAGCGAAAACAGGCGCTCGAGCTCTCCGCGGAGGATGTCAATCGTCGGGTTCATGCGGCTCCTTAGCAGTTCCATGAGCGCGACCCCGGCCAGCCGCCGCAGCCCCCGCTCGTGGGGCGCGCAGCTTATCGAAAATCGCTCCGAGTGGTAGAAATTCCCCCCGACTTCCGCCGTGTGCCGCGAGGACCTGCGCCGCGCGGGCGCACAAAACGGACGACCCCCGCGCGACGAGGGCCGTCGCTCGGGGGTCTCCGAGGCGTGCGCGAGGCCTTACTGCTGGCCTGGCATCTTGGGGAGGCAGACCGCGCCGAGCGGCCCGCCCTTCATGCAGCCGAGGCCGTTCACGCAGTCGAAGTCGGTCTCGCACGGGAAGGCGCACTTGCCGTACTGCACGTTGCATTTGTGCGACATGCACGCCGAGTCGTTCGAGCAGGCGATCGCCTGGGGGCCCGGCACCGCGAGCGTGGGGCCCGCGGGCTGCGCCGGCGGGTAGCCCGGCTGGCCCTGCGGCGGCTGGCCCTGGGGCGGATACCCCGGCTGGCCCTGGGGCGGGTACCCCGGCTGGCCCTGGGGCGGGTACCCCGGCTGGCCCTGGGGCGGGTACCCCGGCTGGCCCGGCTGGCCCGCGTACTGAGGCGGCGTGTTCGGCGGGGGGTCGTCCTTCTTGCAGGCCGACACGAGCACGGCCGCGACCACGAAGGAAGAAAGGATGGCGATCGACGCAGGTCTCATGGGTTCTCCTGAGGCACTAGGTTACAGATTTTCTCCTGGCGCGCCGAAAAAAGCGGCCTCGCGCCGGCGCTTGTCCGGGCCGGAGGGGTGGCGTCGCGCGCGGAGCGGCGGCGAGTGGTATAAGGGCCGCCGTGGAATCGGTCTGGCACGCCCCTCTCCTCCGAAGGCTGCTCCCGGCGCTCGCCGTCGCGTGCGCCGGCTGCGCGCGCGCAGAGCCGCCGCCGCCGGATCTCGGAGGCGCGAGCCCAGCCGTGGCG
>DAORJJ010000627.1:0-4028 GCA_035439005.1 Polyangiaceae bacterium | reverse complement strand
CGGCGGGAGCGCGGGGAGCGCGGCAGGCGGCGCAGAGGCGCGGTCGGAGTACGCGCGCCCGAGCAGGCTCACCACGATGACCTCGTCGTTCGTGGTGTAGAGGCGCTGACCGGCGCACTGCGCGCGCTGCCCGCACTGGTAGTAGTAGGTCTCGAGGTGCGTGAAGGTGACGAGCTCGAAGCGCGCCCGCACCCCGTCAATTTTTGCAATATTTCCGCCTATTTGGGCGACCTTCTGCACGAACACCGGGAGCAGCGTTCCCACGGTCGACTCGACCTGCGCGCCGCTCACCTCGACCACGCCGAGGTCCACGGCGTTCGGCGGCACCGCGTTGGCGGCGTAAATCGACACGGGCCCGCTGTACGCGGCCTGGCGGGGCCCCGTGGCGACCGCGCTTCCGCGGACCGAGGAGCACCCAGCGCCGAGCGTGAGGGCCGCGAGCCCCGCGACGGCGCACGCGACGCGCGCGCGCCACCGGGGACTCGGCAGGGGACTCGAGCGGTGAAGCGCCTCGCGAGACACGCCTGCGAGAGTACCACCGCGACGGCCCGGGCGCGATCGCCCGAAGCGGCCGCGCCCACGGCCGGGCCTACAGCAGGTTCGCGGCCAGATCGGCGAGCTCGCTGCGCTCACCCTTCGAGAGGACGATGTGGCCGGCGCAGCGCTCGCCGCGGAACTTGTCGGCGGCGATGGTGAGGCCGTTCGACGCGCTGTCGACGTACGGGTTGTCGATCTGGCCGGGGTCGCCCGTGAGGACGATCTTCGTGCCGTCGCCCGAGCGCGTGATGATGGTCTTCACCTCGTGCGGCGTGAGGTTCTGCGCCTCGTCGACGATGATGAACTGCTGCGGCAGCGAGCGGCCGCGAATGTACGTGAGGGGCTCGACCTGGAGCTGCCCGCTCTCGAGCATGTCGGCGTACGCGCGCGAGCCCTTGCGCTGACCACCCGAGAAGAGAAACTCGAGGTTGTCGAAGATGGGCTGCATCCACGGGTTGAGCTTCTCGTCGACGTCCCCGGGGAGGAACCCGATGTCCCGCCCGAGGGGCATGACGGGGCGCGACACGAGGATGCGCGTATAGGCGCCGTCTTCGATCGTGCGCTTCAGCCCCGCGGCGATGGCGAGGAGGGTCTTGCCCGTGCCCGCCTTGCCCACGAGGGTGACGAGGCGGATGTTCTCGTCGAGGAGGAGATCGAGCGCGAGGCTCTGCTCCTTGTTGCGCGGGCGCACGCCCATGACGCCTTCGCGCGGGACGCGGAGCGCCACGACGCCGTTCTTGGCCGCGTCGAACCGGCCAATCGCGGTGTGCGAGGTGTCGCCGCCGTCGCGCAGCAGCACGCAGGTGTTCGCCACGATGTCGTCTTTTTCGCGGCGCTCGATCGTGAGGAACCCCTCTTGGAAGAAGGCGTCGACCTGCCCCGCGGGTACCTCGAGCTCCTTCACGCCGGAGTCGAGCTTGTCGGCGTCGACGCTCTGGTTCTCGTAGGTCTCGGAGACCATGCCGAGCGCGTCGGCCCGGATGCGGAGGTTCGTGTCCATGGTGACGAACACCGTGGGCCGGCCCTGGTCCTCCTCGCGGACGTCGAACGCGGTCTGCAGGATGGCCGCGTCCATCGCGTCGGTGTCGATCGCGCTCGGGAGGCTGGGGCGCTTCCCGGGCACCGCGACGCGGAGCGTGCCTCCGCCCTTCAGCGTGACGCCCTTGGCGAGGGACCCTTGCTCGCGGAGGCCGTCCAGGATGCGGGCGATCTGGCGGGCGTTTCGGCCGCGCTCCGAGCCCTCGCGCTTGAACTGGTCGACCTCCTCGATCGCGTAGATGGGAATGATGACGTTGTTGTCCTCGAAGCGAAAGATGGCCTGCGGGTCGTGGAGGACGATGTTCGTGTCGAGGACGTAGTTCTTCTTCATGGGGGCTCTGGGTCCGTCGCGCGGCGCTCTCTCGCCCTGTCCGCGACGAACTCACGGCGAGCTTACGCGGACCCGGTCGCGGCGAGAAGCGCCGAAGTGCGGGCGGAAGCCGCGCGCCGCTTCACCGGCGCCCTCTCCTATGCGACGGTGCGCTCATGGTACGCGCCCCGACCACCTACTGGGACTACATCAAGGTCGAAGAGCTGCTCTCTCTGCAGGCGGGCATCGCGGGCACGGAGGCCGAGCTCGGCAACGACGAGGTGCTCTTCATCGTCGTCCACCAGATCGACGAGCTGTGGATGAAGCTCGCCCTGCGCGAGCTCGTGAGCGTGCGGGACCTCTTCGCGCAACCTCGGGTGCCCGAGCAGGCGCTCGCCGCGGCGGTGCGCGGGCTCCGGCGCATCGATCTCTTGTTCCGCCAGATGGCCGATCACTTCGCGCTCATGGAGACCATGACCACGCGCGACTATCTCGCGTTCAGGGACAAGCTGAGCCCGGCCAGCGGATTTCAGTCGGCCCAGCTCCGAGAGATCGAGATCCTCCTCGGCCTCCCGGAGGACGAGCGCATCGCGCTCGGCAACGAGGGCTCGTACAAGCAGGCGCTGCGCGAGCCCGGCGGCGGCGAGTCGCCCGCCTCGCGGCGAGTGGAGGCGCGCCTCCGCGACGCCCCGACGCTCCGCGACGCCGTCCACGCGTGGCTCCACCGCACGCCGATCATGGGCTCGACGCCCGACGACCCGGGCGACCCCGCGGCCGTCCGCGCGTTCGTCGACGGCTACGTCGCGGCCCACGGCAGGGCGACGGCGCACGCCGAGGCGCTCGCCGTCACGTCGGCCCTCACCCCCGACGACCGAGCCCGGCTCGCGTCGCGCTACGCGCGGGAGCGCGAGGGCGCCCGGGCGTTCCTCCTCGCGGAGGACCTCGCCGACGAGCGGCGCCGACCCGAGGTGAGCCGCCTGCGCGCCGCCCTCGTCTTCATCGAGAGCTACCGGGAGCTGCCGCTCCTCGCCTGGCCGCGAGAGGTCGTCGAGGCCGTGGTCGCCCTCGAGCAGGGGTTCGTCGTGTTCAGGCAGCGCCACGCGCGCATGGTCGAGCGGATGATCGGGCGGCGCACCGGCACCGGCGGCTCGGCGGGCGTCGACTACCTCGACCAGACGGCCCTCAAGTACCGCGTGTTCCGGGACGTGTGGGCCGTGCGCACCCTGCTCGTGCGCGAGGACGATCTGCCGCCGCTCGAGCGCCCCGAGCTCTACGGCTTCGCCGTGGAGTAGCCGCGCGCGCGTTCTCCTTCACGCGCCGCCGGGTTCGGAGTACATTCCGGACACGGAGGTCTACTTTCGTGAGCCAGCTCCCACTCCTCGGCGCCTTGCCCGTCCGCCCCGCCCCGGCGGGCGGCGCCCTCGCGGCCAAGGGGTTCCGCCCGTTCTTCCTGCTCGCAGCGCTGTTCGCCGCCAGCGTGCTGCCCATCTGGCTGCTCGCGCTGTCCGGCCTCGTCCGGCCCGACGCCTATTTCGACGCCTTTGCGTGGCACGCCCACGAGATGGTGTTCGGGTACGCCGCCGCGGTCATCGCCGGCTTCCTGCTGACGGCCGCCGCCAACTGGACGTCGCGCGAGACGCTCGTGGGGCCCCCGCTCCTCGCGTGCGCGGCGCTGTGGGTCGCGGCGCGCGTCGCGCTCGTGCTCCCCGGGCTCCCCCGCGGGGTCCCGGCGGCGCTGGATCTGGCCTTCCTCCCCGTGGTCGCGGCGGCCATCGCGCGGCCCATCCTCGCCACGAAGAACCACCGCAACCTCGTCATGGTGGCGGCGCTCGCCGCCCTGTGGGGCGCCAACCTCGTGATGCACCTCGACGTGCTCGGCGTCCTCGAGCACACGCTCCGCGCGCGGGCGGCCGTCGTGGGCGTCGACGTCGCGATCGCGCTCATCGTCGTGATGGCGGGCCGCATTTTCCCCATGTTCACGAGGAACGCCACGCGCGTCGACACGATCCGCTCGCACCCGCGGCTCGACGCGGCGGCGCTCGTCGCCATGGTGGCGGTGCTCGCCGTCGACGTGGCGGCGCCGGGCGGGCGCGTCGCGGCGGGGATCGCGGGGGTGGCGGCGCTCGTCGCGGCGGTGGCGTCG
>DAORJJ010000626.1:0-4034 GCA_035439005.1 Polyangiaceae bacterium | reverse complement strand
CTTCGGTCCAGCCTGACAAGATCAATGGGCGTACGGCATCGATCGCCCAGGTCATCGGGTTGAATTGCGCAAGAAAGCTCATCCAACCCGGCATCGCGGTGAGCGGCACTGTCGCGTTCACCGGGCGCTTTGCGCTCGGCGACTGCGGCGCCGTCTGCCCGAGGGCTGCGAGCGCGCTCGCGGCGTCGTGCGCGCTCGGCGGGGTCGCGGGCCCCGACTTGCTGTCGGGCATCGCGGTGCGAGCGAGCGGATCGACGTCGCCGCCCTGGCGCCCCACGCTGATCACGTCCGACGCCGGGCCCGAGGGCGCGGGCGCGTCCGCGACCGGGGCCCCGCAGGCAGAGCAGAACTTCCTCACGCCGATGAGCTCGGCGTGGCACTTGGAGCACGTGGTCATGTTGGCCCATCGTCGCACGGGGCCCCCACCCTGCCAACAGCCGCCAACAGCCGCCAGCGGTCGCCAATGGCGAACGCGACGCCGCCGGCGCTCAGCGCTCGCGCCTGCGCCTCCGCCCCCCGTGGCCCGCGCTGGGCGCCGGCCCCGCCTTCACCCGGATCTCCAGGCGTCCTCGGAACCCGCCGAGATCGACGTCGAACGCGCGCTGCAAGACCAGCCCGGCCGCGTCGGCGACGGGGTCGAGCCGCCGCGACGGGGAGATCCACACGAGCCTGCCGCCCGGCTGCAGCGCGGCGCCGACGCGCTGGAGGACCGCGACGAGGAGCGCCTCGTGCTCCCCCGGGAGCACGCGCCGGCCGAGCGGCGGGTTCGTGAGCACGGTGGTCAGACCCGCCGGGCACGGCACCTCGCGCGCGTCGCCCTGGCGCGCGTCGACGCTCACGCCCGCGCCTCGGGCGTTCTCCAGCGCGGCCTCGATCGCGCGCGGGTCCACGTCGGTGCCCACGAGCGCGCGCGCCGGCCCCAGCCGCGCCCGCTCGATGAGCTCGAGGCCCGAGCCGCAGAACGGATCCCACACGACGTCACGGGCGCTCGGCGCCGACATCCGCGCGATCGCCGCGGCGATGGTGGGGTGGGAGGCGGCGGGCACGTCTCGCGTGCGGTAGCTGAAGCGTGTATTCTGCACATGTTTGGGCTCGAGCAGCGCGACCAGGCGGTCCCCTCGCTCGCTCACCGTGAACGTCCAGTCGCTCTTCGTGGGATCGTTCACGATCGGCGCCCCCGAGGCGGCGACGCGCCGGGCGACCTCGAACACCGCCGCGCGCCCCGCGCCCTCGCGGGTCAACACGAGGCGGAAGCGGGCCTCGCCGCGCGCGCCGCGCCCGGCCCCCCCGCCGGTCGCGACCACGTCGAGCACGGCCGGTGAGGTGAGGAACGCGGCGACGCGCGCGGGGAGCCCGCCGTCGGGCGCGTCGGTGGGCGGCGAGTACGCGTCGACCTCGAAGGCGAGCGAGAGCGCGGTGCGGGCGGCGAGCACCTCGCGCAGCGGCCCCGTGTGCACGACCGACACGAACCCGCGGCCCGTGGCCATCACCTGGGTCCGCGGCCCGCACGCGCCGAGCTCCTCCGCGAGCACGCTCTCGAGGCCCTCTCGGCACGTGAAGCGGAGCGACACGCGGCCCCGCGCCTCGCGAGGCGCCTCGAGATCGAACCCGACCTCTCCGCGCGGCTCGGCGCGCGAGGCCGTCCGCGTGACGAGGAGCCTCGCCTTCTCGATGACTCGCGCGGTCTCCGGGTCGGGGGCCGGGAGGCGGTCGAGCGCGCGCAGCGTCGCGGGCCCGCCCACCTTGCCGAGCGCCTGGACCAGCGCGCGCACGTCCTCGCCTCGGGCGTCGGCGCCGAGCGCACCAAGCGCCTCCAGCAGCGGCTCTTCGGCGTCGGCTGGCGACACTTTCGCCAGCGACGTCGCGGCCCAGCGCCGCTCCTTGCCCTCGCCGTCGCGGAGGCGTCGCGCGAGGTAGGCGCGCGCGGGCTCCCCGCCGAGCGCGCCGAGGAGCCGCGCCAGGCGGTAGGCCTCGGGCCGGGGCTCCGCCTCGGCGAACGCGATCACGCTGTCGGCGGCGCCCGCGCCGGCCCGCACGAGGGCCGCCTCGGCGCGCTTCGCGACGGCCTCGTCCTCGCCCACGAGCAGCGCGAGCAGGGGCGCCACGTCGCGCCGCCCCGGGGTGAAGCCATGATCGGAGAGGCGCTGGAGGAGCGGGGGCCGAGGCATGGCGCGTCACTACCAGAGCGCGGCGGCGGAGTCGCGCTCCCGGAGGCGCCGTGCTTCCATCGAGGCGTCCGTAGGAGGCGTCATGTCGCGGAAGGTCCTCTTCATCCAGAAGGAGCTCGAGGGCGCTGAGCCCATCGGCGCGCTGTACGTCGCGGGCTGCCTGCTCGAGGCCGGGCACGACTGCCGCTTCGTCGGCACCCGCGGAAACGACGTCGACGCGGAGGTGAGGCGCTTCCAGCCCGACGTCATCGCGTTCGGCGCGACGACGGGCCTCCACTCCTACTACCTCGGGCTCGCGCACCACCTGAAGCGGCGCTTTCCCCGGGCGCTCACGCTCATGGGCGGCCCTCACGCCACGTTCTTCCCCGAGGTCGTGCTCTCTCCGGGCGTCGACGTGGTGTGCCGAGGCGAGGGGGAAGACGCGGCGGTGGAGCTCTGCGACGCGCTCGATCGCGGCGCCGATCCCCGGGGCATCCAGGACCTCTGGGTGAAGCACGAGGGCGTCGTCACGCGGAGCGGCCCGCGCGCGCTGCGCCGCGATCTCGACGCGATCCCGCACCCTCCGCGCGAGCTCCTCTACGCGTACGACGACACCCTGCGCCGACGGCCGCTCAAATCGTTCACGACGAACCGCGGGTGCCCCTTCCCCTGCAGCTACTGCTTCAACCCGTCGCTCGTCGACCACTACGGCTCGAGCTGGAAGAAGGTGCGCATCCGCAGCCCGGAGGACGTCGTCGCGGAGATCGCCCACGTCCGCGCAGCCGGCCCGCTCCAGGTCATCGGCTTTCGCGAGAGCATCTTCGTCTACGACGCCAAGTGGCTCCGGCGCTTCGGCGAACTCTACCGCCGCGAGATCGGCCTGCCGTACTATTGCCATCTCCGCGCCGACATCGTCACCGAGGAGATGGTCGAGCTGCTCGCCTGGTCCGGCTGCCACACGGTCAACGTGGGGATCGAGACCGCGAGCGAGCGCGTCGCCAACGAGGTGCTCCAGCGCCACATCAAGATGGACCGCCTCCGTCGCGGAGTTCGCCTCTTGAAGAAGGCCGGTATCGTGGTGTTCGCCGACAACATCCTCGGCATTCCGGGCGGCACGCTCGAGGACGACCTCCGCACCCTCGAGCTCAACATCGAGCTCGACGTCGACTACGCCGCGGCCACCCTCTGCACGCCGTATCCGGGCACGGGCATCGCGAAATACGCCGTGGAGAACGGCCACTTCGACGGCGACTGGGACCGCATCGACGAGAGCTACTACACCGAGAGCGTGCTCACCTTCTCGTCCCCCGCCGAGAAGCGCCAAATAGAGAACCTCCACAAACTCTTCGCCGTGGCCGCCGCGCTGCCGGCGGCGCTCCCGCTGGTGAAGAGGCTCTTGCCCCTGCCGCCCAACGACTTCTTCTACGCCATGTTCCGGTCGTGGTACCTCATCAGCCACATGACCGACGTGATGCCCCGCGAGCTCGAGGCTGGCGATCTCCTCGAGAGCGTGGCGGGCGTGTTCGGCGTCTACCGGGGAGCGGAGGAGAACCGCTGGTCGGTGCCCGCGCCCGAGGCGCTGCCGATCGTCGACGCCGCGCCGCGCGGCGAGCCGCCGGTCGTCTCCCTGCGGCGCCGCGCGCCGCGCGAGGAGGGCGCCCATGTTCGCTGATCCCAAGAAGGTCGTGGGGCGCCGGCTCCGGCGCCGCGTGAAGGCGGGCGTCGCGGTCGCGCTCGCGGTCGTGGCGGGCACCTTCCTCGCGTGCAAAGGCGCCTCCGAGCCGCCCGGCGCCTCCCCCTTCGGCCCCGACGCCCGCACGGGCCCCGCGCCCGAGCCGGACGTCGCGCTCGACGCGGCCGACGCGGCCGACGCGGCCGACGCCCCCG
>DAORJJ010000625.1:0-4039 GCA_035439005.1 Polyangiaceae bacterium | reverse complement strand
CGGAGGACGCCTTCCTCGCCGCCCGCGCGCTCTCACGCGCCGACCGCGATCGCGAGGCCGAGGTCGCGATGCGGCGCGTGCGCGAGCGCTACCCGGGCTCCCCCTTCGCGGAGCAGGCGCGGTTTCACCTGGGCCGCATCGCGCTCCTCCACGGCGACCACGCGGCGGCCGTGCGCGCCTTCGACGAGCTGGCGCTCGACAAGCGCGGCGGGAAAGGCCGCGCCGAGGGGCGGGGAGAGGCCGCGCGCTACCGAGCGCTCGCTCACTTCGCGGCGCGGGACTACCAGGGCGCTCGCCGGCTGTTCGAGGCGCTCGCCGACGACGCAGACACCGCCGATCTCCGGGCGCGCGCAAAGAACCTCGCCGCGCTCGCGGCGCTCCGCGACGGCGACCGCACCCACGCCGTGGCGCGGTGGAGCGAGGTCGTGCGCAGCCGCCCGCTCAGCTTCGCCGCGCTCGTCGCGCAGGCCCGGCTCGCGGAGGCGAAGGCCCCGCCGGTGCCCTGGCTCGAGCCCGCGAGCGGGCCGCCCTCGCCGCTCGCCTCGTTCCCCGTCACGCTCCCCGCCCCCGCCGATCTGCTCCACGCCGTCGGCCTCGACGACGACGCCGAGGACGAGCTGCGCACCCGCGAGGCGTTCATCGAGTCGGCGAACCCCGGGCGCGGCGTCCAGGCGCTCTGCGCCGCCTACACCCTCACGGGGCGCGCGCGACGGCTCCACCAGCTCGCGCTCCGCGTCCCCTCGTCGCTGCTCGGCGAGAGCCCAGAAGGGCGCGCGCGCTGGGCGTGGGAGTGCGTCTTCCCGCGGCCCTTCGCCGCGGAGGTGGCAGAGGCGGAGCAGGCGAACGGCCTCGGCGCGGGCTTCGTGCACGCCATCATGCGGCAGGAGAGCGGCTTCGATCCCGACGTGGTGTCGCCCGCGCGCGCGGTCGGGCTGCTGCAACTCCTCCCGGAGACCGCGCGCGCGGTCGCGGAGCGCGCGAAGATGCCCCACGAGGACGCGTGGCTCACACGACCGGGCCCAAACATCGCCCTCGGCGCGCGCTATCTGCACGAGCTCGGCGAGAAGCTCGACGGCGATCCGCTCCGCGTCGCGGGCGCCTACAACGCGGGCCCCGAGGCGATGACGCGCTGGCAAGAGCGGGCGAAGGGCGTCGACCTCGAGGCCTTCGTCGAGTCCATCCCGTACCTGGAGACCCGCGGCTACGTGGTGCGCGTGATGGACAACTTCGCCCGCTACAGCTTCGCGAGCGCGGGCGAGGCCAGCCTCCCGAAGGTGCGCCTGACGCTGTGAGCGCAGGAGGGCGCGAGCAAATATTCATACATATTGAGCATTTGCGCACATCCGGCCGCGCGACGACGGGCTGCGGAGTGCGCGGCCCGCGGCTTCCGTGCTAACCACCGCTCCACGTGTTGGGCCTGCTCGCCGCTGTCGTGTTCATCGCCTTGAACGGCTTCTTCGTCGCCGCCGAGTTCGCGCTCGTCAAGGTGGGCACGTCGAAGCTCAGCGCGCGCGCCAAGCAGGATCCGAAGGCGCGACGCGCGCACGACGTCGTCTCCAACCTCGAGCGCTACCTGTCGGTGACCCAGCTCGGCATCACGGTAGCGAGCCTCGGGCTCGGCTGGGTGGGCGAGCCCGCGATGGAGCACGCGTTCGTCGCGCTCATCGAGCGCATCACGGGGCACGAGCCCGGCGGCGCCCTGCGGATCGCCGCGATGGTGACGGCCCTCACGCTGCTCACGTACGGGCACGTCCTCTTCGGTGAGCTCGTGCCCAAGCTCGTGGCGATCCAGCGCTCCGAGCAGACCGCGCTCAGCGTCGCGGGGCCGCTGCACTTCATCTACGTCGCCTTCCGGCCGCTCCTCTTCGGGCTCGAGGCCTCCACGAAGCTGCTCCTGCGCGCCCTCGGGATGAGCGCCGACGCCGCGAGCGAGGGCAAGCTCTCCGAAGAAGAGATCCTCGGCATCCTCGTCGCCAGCACCGCGAAGAGCCCAGGCGGCGTCGAGAAGAGCGAGCTCGTCCAGCGCGTGATCCGCTTCTCCCAGCGCGCGGCCCGGCACGCCATGGTGCCTCGGGTCGACGTCAAGTCGCTCCCCATCGAGACCACCGGCCCCGACGCCGTGGCCTTGCTCCGCGATCTCCAGTACTCGCGCATCGTGCTCACGCGCGGCCGCTCGCTCGACGACGTCGCCGGCTACCTCTACGCGAAGGACGTCTTCCTGAGCGAGGTGGAGCCCGAGCGGCTCGAGCTCGCGAGCCTGCGCCGTGACGTGCTGTTCGTGCCGGAGCAGAAGGGGCTGCTCGATCTCCTCCGGCAGATGCAGAAGACCCAGATCCCCATCGCGGTGGTGATCGACGAGTACGGCGGCTCGAGCGGCATCGTCACCCTCGAGGACCTCCTCGAGGAGATCGTCGGCGAGATCCGCGACGAGTTCGACGAGGAGCCTTCGACGATCGTGCGCGATCCGAACGATGCGCAGGTCTGGGACGTGGACGCCCGCGCGAACATGGAAGATCTGCGCACCATCGGCGTGGAGGTCGCCACGAAGGACGCCGCCGAGGCGATCAGCACGGTCATCCAGGAGCGCATCGGGCGGATCCCTCGCACGGGCGACAAGGTCGAGCTCAGCCCGCAGGTCTCCGTGGAGGTGAGCGGAATGAGCCGCAGGCGCGTCACCAGCGTGCGGGTCCGCGTGAGGGCGGCGGGGACGCCGTGACGACGCCGTGAACACGGAGAGCCCGTCCCGAGGGTTGCGGGTGCTGCAGGCGCTGATGCTGGTCCTCGGGGTCGTGTCGCTGGTCGTCAGCTCGCGGCTCCGCCTCTCCGGCGACCTCACGGATCTCTTCCCGAAGGGCCCGGAGGCGGAGGCGCTCGCGACCTTCACGCGCGCCTTCGGGGGCGGCGACGTCGGCCTCGTGCTGGTGCGAGGCGACGATCCGGCGAGCGTCACGGCGGCGGCCGAGGACGCGTCCCGCCGGCTCGAGGGGCGCGCGACGGTCGAGCGCGTCGTGGCGTCGGTGCCGCAGCCGAAGCCGCTCGATCCCACGCTCGCGTGGCTCCACGCGGGCCCCCGCGCGCGCGCCGCGCTGGCCGACGCCCTCACGCCCGCGGGCATGAGGCGACGCCTCGAGGACACGCGCTCCCTGCTCCTCGCCCCGGCGGGCTCCCCGGAGACGAGCGAGGCCCTCCGTCGCGACCCGCTGCGGCTCTCGATGGTGCCATGGGAGGGCCACACGGAGCTCGCCGCCGGCGTGACCGCCGACGCGGAGGGGCGCTTCGTCGCCGACGGCGGGCGCGCGCGCCTCGTGGTGCTCGAGCCGAAGGGGCGCGTGTTCGATCCCGAGGCCGCGGAGACCTTCGTGCGCGAGGTGGAGGGCGCGCTCGACGAGGTGCGACGAGCCCACCCCGGCGTGCGCCTCGAGCTCACCGGCGGGCACGCCGTGGCGTACGCGACCGAGCGCATGATCCGGACCGATCTCTACCTCAGCACGGCGCTGTCGTTCGTCCTCTCGGCCGTGATGTTCCTCGTCACGTTCCGGCGCGCGCGCGCCCTGCTCGCCGTGCTGCCCCCGCTCATGCTGGGCACGGTCTGGACCACGGCGATCGCCGCGCTCGTGTACCCGCGCCTCTCCTCGCTGTCGGTGGCGTTCACCTCGGTCGTCGTGGGGGTCGGCGTGGACACGGGCGTCCACGTCTACGGGGCCCTGCTCGACGCGCGCGCGAAGGGGCACAGCCCCGAGGCCGCCGCGGAGATCGCGCGGCGCACCTCGGCCCGGCCCACGCTCACGGCGGCGGTGGTCGCGGGCCTCGCCTTCGGGGCGCTCGGCATCTCCGACATCGCTGCGCTCGGGCAGCTCGGCGTCCTCTGCGCCGTCGGCGAGGTGCTCACGGCGATCGCCATCCTGCTCTTCGCGCCCGACGTGGGCCGTTGGCTCGAGCGCGGGCCGGCGCCGGCCCGGCCGCCCGCTGCGTGGGTCCGCGCGGTCTCCGCGCTCACGCGAGGCCGGGGGCGCGCGTGGGCCGCGCTCGCGGTGCTGCC
>DAORJJ010000624.1:0-4064 GCA_035439005.1 Polyangiaceae bacterium | reverse complement strand
CGACGCGGCGAGCCCTCCGGACGCGGGAGACGCGGACGCGGGCGCCGGGCCCGAGGCCGGCCGCGACGCGGCGCTCGGAGAGGGCGCTGGCGCGGTCCGCTTCATCGCCGTAGGCGACACGGGGCTCGGCTCGAGCCGCCAGCGCCGCGTCGGCGCCGCGATGGCCGCGCAGTGCCGCAAGAGCGGGTGCGACTTCGTGCTCTTGCTGGGCGACAACGTGTACCCGAGCGGGCTCACGTCCCCCGACGACCCGCGCATGCGCGCGCTCTTCGAGGAGCCGTACGCAGACGTGGAGGCGCCGTTCTTCCCTACGCTCGGCAACCACGATTTCGGCGGCAACGGCGCGGGCGACGAGTTCGAGCGCGGCCAATACGAGGTGGACTACACGCGGCGCTCCCAAAAATGGAAGCTCCCCGCGGCCTACCATCACTTCGCGGTCCGCGGCGTCGAGCTCTTCGACCTCGAGACCAACTCCGCCATGTTCGGGCGCGACGCCACGCAGCGGCGCGAGGTCCGCGCCTTCCTCGCGGCCTCGAAGGCGCCGTGGAAGATCGCGTTCGGCCACCACCCGTACCGCTCGAACGGTCCGCACGGGAACGCGGGCTCGTACGAGGGCGCGAGCGGCGTGCCCATCTGGAGCGGCGACGGCGTCAAGAGCTACCTCGAGGGGGAGATCTGCGGGAAGGTCGATCTCTACCTCGCGGGGCACGACCACAGCCTCCAGTGGCTCTCGGAGCGCTGCAGCGGCACCGAGCTGATCGTCAGCGGTACGGGCTCCGGCCCGACCTCGCTGCCGGGGACGAACCCCGCCCACTTTCAGTCGCTCGAGCTCGGCTTCGTCTACGTCGTCGTCGAGGGGCGGGCGCTCACGGCCGCGTTCATCGACACGCGCGGCGCGGTGCTCTTCACGCGCACGATCCGCAAGTAGCGCTCAGAAGGTGCCGCTGACGCCCCCGGCGGTGGGCGTGAGGCGGAGCTGCCCAAACCTCACGGGCTCCGCCGTCGTGAAGAAGACGCCGGCCAGCCCCACCACCGCGCCACCGATCGCCACGCCGAACATCACCGTCGACAGCGTGCCGGTCGTCGCCGTCGCGTCGAGATCAGCCTGCGCCGAGGGAGGGCACCGTCCGTCGCTCGTGCAGACCTCCTTGAGCTTGTCGGCGCGCGAGAGCGTCATGAGCCCCGTCGCCGCGCCGACGCCGACGCCCACGAGCGCCGCCCCGAAGCCCCCGTAGATGAGCGTGTTTCGCAGCGCGTTGCTCTTGGGCTCGGGGCGCACGGGCGGGACCACCACGGGCGGGGGCTCGGGCCCCTCGCTCGGCGGCGTCTCGGTCTGCGGCAGCACGATCTCGACCTCACGCGCCTCGGACTCGCCGATGGTCAGCTCGGAGCGCACCGTGTGTCCGCGCGACTCGATCACCAGGCGGTGCTTGCCCGGGTTCAGCAGGTGCGACGCCGAGACGGCGTCGGGTGGGATCAGCGCGCCGTCGATCCACAGTTTGAGGAACGGATCGACCGGGCCCCGCGGTCGCACGGTGATCGACGCGATGCGGCCGCGAAGGTTGGTGGCGAGCTGCGCCGCGTCTTGCCGCGCCTCGGCGCCGCGGGCCGACTCGTTCGGCAGCACGGGCAGGCGGAAGACCGCGAGGAGCACCTCGCGCGCCTCGACGAACTTCCCGAGCGCCGCGTAGGTGCGGCCGAGCTCGAGCGCGGTGATGGGCGTCGCGACGAGCGCGTACGCGGCGCGGAACTTGCCGAGGGCGCCCTGGAAATCGTTGACGTCGCGGAGCGCCTTGCCCTCCTTGAAGAGCTGGAGCGCCGTCTCGCTGTCGGCGGCCGAGGGGGTTTCCGCCCTCGCGACGCTGGGGTTCGCGAGCGCGAGGCCCTGCAGCGCGAGGGCTACGGCGGTGGCGAGGACGAGGCGGCGTGGCGTCACGGGGCTCCTTCGGGGAAGGTCAGTTCTTGCAAGAGCGCATCGCGAAGCGGGACGAGAACGCGTGGCAGTTCGCCTCGATCTCGGGGACCGTGAGGGCGCGGTCGTACGTGAGCACGAGGGCCACGTCGCCGCGGAAGCGGCCCTCGGGCGCCCCGTCGGTGCGGTTGGCGCCGCCGACCACGAACATCGTCGCCGAGCTCGACGCGGGCCCCGCGACCGGCGTCATCGACCCGTCGCTCGCGCCGTTCACGTACACGGCGCGCGCGCCGGCCGCCGAGTCGAGGGTGGTGGCGAGCATGTACCACTCGTTCTCGCGGAGCACGCTGCCGCCCACGAGCGGCGAGTTCATGCTCGTGCCGACGTGCTCGTAGTCGACCGCGATCCGGTGGGTGTCGGAGATCGCCAGGTAGTAGTTGATGTCGAGCGGGCCCGACTCGGCCTCGCGGCTCCCCTTGGTCACGATGGGGAACACGTTTTGGAGGCCCGAGCTCCCGGTGCTCGCCAGCGTGCCGTCCCCGGTCTTCCGGGCCCACGTGATGATCGTGTACTTCTGCAGGTCGTTGACGGCGCCGAACGAGACGTGATCGTCGAGCCCGTCGAAGGCGAGCCGGTGTGGATCGGCGGGCGTGCCGGTGCCTTCCCACCCCGAGCCCACGCCGCACGGGTCCGCGAAGCCGAGGAGCGCCCCCGAGATGCTGCTGCCGGCCGTGAGGTCTTCCCACTGCGTCGGGCCGGTCGTGGGGCAGAGCTTCCCGCCGGCGTTGCCCCCGCGGTCGGCGTTGCTCGCGTCGAGCGAGAAGGTGAGGCCGGTGGACACGGGGTTGACCACCCGCAGCGACGCGGGAGGTGTGCGCAGCGCCGCGCCGTCGAGCAGCGCCGTGACCTGCGCCTTCGTCCCCGCGGTGACGCCGGTCAGCACGGCCGTGTAGGTCCCGTCCCCCACGTCGGTGGTCGCGCCGACGGTGATGACGCTGGTTCCTCCGGAGACCATGAAGACCACCTGCGAGCCGACCCGCGGCACGGGATCGCCCACCTCGTTGCGGGCCGTGAGGGTGACGGTGACCCCCTTGCCGACGCCCACGCCCGTGCCCGGAATGGAAACGAACGAGAGCCCCGGCGAGCGCGTCACCGGGGCGTCGGCGTCGGCGTCGACCGCGGCGTCGACGGCGCTGTCGGCGTCGCTCGCGTCGGGGCCGGGCGGCGCGTCGCCGGGAGCGTCGGCCCTGGCGTCGACCGTGGCCACCGACTCGTCCACCCGGAAATCGGAGATGCCAGCGACGCCCAAGCAGCCGCCAAGAGAGAGGGCGACCGCGATCGAGGCGACGGGCCAAAAAAGGAAGCGACGCGACGTCACGCCCTTATGATCCTTTCTTCGCCCGTCGGAAGCAAGCCCGCGGCCCGCTTCTCGTCGACAGAGCTGAGGCTTGAAGCCCTCACTTCGCGCTCACGGCAGCCTCGCGAACCACGCCCAGGTGAGATCGCGGTACTCCTCGCGCACAGTGTGGTTCCAGTCGCGCGGCCAGCTCGGGTTGAAATACGTGTCCTCGCAGAAGGTGACGAGCGCCCCGGGCTTGCAGCCGCGGTAGGCGACGCACCCGTGGGCCGGGTCGGTCGCGTCGGTCTCCTTGGCGCAGCCGTTCACGCCCGCCCACGCCTCGGCCGCGGTCTTGCCCCACGCGAAGCGCTCGTCGTCGTCGCGCGTGCGGTGCGTGACGAGCACCGGCAGGTGACCGCAGCCGGCGAGGCCGCCGCCGAGGCTGCCGTCGCCGACGGCGATCGCCTTCACGAGGTTCGTGCTCGTGCAGCCGAGCTTGTGGGTGAACTTCCCCCCGAAGCTGAAGCCAAACGCCAGGACCCGCGCGCGGTCGGCGCAGTACGTCGCGGTGACGTCGTCGAGGAGGGCGGCCACGAAGGTCGTGTCGCGCTCGTCGACGAGGCTCCACATGGGGCCCGCCGCGTCGGGGTAGACGACGATCGCCTCGCCCCGGACGTGCTCCTCCATCTTGAACCACGCCTGGAACGCCTTGCCCGTGGCGTACCAGCCGTGGAACACGACGACGACGGGCAGGCGCCGGCGTCCGTCGTACGCGGACGGGGTCCACACGTGGAACGTGCGCCCCCCGACGCT
>DAORJJ010000623.1:3817-4071 GCA_035439005.1 Polyangiaceae bacterium | reverse complement strand
ACGGGACCCGACGGCTCCGAGCCAGGCCCGGGACCGGGACCGGGACCGAGCCCCACGCCGACCGGCGCGCCGAGCACCGAAGCGCCGGCCGAGCCCGTACCTTCCGACTCCTCGGGCTGCGCGGCCGCCTCGCCCGCGCCTGGAGGAGGGCTCCTCGCCGCGGTCGGCCTCCTTGGGATCGGCGCGCTCGCGCTCGTCGGGCGCCGCCGCCGCGGCGCGGTTCGGCCTTTGTGAGGGCCCTCCTTGATACGGAG
>DAORJJ010000623.1:0-3717 GCA_035439005.1 Polyangiaceae bacterium | reverse complement strand
TTTGTGAGGGCGTGAAGGCACCTCCGTAGCGAGCGATAGGCTCGTCACGCCGGTGACCCCCCTCACGCTCCCCCCTCCTTGATACGGAGTTTGTGGCCCCTCCTTGATACGGAGTTTGTGAGGGCGTGAAGGCACCTCCGTAGCGAGCGATAGGCTCGTCACGCCGGTGCCCCCCCTCACGCTCCCCCCTGATACGGAGTTTGTGGGCCCTCCTTGATACGGAGTTTGCGAGGGCGTGAAGGCACCTCCGTAGCGAGCGATAGGCTCGTCACGCCGGTGACACGCTCCCCCTGGTTGCCTCGCGGCTATGCGGACGCGACCGTGGCCCAGGCGGCGGTGAGCACGCTCTCGGCGCGCTCTTTCACGGTGACCTTGAGGGCGTACACGCCGTCGTCGACCAGGTACCCCTCGGTGACGAGCGTGTCGCCGGGCCAGACGGGCTTGCGGAACTGGGCGTCGAAGCCCGTCAGGCGATCGCCGTCGCCGCCACAAGCGCCGCGCACGACGTGGCGGACCATGTGCCCGTAGGTCGCCAGGCCGTGAAGGATGGGGCCCTGCGTGAAGCCCACCTTCTCCGCGAAGGCCGGATCGGCGTGGAGTGGGTTCACGTCGCCCGAGAGGCGGTAGAGCAGCGCCTGCTCCGGGGAGGTGGTCTCCTCCACGCGAAAGTCAGGCTCCTTGTCTTTCGGGATCTCGCGCTTCGGCTCCTTGGGCGGCGGCTCTCCGCCCCAGCCGCCCTCGCCGCGAAAGATGATGCTCGCGGTGGTCTCGGCGATGAGCTCGCCCTGCGCGTCGCGGGTGGTCGTGTCGACGAAGACGTTCGCGAACCGTCGCATGTCGTACATGCCGCGGATCTTGGCCGTCGTGGAGACCGTGCCCGCGGGCGCGAACGGCTTGTGGAGGCGCACGCGCTGGCCGCCGTGCACGACCATCGAGAGATCGCCGCCCGCCTGCGCCACGAGGTCGAACATCGGCTCGAACATCGGCACCACGGCGAAGCTCGGGAGCACCTTCGGCCCGCGCCCCTCGTACAGGTAGTCGAGCTCGTCGCGCTTGGCGCCCACGCCGAGCGCGTAGAGCACCGTGTCTTTCCACGTGTACGTGAAGAGGCGGGGGTCTGATTCTTTTCCGACGAGGGTGAGGTCGAGCGCCATGGCGCCGCAGAATGGGGGAGACGCGCGGCCCGCGTCAACGCGGTCGTGGGCGCGCACGCCGTGCTATCACCGCGCCCGTGGGGCCCGAGCTCGGCGTGTTCGACCAGGTCGTGCGAGCGTTCGCGCTCGAGGGCACCGGCTTCGGGCTGGCGCGGGGGTTCGCGCGCCTCCTGCCGACCGCCCTGCTCGTGCCGGCGTTCGGCCTGCGGGGGCTGCCGATCACGGTGCGCGCCTCGATGGCGCTGTGCCTCGCGTTCGCGATCTCGCCGGCGCTCTCGGGGACGACGCCCGAGGTGGGCGGGCCGATCGTGACGCTCGTGGTGGACGCGCTCCGCGGCCTCCCGCTCGCGCTCGCGAGCGCCGTGCCCATGTGGGCCGCGAGCATGGCGGGGGGGCTCTTCGACGAGCTGCGGGGCGCGCGGCTCGAGGCGCGCCTGCCCGCCGTGGCGGACGCCGAGTCGCCGAGCGCGACGCTGCTCACGCTGCTCAGCGGCGTGTTCTTCTTCGCGACCGGGGGCCCCGCGAGCATCGCGCGGGCGCTCGTGCGCGCCGAGCTCGGCCACGACCTCCTCGCGCACACCGTGGGCACGCTCGCGGCGGGGATGACCCTCGCGCTCGTGGTCGGCGGACCGCTCGTCGCCGCGGGCGTCACCGTGGCGGCCGCGCAGGCCGTGCTCGCGCGGAGCCCGTTCGCCTCGCTCCGCGGCGCGCTCCCGAGCCTGCGCGCGGTCACGCTGCTCGCGTTCTTCGCGGTCGCGCTCGAGCGGGTGGCGGCGCTGATGGCGATGGCGGCGGAGCGCGGCGCGCGCGGCTGAAGACCCGTGCACTCTGCACGGATCGACGCGCTAGAGATCGCGGAGGATGCCGAAGGCGAGCCCGAGCTCGAGGGCCGGGAACACGCCGCTCATGCTGCTGCAGTCGCCGAGCGGCGAGCAGTGGCGCCCCGACGGGAGGGCGAGCGCCCCGGCGCGGAGATCGAGGCCGAGGGTGAAGAGATCGGTCATGCGCCACGCGCCGCCGCCGCCGACGAGCGCGAGGAGGCCCTCGCTGCGCACGCTGTCGGTCTTCACGCCGTAGTTCGAGGGGACGGTGTCGCCGGGCACGGTCGCGTAGCGATCGGCGAGCATGACGAGGCCCGCCTTGCCGCCGAGCCAGAGCTCCCACGGGCGGCCCTCGCGGAGGTAGTACCGCGCCTCCGGGGCGAGCTGGAAGAAGCCTCGCTCGTGCGTACGTGGCAGCCCGGGGGTGCCGCCGTAGGGCGAGCTCGTGAGCGCGAAGAGGGCGAGCGACGCGGTGGCGCCGAGCGCCCACCGATCGGCGCGGTAGTGGAAATGAAAGCCGAGCGGCAAGGCCACGTCGGCGCCGGTCGTGGGCTGGCGATCGGCGCCCAGGAGCCCGGCCGTGGGGAGCACCAGCGCGGCGAGCTCGATCTGCGCGTGGAGGCGCGGCCCGAGCTCCGCGGCGACCGCGCCCGCGGCCGGGTCGGGGGGGCGGCCCGCGGCGCTCGCCTCGGCGTGGGCCCCGAGCGAGGGCTCCGCCGCGACGGGCCCGGCGAGGGCGAGCGCGCTCAGCGCGACGACGGAGAACAACCTGCAGTTTACAGCCATCGGGCGCTCGAGCTCGAGGGCGCCGCCGTCGGGGCGGTCGGCGCCGTGGGGGTCGGCGGATCAGGCGGATCGGCGGTGGGCGGCGCGCTGGGCGCGGGCGCGCCGAGCGCCTGCGCGGTGATGGTGCGCTCGACGCGGGCGGGCGCGCCGTCGACCGTGGCCGTGAACACCACCTGGTAGGCGCCGGGCTGGAGGAACGCGAAGCCGCCGCGGTAGACGCCGGGCCCGGCCGGGAGCGCGGGCATGCGCGCGGGCGCGAGCGTGGCCCCGGAGACCGTGAACGCGGGATCGAGAATTTTTCCCTTCGCCGGCACGCGCGCGAGGAAGGCGACGGTCTGCCCCACGCGGGGCGCCGCCGGCGTGACGTCGAGCGAGGTCTGCGGGGCCGGGTGGCCAGGCGCGGGCGGCGCGCCGGGGCCCGGGCCCGGGCCGAGCGGAGAGGGCTTGCCCGAGGCGAGCGGCGCCGTGGTGGGCTCGGGCGGCACGAGCTTGGCGAGCTCGCTCTCGAGCTCCTCGACGAGGCGCTTCGCCGACGGATCGGTGGGGTCGAGATCGGCCGCGATCTTCGCGACGCGGAGCGACTCCGGCGCGTTGCGCTCGACGCGGGCGAGGGTCACGAGCTCGTCGCACGCGCGCCCCCGCACCTCGAGGAGCCGGGGCTCGCGCGGCCAGCGCTGGAGCGCGAGGGCCGTGATCTCCCGCACGTTGTCGCCGGGGGGCTCGTAGAGGCGGTGCGCGAGGAGGGCGGCCTGCGCGCGGGCGAGCTCGGCCTCGAGGGCGCGATCGGGGCCGATGCGGCCAAGCTTGTAGGCTACACCGATCGACAACAACACGCCCATCGCGAAGCACACGATGACGATGGTGACGAGCGAGGTGCGGCCTTGGCGTGCGGACGCCCGCGGGGGGTCGAGCTCGTCGAGCCCGTCGTCGGCGTCGGGCGCCGCCGTGGTGAGGCG
>DAORJJ010000622.1:0-4072 GCA_035439005.1 Polyangiaceae bacterium | reverse complement strand
ACCGGCGGAGCCGGCTGGGGCCCCACCTCCTGGTTTTGGGTCCCAAGCCCAAAACAGGCGCGACGCGCCTCGTGTCAGTCAAGTCCATTGACCAAGAGCGCGCCGGGTCACGGTGCGGGGCGGAGCATCCCGTCGACCACCGCGCGGACGAGGCCCTGGAAGGCGCGCTCGTCGAACTCGGCCCCGCACGCGAGCCAGTCCGCGTGCCCGCATTCGCCCCGCGCCTCGCCTCGGAAGTGCCCGAGCACGTCGAGGTGGTCGGCCGCGCCCGCCCAGACGAGCTCGCCCCAGATCTGCGAGAGCACGGGGACCACGCCGTCGTTGCTGCGCGCCCCCGGGAGCCTGCCGAGGGCGCCCACGAGCGCGCGCTCGGCCTCGAGCGTGAGCGCCGGCGCGGCGCACGGGTAGCGCTCGTCGAAGCGCGACGTGAGCCCGTAAAGCGTCGTGAAGAGGCCGTGGGAGACGAGGCGCCACGGGGACAAGAGGTGCTTGGCGACGCCGAACGCCTCGGGGGCCGGCGCGGCGGCGACCGCGCACTGGTAGCGCACGCCGGGGCGGTCCTCGACGCCGGCCTGGAAGAGGTCCATCGCCTCGGGCGTGAGCTGGATCACGGCGCCCTGGTCGGCCTTGATGGCGTCGAGGTACTCACGCACCTCGCGGCTCTTCGCGGGCTCGAGCACGCCGAGGAGGCGCTCGGTGAGGCGCCCGAGCACCCGCACCTCCACGCCGACCGTCTGGTCGACCCGCCCCACGGCGAGCACCAGCGCGCTCGCGAGGGTGAGGGGCGGCGCCGAGAGCGTGAGCGCGACGAACGTGAACGCGCTCACCGCGTAGAGCATCTGCTGGCCGCTCTTCGTGGCGAAGAAGCTCGCGAGGGGCGTGCCGTAGTGCGGGGTGTTCAGCGTCGTGACCGAGCGGAGCGCCGGGAGCCAGCCGCGCGCGCGCGGGTCGACGAGCAGGCTGGCGGAGGGGGAAGCGGCGAGCCGAGCGTCGAGCCCGCCCGTCGAGTGGCCGACGAGGTGGACGGCGTCGCCCGGCTGCGCGGTCTCGGCGACGACCTCGGTCAGGCGGGCGGCGCGCCGGCGGATGGACGCGGTCGGTGGGACGTCGACGACATGGACGGAGGCCTCATGGCCGAGCTCGACGAAGCGGGCCCGGAGCGCCTCGCGGAGGTGCGCGAAGTACCCGAACGCGCCGAGCTGGGCGAAGCCGAACATGCCGGGCGAGAGGTACAGGCGGTGGAGCATCGGCTCCACGGTATCAAACTCGCGGACGCCGCCACCGGGGGGCCCGCCCGACAAAAAGATGACCGGCGGGCCTCGCCTGTGCGTCGCACCGCGTCACTTCTTGTGACACACAGATTTGTGATTCATTTTAGCTACTTACCGGAAGAGGTGTTCCAGGCACACTGGAAGTCCATGTGCCGTCCTCTCCCACCTAACTGCGGCGCGCGGTCGTTTTTGGGTTCCGCGAGGCGCCATCGCCTTGTACACCCTAGCCGGTCGCGAAAATTGTTTCGCGGTGCAGGGCTCCCGGGTCATACCGGGCGCCACACCCCAGCCGTCCAGGAGGTCGACGTTGAGCCTTTCCCTGAACGCCCTGCGAGGGCCCTTCGAGTCCCGCTGGCGCCCCTCCCCGCGGGCCGCTGTGCCCCTGGTGGTCGCCGCGGCGGCCCTGGCGCTCGTCGCGGGCTGCGCGAAGTCGGCCCCCGGCTCGGCGGGCGAGCACCCCTCGGCGTTCACCCAGAGCGCGATCCATCGCTCGCTCGGCAGCTCGCAGTCGGCCTTGAAGGCCCGCATCGGCTCCCCCTCGGAGGCCATCAAGCTCGGCGTGGCGCCGTCGCGCGGAACGTTCCCCGCGGGCCTCATCGTCGCTGAGGGCTCGCAGGAGAGCAACGGCTGCCCCGCCGGCATGGCGAGCGTGAACGGGCGGTTCTGCGTCGACCGCTACGAGGGCTCCATCGTGGAGGTGACGGCGACGGGCGAGACCCGGCCGCACCCCTTCTATCTCGGCGTGGAGGGCCTCCAGGTCCGCGCGCTCAGCGTCCCGGGGGTCAAGCCCCAGGGGCACATCAGCGCGCGCCAGGCGGGCGACGCGTGCAAGGCCTCGGGCAAGCGCCTCTGCAAGCCCCAAGAGTGGCGCACGGCCTGCATGGGCCCGGAGAAGTCGACCTGGGGCTACGGCGCCCAGAAGGAAGACCACCGCTGCAACGATCACGGCCGCAGCCCGATCGGCGTCGTGTTCCCGCACGCGGGGCGGCCCAACTGGGGCTGGAACCAGCTGAACGACGAGAAGCTCAACCAGGTCGAGGGCACGCTCGCCGAGACCGGCGCGCACCCCGGCTGCACCAACGGCTACGGCGTCTTCGACATGGTCGGCAACCTGCACGAGTGGGTGGACGACCCGGCCGGCACCTTCCAGGGCGGCTACTACCAGGACACGCACATCAACGGCGACGGCTGCGGGTACCGCACCACGGCCCACAACGCCGTCTATCACGACTACTCGACCGGGTTCCGCTGCTGCGCCGATCCGACGCCCTGATCCAGCGCACCGCGCTCGACGACGCGCTCGACGACGCGCGCTCATTCTGAGATAAGCCCGGCTCATGGGTGACGCTCGGAGGCGCCTCGTCGGGGCTGCGTGGCTGTGCGGGTTCGCGTGCGCCGTCGCGGTCGGAGGGTGTTCGAAGAGCCACGAGCCAGGCGCGCGGCCGAACGAGCCTCGCGCGGCGTCGCCGGAGGCCGCGACGGAGCCCAGCGCGACGACGGCCGCGACGGCCGTCGCGGAAGACGCGGGCGACGCGGGCGACGCGGGCGACGACGCCGCCCCCGAGGCCGGCCTCGCGCGGCTCGCGGGGAAGATCGTCCTCCACGCCGGCGACTCGATGGTCGGCGGCGACGGCGGCCTGAGCCGCGCGCTCGGGGTGAAGTTCCGCGCGGAGGGCGCGAAGTTCGTGCGCCACACCGAGGTCAGCCTCTCCATCATGAGCTTCGCGCGCAGCGTGAAGCTGCCGAACTTGCTCGCGCGCTACAAGCCCGACGTCGTGATCCTGACGCTCGGCGCGAACGACGTGTTCCTCCCCTCCCCGCAGGTCTTCGCCCCCTATGTGGAGACCATCGTGCGCAAGATCGGGGCGCGTGAGTGCTACTGGATCGGCCCCCCCACGTGGAAGGGCGACACCGGGATCGTGGCGGTCATCCGCGAGCACTCGGCGCCGTGCAAGTTCTTCGACTCGAGCAACCTTCCCCTCAAGCGAGGCGGCGACCGCATCCACCCGACCGCGAAGGGGGGCGCCGACTGGGCCGACCTATTTTGGGCGTATTTCCAGGGCACGGGCTCCGCGGCGCCCGGGCTCGCCGGCGACGCGGGGCTGCTCGACGCCGGGAAGTAAACCTACTTGACCTCGAGCTCCGCGCCGCACGGGAGGTCGAGCGTGCGCGGCTTGCCTGCGCTGCCGATCTGCACCGACCGAGAGCCACAGGGGACGCGCGCCTCGCCGGGGGTCTCCACGACGACCCGCCCGTCGACGTACACCCGGTGACCGGGCGCCGCGGCGGTCGTCTTGAGGAGGCACGCGTTCGACGGCACCGCCTTGGGCGCCTCCGTGGACGTGGGGGCGGCGGGGGCCTCCGCCGACGCAGGGACCGATGGCGAGGCCGAGGCCACCGGAGGCGCCGAGGCCGAGGCCGAGGGCTCGGGCGCGGCCTCGGCGGCGGGGTCCCCGGTCGCGAGCGTGGGTGGGTCCGCCGAGGCCACCATGAGCGGCGTGGACGAGGCGGAGGGCGTCGGCGACACGGCGGAGGGCTGCGGTGCGGACGCCGAGGCGGCGGCGACGGCGCGAGCCCTGGCGCTGTCGCGGCGGACGTAGGCGACGCCCCCCGCCGCGGAGAGCGCGGTCACGGCGACGACCACGAGCACGCGCGCGGGGGTGAAGAACGGGGCCTGAGGGGCCGGAGGGGCCTCAACGGCGGCCGCGGGAGCGACCCCTGCGGGGGGCGGCGGGACGGCGGCTTCGGGCGGCGCGGAAGGCGACGCCGCGGCAGCGACCGGCGGTGACGGCGGTTCGGCG
>DAORJJ010000621.1:0-4077 GCA_035439005.1 Polyangiaceae bacterium | reverse complement strand
GGCGAAGGCCGCGGCGGGGGCGGGGAGACCGGCGCCGCGTCGGGCGCGGTGGCGACGTGCGCCGCGACGCGGGCGACCTGCGTCGCGAGCACCCAAGACCCCTCGGGCTGCGGCGCGACCGCGGCGGAGTGCGTGAAGCGGGCGCTCCACGACGCGTTCATCGCGCGGTGCGCCGAAGCCAAGACCCGCTGCGACGACGGCGACTACACGACCGAGGCCTGCGCCGCGATCACGGCTCGCTGCGCCGAGGGCGTGGCGTTCGACAAGGTGCCGGAGGCTCAGTGCCAGTCGGCGGCGCTGCCCGCTCCCCCGCCGCCGGCCGCCGACGCGGCGCCTGTCCCGGTGGACGCGGCGCCCGTCCCGGACGCGGCCGTGCCGGTGGACGCGGCCGCCCCGGTGGACGCCGCCGACGCGGGCTGAGATCCAGAGCGTCGCGCGCGGTCTCCCTCGCGGGGCCGCGCGCGACCTGGTGACGCCGGCGTCAGCGTCAGTTCGAGGTGAGCTCGTGGAACACGAGGCCGCCGCCGCCGCGCTCGACCCGCACGACGCTGCCGGGCGCATACCGCCCGCCGAGCACGTGCTTCGCGAGCTCGTCCTCGAGGTACCTGCGCACGGCGCGCTTGAGCGGCCGCGCGCCGTACTTCGGGTCCCACCCGACCTCGGCGAGGAAGCTCTTCGCTTCGTCGGTGAGGTCGACCACGAGCGAGCGCGAGGCGAGGCGGTCGGTGAACCGCGCGAGCTGGAGGTCGACGATCTGCCGCACCTCCGCGCGGTCGAGGCGCTGGAAGACGACGATCTCGTCGAGGCGGTTCAGGAACTCGGGCCGGAACGCCTGCCGCACGTCCGAGAGGACCGACTCCTCGAACACCGCGCGGCGCTCGTCCTCGGTGAGCGCGGGATCCTCCGCGAGCGCCTCGGCGTGGTGCGAGCCGATGTTGCTCGTGAGGATGATGACCGTGTTCTTGAAGTCGACCGTGCGGCCCTGCCCGTCGGTCAGGCGCCCGTCGTCGAGCACCTGGAGGAGCGTGTTCCACACGTCCGGGTGCGCCTTCTCGACCTCGTCGAAGAGGATGACCGAGTAGGGGCGCCTGCGCACCGGCTCGGTGAGCTGGCCGCCCTCGTCGTAGCCCACGTACCCGGGCGGCGCGCCGATGAGCCGGCTCACCGTGTGCTTGTCGTGGTACTCGCTCATGTCGAGCCGCAGGAGCGCCCGCTCGTCGTCGAACAGGAACTCGGCGAGGGCCCGCGCGAGCTCGGTCTTGCCCACGCCGGTGGTGCCGAGGAAGAGGAAGCTGCCGACGGGCCGCTTCTCGTCGCCGAGCCCCGCCCGCGAGCGCCGCACGGCGTTCGAGACCGCCTCGATGGCGGCGCGCTGGCCGACCACGCGCGAGGAGAGCGCGTCTTCCATGCGCAGCAGCTTCTCCATCTCGCCCTCGAGCATCTTGGCGACGGGGATGCCCGTCCACTTGGCGACGATCTGGGCGATGTCGTGCTCGGTGACCTCCTCGGTGAGGTAGGCCTGTTTCTCTTGGACTTTCGCGAGCTTGGCGCGCAGGGTCTCGATGGCGCGCTCGGCCTCGGGCAGCTTGCCGTAGCGGAGCTCGGCGGCCCGCCCGAGGTCGCCCTTGCGCTGCGCGGCCTCGGCCTCGTTGCGGAGCTCCTCGAGCTTGGGCTTCGCCTCGCGGATCTGGTCGATGATCTCCTTCTCGCGGAGCCACTGAGCCTTCATGCCCGAGCTCTCCTCTTCGAGGTCGGCGAGCTCGCCGGCCAGCACCTCGAGGCGCGCCTTGGAGGCCGCGTCCCGCTCCTTCTTCAGCGCCTGCTGCTCGATGCGGAGCTGCGTGAGCTTGCGCTCGACCCGATCGATGTCCGCCGGCATGCTGTCGACCTCGATCTTGATCTTGGCGGCGGCCTCGTCGACGAGGTCGATCGCCTTGTCGGGCAGGAACCGCTCCGTGAGGTAGCGATCGGAGAGCGTCGCGGCGGCGACCAGCGCGGCGTCCTGGATGCGGATGCCGTGGTGCACCTCGTACCTCTCCTTCAGGCCGCGGAGGATGGCGACGGTGTCCTCCACGCTCGGCTGCGACACCACCACCGGCTGGAAGCGGCGCTCGAGCGCGGCGTCCTTCTCGATGTGCTTTCGGTACTCGTCGAGCGTGGTGGCGCCGATGCAGCGCAGCTCGCCCCGCGCGAGGGCCGGCTTCAGCAGGTTCGCGGCGTCCATCGAGCCCTCGGAGGCGCCCGCGCCCACGATGGTGTGGAGCTCGTCGATGAAGAGGACGATCTTGCCTTGGTTCGCCTCGACCTCCTTCAGCACGGCCTTCAGGCGATCTTCGAACTCGCCGCGGTACTTCGCGCCGGCGATGAGCGCGCCCATGTCCAGCGACACGAGGCGCTTGTCGCGCAGCGACTCGGGCACGTCGCCTCGCACGATGCGGTGGGCGATGCCCTCGACGATGGCGGTCTTGCCGACGCCGGGCTCGCCGATGAGCACGGGGTTGTTCTTCCCGCGCCGCGAGAGCACCTGCATCACGCGGCGGATCTCCTCGTCGCGGCCGATGACCGGATCGCTCTTGCCCTTCCGCGCGGCCTCCGTGAGGTCGCGGCAGTACTTGTCGAGGGCCTGGAACTTCCCCTCGGGGTCGCGGTCGGTCACGCGCTGGCTGCCCCGCACGGCGGCGAGGGCCGCGAGCAGCTTGTCGTAGGTCACCCCGTGTCGCTCGAACGCGGCCTTGAGCTCGC
The DNA here is from genome assembly GCA_035439005.1 of Polyangiaceae bacterium. Taxonomy (GTDB): domain Bacteria; phylum Myxococcota_A; class Polyangia; order Polyangiales; family Polyangiaceae; genus JAAFHV01. Next base: position 1,335 of record DAORJJ010000621.1, on the reverse strand, counting down.
GGTCGTGCTTCGCCATCGCGAGGAGGAAGTGCTCGACCGACACGAAGTCGTCGCGGAGCGTCTTGGCCTCGTCCTCGGCGCGGCGCAGCACCTCCATGGTGCGGCGCGAGTAGCCGGGATCGGCGCCGCCCGTGACGCGCGGCAGGCTCTCCACGACCTTCGCGGCGTCCGCCGTGAGGGCCTCGACGTCGGCGCCGGCCTTCTGCACGAGCGGCCTCGCGACGCCGTCGTCTTGGGCGAGCATCGCGACGAGCAGGTGCTCGGGGATGAGCTCGGGGCTGCCCCGGCGCGCGGCGATCTCGACCGCGGCGGCGAACGCTTCCTGGCTCTTCGTGGTCAGTTTCTCGGGGCGCATGTAACTCTCCCTTCGCGGCGGCCGTGGGCTCGCCGACGTGTTTTCTTTCGATCCGCCGCTGGCAGACCGCCGTCGCTCCGGCCTGCTCTCCAGAAGAGCGGGCACGCCATGGAAATAAGCACGCCAGGGGGCTGCGCAAGAGGCGTACCAATCGCCGCGTGTCAAGGGCGCGGGGTCAGCCGGGCGTGGGCTCGACCCACGCTCGGGGCGCTGGAGGCGCCGCGGGCTCGCAGCGCTCGCCCACGAGCACATAGCCGTCGATGCACCGGAGCTCGCACGTCGAGATGAAGCAGAGGGCGTAGCCGTTGTCGGGCTCGGGGCAGACGCCGCACGGCCCGCCCGCCGGCGCGGAGGCGCCCGAGGAGGACGTCGAGACCTTGGTGCGTCGCTCGGCCCGGGACGAGGCCGCGACCACCTGGACGGTCTTCACCGCGACGACGGCGGCGAACGTCGCGAGCTTGAGCGCGTTGCCGCGGAGGCAGCCGGGCAGCACGACGAGGCCCAGGGCCGCCAGGGCCGCGAGCGAGAGAGCGCGCGCGCGCGTACGGGGAGGGTTCACGGGGCGCAGAGGAGCAAGCGCGGTGCCAGCGCGACCTCGGGCCGCCTCGCCGAGGAACGGGCCGCGGGCCGGCGCCGAGCCGCGCGGGGGCGGGGACACAGTGAAGCCGGGTCCACGGTCGCGTGGCCCCGCTTACCCGGCGCGCGGGCCTGCGCTAAGCTGAGCGGAGACCATGGACACGCACTCGGGCAGCAACGGAGGGGCGCCGCCCTCGAGCGGTGGGGGAGCCGGCGGCGCGCCGGGAACCGACGCGCTGCTGGCGTCGCTTGGCGATCCCGAGCAGAGCGCCGCCGCGGCGGGCTCCGCGCCTGGAAACACCCGCGTGGCCGGCGCGCCCACCGGCTCGGCGGCGCTCGCGGGCGGCGCTCCGCGCTTCACGTTCGTCCAGGCGGACGTCACGAAGGCGCTCCCCGTCGACGGC
>DAORJJ010000620.1:0-4091 GCA_035439005.1 Polyangiaceae bacterium | reverse complement strand
CCCGCCGCGATCGCGCGACGCACGCCGCTGTTCGAGGAGCCGCCCGAGGAGCCGCTCGCCGGGCTCGGCCGAGGCAGGCCTTCCACCGATCCGCGCGAGCTCGCCGAGGTGCTGCTCGACCAGGCCGAGCGCGTGCACGCCGCCGAGGCCACGCTCCTGCCGGGGCGCCCGGGCCTGGAGGAGCTCTACTTCGTGGGCTTCGCCGGCTACGGCGACCAAGACGTGTTCCGGCGCGAGGTCCTCTACGCGCGGGACCTCTTCGACGCGCGGTACGACACCAAGGGGCGCTCCCTCGCCCTGTCGAACGACCCCGCGACGCGCGACGCGCTGCCCATGGCCACGGGCCCCAACCTCCGCCACGTGCTCCGCGCGGTGGGCGCGCGCATGAACCGCAACGAGGACGTGCTCTTCCTCTTCCTCTCGAGCCACGGCGACGAGCGCGGCCTGTCCGTGCGCGCCCCGCGCCTGCCGGTGCCCTGGCCCACGCTGTCGCCGCGCGAGCTCAAGAGCGCGCTCGACGACGCCGGCATCACGTGGCGGATCCTCATCATCGCGGGGTGCAAGTCGGGCGTCTTCGTGGAGGCGCTCGCGGACGAGCACACGCTCGTGGCGACGGCCGCCGCGCCCGACCGAAACTCCTATGGGTGCGCCAGGGGCAACCCGTTCACTGATTTCGGGCGGGCCGTGTTCGAGGGGCAGCTCGCGCGCGAGCCCGCGTTCGTCGACGGCGTCACGCGCGCCATCCACGTCATCGAGCAGAAGGACCTCGCGGACGGGCAAGTCGCCTCCCGGCCTCAGCTCGCGGTGGGCGCGCGCGTGCGGGCGAAGCTCGCGGGCCTCGAGGCGCGCCTCGCGGCCCCGAAGCCCTGACGTCGCGCCCGGCCACGCTGCCCACGCGCCCACGTGCCCACGCGCCCACGCGCCCACGCGCCCACGCGCCCACGCGCCCACGCGACTGTGGTGCCCGCGAGCGCGCGGCCCTACTCTCTGCCGCGATGCTCACCGTCGACCTCGTCCAGGACTTCCCGCAGCCGCTCTCCCAGGTCTTTCAAGACTTCCACGACCACGAGAGGCTCGGGCGCATCCTCCGCGCCCCGATGAAGCACGTTCAGGACGGCCACGGCGAGGGCGGCAAGCACGGCGTGGGCTCGATGCGGCGCGTCGGCCCGCCCGGCCCGCTCGCCTTCGAGGAGACGGTCGTCTCGTACGAGACCGACAAGCTCATCGAGTACAAGGTGACCCGCGGCTCGCCCATCAAGAACCACCTCGGCCGGATGGCCTTCAGCGAGCGCCCGGGCGGCGGCGGGTGCCGGCTCCACTACACGATCACCTTCGAGGCGAAGCTCGCGCCCCTCGGCCCGCCGATCCGCTGGCTGCTCGAGCGCTCGATTCGGGCCGCCCTCGAGCGCTACGCCGCCCGGCGATGACCGGCGACGCGCACGGAAGCTAGCGGCGCGCGGCCCGCTCGATCTCCTCCTGGATGATCTTGGCCTGCCGGTGCGCCGAGAAGTCGCGCTCGATGCGGGCGCGGCCCGCGCGGCCGTGCTCGGCGCGGAGCTCCGGATCGCGGAAATACCGGAGCATCGCGTCGGCGAGGCCCTGCACGTCGGGCGGCGATCCCGCGACGAGGGTCCCCGTCTCGCCGGCGCGGAGCATCTCCGCCACGCCCCCGACGTCGAACGCGGCGACCGGCTTGCCCATCGCCATCGACTCGATGACCGCGCGCGGCAGCGGATCGGCGTACACGCTGGGCACGATCGCCACGTCGAAGTCGGCCACGTAGGGGCGCACGTCCGCGCGGAACCCTAGGAAGGTGACGTGCCGCTCGATGCCGAGCGCGCGCACCCGCGCCCGGCACTCGGCGAGGTGGTCGGGGGTGTAGTCCTCGGGCGTGTCGCCGATCACCGCAACGTGCGCCCGCTCGCGCTCGGCGGCGGTCATCCGCGCGAGCGCGAGCTTCGACGCCGCGATGAGCTCCATGTAGCCCTTGCGCGGCAGGATGCGCCCCTGGCTGCCGAACACGATCGTGCCCTCCGGCAGGCCGAGCTCGCGGCGGAGGACGGGCTCGGGCGCCGCCGCGCCGAAGTCGTCGGGATCGAGCGCGTTGTGCACCACCCGCACCTTCTCGGGGCAGTGCGGGAACAGGGCCGCCGAGGCGCCCGAGACGCACACGATCCGCCGCACGCCCTCCGAAGCGGCGAGCCGATCGTGCAGGCCCGCGAGCGCCTTCGGCACGCTCGTGTAGCGCACGTGCCACAGCGCAGGCACGCCCGAGAGCCGGGCGACGGCGCCTCCAAAGAAGTCGGCGTTCGTGCCATTGCAATAGAGCAGATCATATTGCCCGCGCCGCAGGAGGCGCGCGAGGCGGCGGATCGCGCGCGCGCCGCGGCCGACGTTGCCCACGAGGCGCACGCCCTTCAAGAGCGGGTTCGCGTCGAAGTCGGTCCGCTCCATGGCCCGCGACCACGGCTCGACCGGGTTCTCCACGAGGGTGTCTTCGAAGAAGAGCTCGTCCGCCACGCGCTCGGCGGAGCCCTCGTAGAGCTCGGAGAGCACGCCCGGGCGGGGCAGCACGACCGCGCGGTGCACGACGGCGGGGTCGAGGAACTTCAAGATGTAATACAGGCTGCGGCCCGGCCCGCCGTTGCGGGACGTGTCGTTCAGGAAGAGCACGCGAAGCTTCGCCATCGGGGCGGGGTACTTAGCACGCAACGGCGGACGCCCTGCCCGCTTCACGTCGCTCGCGGCGACGAAACGGCGCCGCAAGCGCGGGCGCGTCGGCTACGGTGCGCGCGTGCTCGAGACGGTGCTCCGCGCGAGGCTCTCCCCCGAAGACGGGCGCGACTACGACGCGTTCGTCGCCGCCGCGGCCGACGGCGGCTTCGCGCAGCTGCGCGACTACGCCGAGCTCGCCACGAGCGACCGGCCCTTCCGCGCGCGGTATTTCTTGGCGAGGGACCCGGGCCGCGGCGGCGGCGTGGTGGGCGCGGCCCTCGTGCTCCGCTCGCGGCTCGGGGCCCTGCCGCTGCCGTTCGCGCAGATCGAGCGCGGCCCCGTGGTGGGGGAGCCCGCGCGCCTCGGCGAGGTGCTGATCGCGCTGCGGCGCGCCCTCCTCAGGCGCGGTGTCGTGCGCCTCTCGGTGATGCCGTACTGGGCCGAGCCCGAGCGGGCGCCGGTCGAGGCCGAGCTCGCGCGCCTCGGCTTCCGCGCCGTGGACGACGACGCGGGCGCGCACGTGCGCTCGCTGCGCATGCCGCTCGTGGGCACCGAGGCCGAGGTGCTCGGCGGGAGCGGGCGCAAGACCCTGCGCTACGAGCTCAAGCAGGCCGCGAAGGCGGGCGTCGTCAGCGCGCGCGCCCGAGGCGACGAGGCGCGCGCCTTCGTCGCGCTGTCCCGCGAGACCATGGGCGCGCAGGGGCGCGCCGAGGCCGCCAAGGGCGACGCGTTCGGGCGCGCGCTCGCCCGCGTCACCGCGCGCTCCGAGCGGCTCGCGTGCTTCGTCTCGCGCGACGGGGCCTCTGGCCGCCCGCTGGGCGCCGTCGTGGTCGCGCGCACCGACGCGAGGCTCACGCTCCTGCTCGGCGCGACCTCCACCGAGCGGCGACCGTTCTCCAAGATGAGCCCGCCGCTCCTCGAGGCCATCCGCTGGGGGCGCGGCCACGGTGCCCAGGAGCTCGACCTCGGCGGCGTGCCGCGCGAGGGCGACACCGACCCGAAGCGCGCGGCCATCGCGGCGTTCAAGCACGGGTTCTCGCGAGACACGGTCGACCTCGTGCGCGAGCACGTGCGCTGGGGTTGACCCGCGCGCGGCAGCGGCGCGACGCTCAGCGCGCCGCGTGCGCGTCCCGCCAACGCGCGAGCAGCTCTTGCCAGTCAGGAGCGTGCGACGCCGGGAGCAGCGCGGCGATCGCGAGGCCGAGCTGGAGATCGCGGAGCTCGGCGCGCGGCGCCCACGCGAGCGGCGCGCCCACCGCGACGCGGAACGCGGCCTCGGCGTCGCACCACCACACGGCGACCGGCACCGTCGGCGCGGCGAGCCCGCCGAGCCACCGCCCCGCCCACACCAGGCTCGACACCTCGGCGGCGATCGC
>DAORJJ010000619.1:0-4104 GCA_035439005.1 Polyangiaceae bacterium | reverse complement strand
CCGCTCTCCGCCTCGCGACCGTCCACCCCGAGCGCTCGCGCGGTCCGCGTCGGCCTCGCCGCCGGCTCGCTGCTCCTCGCGCTCGCGGCGTGCAAGAACGACCCGCCGAAGCAAGAGGCCGAGGCGAAGGACGCGGCGGCCGCGCCGGTCGCGCGCGCGGGCGTCGTGGCCTCGTGCGAGATGATCTCCGCCGTGGGGAGCTGCACCGAGTGGGCGAAGCTCTCCATGGGGCTCGAGCGGGGCCTCTGCCAGGGCCTGAAGGGCAGCTACGTCGAGGGCGCCGGCGCCGGCTGCACCGCCACGAACGAGCTCGGCCGGTGCGCCATGGCCGACGGTGAGGTGAAGCACTACTACAGCGCCGCCGCCGGTCCGACGGGCTACACCCTCGCCGACGCCGAGCGCGACTGCACGAGCCCCGAGCTCGCCGGGAAGTTCACCAAGACCTCGCCGTAAACGTGCAGAGCGCACGGAGCACCGCGCGCGCGCAGGATTTGCGGATGGTCTCCCGCGGCTGTCCCGCCCCGCGAGCCTTTCCTTTTCGGTGAGGGTCGGTAGGGTAGTGCGCAATCCCATGGCGAAATTCGAGACACTGGTCGACATCTTCGAGAACTCCATCCGCACGTACCCGAACAACGAGCTCTTCGGGACCAAGAAGAACGGCGAGTGGGTGTGGACGACGTATCTCGAGTTCGGCAAGGAGGTCGACGCGTGCCGCGCCGGCCTCGCGTCGCTCGGCGTCGAGCGCGGCGATCGCGTGGCCATCGTCTCGAACAACCGCGTCGAGTGGGCCGCCCTCGCGTACGCCTGCTACGGCCTCGGCGCCGCGTTCGTGCCCATGTACGAGGCGCAGCTCGCGAAGGAGTGGGAGTTCATCGCGAAGGACTGCCAGGCGAAGATCTTCATCGCCGCCACCGACGCCATCTGCGAGAAGGCCAAGGGCTTCCTCGAGAGCGTGCCGTCGATCACCCACATCGTGAGCCTCGACGCCGCGACGAAGGCGGGCGGCAAGGTGGTCACGTACGCCTCCTTGAAGGAGACCGACAAGAAGGTCCCGAGCGTGCGCCCCGCGAAGACCGACGTGGCCGGGTTCATCTACACGAGCGGCACCACCGGCAACCCGAAGGGCGTGCGCCTCTCGCACAACAACATCGCGAGCAACATCAGCGCGGTGCACGACGTGTTCCCCATGAGCGCCTCCGACCGCTCGCTCTCGTTCCTCCCGTGGGCGCACGTCTTCGGGCAGACGTGCGAGCTGCACGCGCTCTTCTCGATGGGCGCTGCGCTCGCGCTCTGCGAGGCCGTCGACAAGATCATCGACAACCTCGCCGAGACCAAGCCCACGCTGCTCATGAGCGTGCCGCGCATATTCAACCGCATCTACGCCAACGTGCAGAAGCAGATCTCGTCGCGGCCCGGCTTCGTGCAGGGCATGGTCAAGTCGGCGCTCGCGGCGCGGAACAAGCAGCGCGCGGGCGAGGAGCTCGAGCTCGGCGAGGCGCTCGTCCTCGCCCTCACCGACGCGGTCGTGTTCTCGAAGGTGCGGGCCCGCTTCGGCGGCCGCCTGCGCTACGCGTTCTCCGGCGGCGCGGCGATCTCGACCGACGTGGCGGAGTTCATCGACGGGCTCGGCATCACGGTCTACGAGGGCTACGGCCTCACCGAGACGAGCCCCATCGCGTGCGCGAACTACCCCGGCGCGCGCAAGATCGGGAGCGTGGGCAAGCCGCTGCCCGGCATCCGGATCGACGTCTCGCCCGAGGGCGAGCTCATCGTCCACGGGCCGAACGTCATGCTCGGCTACCACGACCGGGACGAGGAGAACGCGGCGGTGTTCACCGAGGACGGCGGCTTCCGCACCGGCGACATGGGCCGCATCGACGAGAAGGGCTTCGTCTTCATCACCGGGCGCATCAAGGAGCAGTACAAGCTCGAGAACGGCAAATACGTCGTGCCGACTCCGCTCGAGGAGCAGATCAAGCTCTCGCCCTACGTCGCCAACGTCATGGTCTACGGCGACAACAAGCCGTACAACGTGGCGCTGGTCGTCGCGAACGCCGCGTCGGTGCGGGCGTGGGGCGCCGAGCACGGCGTCACCGAGGCCGACGACGAGAAGCTCATCGCGCACGAGAAGGTGCGCGCGCTCTTCAAGGCCGAGCTCGACAAGTACGCGGGGAAGTTCAAGGGCTTCGAGGACGTGAAGGACTACGCCCTCGTCCTCGAGGACTTCACGACCGACAACGGCATGCTCACGCCGAGCCTGAAGCTGAAGCGCCGCGCCGTGCTCGAGAAGTGGAAGCCCACCATCGAGGCCATCTACACGAAGAAGAAGCCGAAGGAAGGCGCGGCGGCCACGGCGTAGAGGGCCCGCGCGCGCGGACACGAGTTGCGTTGTGTCAACTCCGCCCGGCGCCCCGGCGCCGAGGATGGAGCATGCGCACCTCCCTCGCTCGCGCCGCGCGTCGGCGTTCGCTCGCGGTCTCGGTCGCGGTCGCGGTCGCGTGGTCGGTCGCGGCCGACGGCGTGGCCCTCGGCCAGGTGAGCGGCACGGTCCGCGACGAGGCGACCGGCCTCCCGATCGCGGGCGCGCGCGTGCGCCTCCAAGCGACCAAGACCGAGGCGCTCACCGACGCCGCCGGCGCGTTCCTGCTGCCGGGGCTCACGGGCGCCGGGAAGGTCGTGGTGGCCGCCGTGCCGGGCTACTACTACGCGTCCGCGAAGGTGGTCGCGCCGGCCTCGGGGGTGGAGCTGCTCGTGGCGTCGGCGACCGCCGCCGCGAACCCGAGCGTCGACCACGGCACGCCCGAGAGCTGCGGCTCCTGTCACCCCTCGTTCTACGCCGAGTGGCGGTCCTCGCCGATGGGCAAGGCCGGCGCCAACACGTGGGTCTACGACGTTTACGACGGCAGCGGGGCGAAGGGCGGCGCGGGCCTCGGCGGCTTCGTCTACACGCGCGACAGCGTGCTGGCGAAGAAGAACCCCGCGAGCGAGTGCGGGAGCTGCCACCAGCCCGAGCGCTGGTGGTCCACGCCGTACGCCCCCCTCGACCCGATCGCGGGCGGCACGGACGCCGTCGCGCACGGGGTCTCGTGCGCCGTCTGCCACACGATCGCGCGGATCGACGCGACGAAGCCGAACTTCCCTGGCCTGTGGCCGGGCGTCGTCACCGTCGCTCGGCCCGCCCCGGGCGACAAGGCCCTCTTCGGCGTGCTCGGCGACGTGACCTACCAGCTCAGCGGCTCGATGCGCGCGGCGTACAACCCGCAGCTCCGCGCGGACGTGTGCGCGGCGTGCCACCAGGACAAGAACGATCCGGACGAGAACGGCGACTTCGAGTCGCCCCGCGGCGTGATCTCCGAGCCGACGTACCTCGAGTGGAAGGCGTCGCCGTACGCGGATCCCGCCGATCCGCGGCACGCCACGTGCGTCGACTGCCACATGCGGCCCACCGGCGAGGGGCAGGCGTGCAACGTGCAACTGCCGCCGCTCCAGCGCCCGCCGGGCGACGTCCGCAGCCACGCGTTCCCGGGCACCTCCGCCGAGTTCCTCGAGCACGCGGTGTCGCTGACGCTGAGCGCGCGCCGCGCGGGCGGGGCGGTCGCCGTGGACGTGTCGGTGCGGAACGACCAGACGGGCCACCACGTGCCGACCGGCGTCACGATCCGCAACATGATCCTGCTCGTCGAGGCCTCTCGGGTGCGCGACGGGGCCGCGCTCGTGTCGACCGGGGCGCAGGTGGTGCACGCCCTCGGCGGCGTCGGCGATCCGCGGCAGGGCTACTTCGCCGGGCTCCCCGGGAAGCTGTTCGCGAAGGTGAACGGCGACGCCAGCGGAAAAGGTCCGACCTTTTTTACGGACGCGACGAGCATCCTGTGGGACACGCGGATCCCCGCGCTCGGCGTCGACACGACGAGCTACTCGTTCACAGCGTCTCCGGAGGACGGCGCGATCCGCGTGCGCGCGCGGGTCCTCTATCGCCGCTCGTGGCGCGCCCTCGTCGACGCGAAGGCCTGGGCGACCGACGGGCACGGCGCGCCGCTCGAGGACGTCACGCCGCCGACGTTCGGCCACCTCATGGCCCAGGCGGAGGCGACGCTCCCCGCCGCC
>DAORJJ010000618.1:0-4118 GCA_035439005.1 Polyangiaceae bacterium | reverse complement strand
AGGCAGCCGCGAGCAACGCCAGCGCGGCGAGCGCGCCAGGGACCGACCAGGAGGAGCTTGCGGGGAGCACCGGGCCGTCCTAGCACAGGGCGCGACCCCGGACGCGCCCCGCGGCCCTCCGGCTCGGACCTGGTCACTTGCTCACTTGACACCGCGCGGAGCCCGACTAGGGTGCGCGCCTCTCGAAAAAATCCACACGTCCCTCACACACACTGCCCCGTTCGGTGCACCCCTGGCCACTCGGCCACGGCTGCTAGCGGGGAGGAGGGGCGGAGGCAAAACCGAAAAAAGGACCCGAAAAAATCATGGCCATGAACGCTCAGGGCGTCCCGCAGCTCCGCGTGGACTTCCCGCTCCCCCTCAAGTCGCTCCTCGACGCCGGCGTGCACTTCGGTCACCAGACCAAGCGCTGGAACCCGAAGATGCGCCCGTTCATCTACGGCGCGCGCAACGGCATCCACATCGTCGACCTCGACCAGACCGCCCGCCTCTTCGCGCGCGCGTTCCACTTCGTCCAGGAGACCGTGGCCCGCGGCGGCCACCTGCTCTTCATCGGCACGAAGCGCCAGGCCCAGGAGATCGTCCAGGAGGAGGCCCTCCGCTCCGGCTCGTTCTTCGTCGTCAACCGCTGGCTCGGCGGCACGCTCACGAACTTCCGCACCATCAAGGGCGGCCTCGAGCGCATGCGCCAGCTCGAGCGCATGAAGGAGGACGGCACCTACCTCCAGCTCCCGAAGAAGGAGGTCTCGCGCCTCGAGAAGGAGCGCGATCGCCTCGAGAAGTACCTCGGCGGTCTGAAGAACATGGGCGGCCTCCCGGCGGCGGTGTTCATCATCGACCCGGCGATGGAGACCATCGCGGTGCAAGAGGCGAAGAAGCTCAACATCCCGATCATCGCCATCACCGACACGAACTGCGATCCGGACAAGGTCGACTACATCATCCCCGGCAACGACGACGCGATCCGCTCGATCCGCCTCATCACCCAGCGCATCGCCGACGCGGTCGTCGAGGGCACGCAGCGCCGCAAGGAGCAGCCGTCGCGCGGTGACGAGGGCGGCGGGCACCGGGGTGGTCCCCAGGCCGAGGTGTTCCGCGGCCGCCGTGGCCCCGCGGCCGACGCCGCGCCGCCGGCCGACGCGCCGACGAACTGAGCGCCGCGCGGCGCATGAGCCCGCGAGCCCTCGCGCTCGCGGCCTCTCGCCGCGCCACCAACGAGGGGGCGCCCGGCCATCGGCCCGAGCGCCCTTCTCCCATTGTTTCCACTGCTTACGAAGACAACAGAGATTCGAGGTTCCGTCATGGCTGAGATTACCGCCAAGCTGGTGAAAGAGCTCCGCGACCGCACGCAGGCCGGCATGAGCACGTGCAAGGAGGCCCTCGTCGAGGCGAGCGGCGACATCGAGAAGGCGATCGAGATCTTGCAGAAGAAGCGCGAGATCAAGAGCGCGAACGTGGCCGGCAAGGTCGCGACCGAGGGCGAGGTCCGCGCGCTCGTCGCGAACGATCGCAGCCAGGGCACGGTCGTCGAGGTCAACTGCCAGACCGACTTCGTGTCGCGCGGCGAAGACTTCCAGGCCTTCCTCGCGCTCGCCGTCAAGGCCGCCGCCGAGACCCCCAAGGGCGCGCCCCTCCCGGAGGCCCTCGAGCAGAAGCGCAAGGACATCTCGGGCGGCACCGGCGAGAACATCGTCGTGCGCCGCTGGGAGAGCCTGAAGGCCACCGGCGCCGGCGGCGCGGTGATCTCCTACACCCACATGGGCGGGAAGATCGGCGTGCTGCTCTCCGGCGAGGCCCCCACGGCCGACGCCGCGAAGGACCCCGCCTTCCTCGAGTTCCTCGACAACTGCGCGATGCAGATCGCCGCGATGTCGCCCACCGTGGTCGATCGCGCCGAGGTCCCCGAGGCCGAGATCGCCAAGCAGAAGGACATCTTCGCCGGCCAGCTCAAGGAGGAGGGCAAGCCCGAGGCCGCGTGGCCGAAGATCATCGAGGGCAAGGTCGCCAAGTGGTTCACCGAGATCACGCTCCTCGGCCAGGACAACGTCTGGGCGCCCGGCGAGGGCAGCATCGACAAGCTCCGCGGCGAGCTCGGCAAGAAGCTCGGCGGCGACGTGAAGCTCCACGCCTTCGTGCGCTACGGCGTCGGCGACGGCATCGAGAAGAAGGTCGACGATCTCGCGGCCGAGGTCGCGAAGATGACCGGCGGCTGAGCGCCCCGAACCGGCACAGCGTCACGCGAACGGCCCGCCCCTCCCTCGAGGAGGTGCGGGCCGTCGCGCGCGCTCAGGGCCGCGTGAACTGAAAGGCGACGGCGATCGAGCCCGGGCGGGCTTCGGTCGCGTTCACGGTGCCGCCGGTCACCTTGCCGATGCGCTCCCAGCTCGCGGTGAAGCTGCCCCGCACCGAGCTGCCCTTGGGACCCACTTCGGCGAGCACGAGGCTGCCCGTGTAAGCGGCGCCCTGGAGGCTGACGCCTTCGCCCCCGCTGACGAGCGCGATCCGGAGCTGGTTCGCGCCGTCACGGCCGTGGTCCCGGCTGTGAACGTGGGACCCGTCACCTGAATCAGGACGAGCTTCTGTTCCTGCGCCGAGGTCCCGTTGTTGCAGCTCATGACGAGCGACTCTGTGCCGGTGGCGCCGGGCCCGATCGTCCCCTGGAACCGCGCGGGGTTCGCGCTGTCGGAGCCCTGGCAGCGAAGGGTCGTCTCGGTGGTCAAGTCCCGGACGACGATCACGATCTCGCCGGCGCCTGCGGTCGGGACGGCGGGGCCTGTCCCTGGGCCTGGCGCGACGGTGGCTCCGTCCGGCGCGACGGTGGCGCCCCCCTCGGTGGTCCCAGCGTCGCTCGTGCTCGGCGTGCTCGAGCTGCACGCGATCGTCGCAACGGCCACGCTTGCGAATGTGGCCCATGGTGTCGTCTTCATTGGATGGATCTCCTCGTGATTCGCGCGGCGCCGGGTGGAGCGCCAAGGACATGTCTCGGCGCCGGTACACGACGTCTCGGTTGGGTTTCGACATCGCGGCATGCGTGGGTCGCGAAGCACGTCAAGACCGTCAGTTCGTGCAGGGCACGACATAGGTGCCCGCGGGAGGCGGAGAGTCGACACACCGGAGGAGCGCGCGCGTGCCCGGCGCGCTCGCGTAGAGGAATCCGGTCACCGGGGCGTCGACGGCGAGCGTGGTCGACGATCGGAGCAGGACGGTCGAGGTCGGATACCGATTGATCGCGACCTGATACTCGCCCGGGGCGGTCGCGAAGTACGCGTTGAAGAGCCGATTGGGAGAGAGGTTCGTCCCCCACTTCACCGCGGCTCCTCCGGTGATCGTTCCGTAGACGTCGACCGCCACGTCGCCGGGCACCGCGTGCACCAAGCTGAATCCGGTGGCCCCCGGTCCGGGGTGCCCCGTAGGCTGCGACACCTGCGCGCCAAACGCCGGTGCCGCGGGCGCGAAGGCGGTCTGGGAGACGGGCATCGACGAGCTCGGTCCGACGTCGCCGGCATAGGTGGCAATCGCGGGTTGCGTGCAGTCGGCCGCCGCGGAGGCCGCGATGACCCGGACGTCGAGGGACTCGCCGGGAGCCTGCGACGGGAAGGCGAAATGCCGGCTCGCCGATCCGAAGGGGGCGCCCGCGGGCTCGCCGGCGGCGAGCAAGACCGGAACACGGGGAAAGGCAGCGGCGGCCCTCTCCTTCACGCAGAAGTCGAGGGCTGGGGCGCCCGGTGCGACATGGACGATTCGGAGCGGGCTCTGCTCGGGCGCGCCCGTCTGGACGATGCAGTTGCTGAGGTGGCTCTGCTCCGGGAGAAAGTCTCTGCACGAGAGAAACCCGAGCGGCGACGTCGCGGAGCCGACCTTGCCGATGAGGAACGTGGACACCAGGGGCCACACGTCCGGACCGAACCTCACGACGTCGGTGTCCCCCCGGCGCGCGCTGAAGTGATGCCGATCCCGCGGGCTGTTGAAGTACCCGTTCGCATCGATCGCGGGCCCGCCGGGCGCGACGTTCGCCGCGGTCGGGACGACGCCGAAGGCGAGCCCCAAGAGCTGCGGCGTGTAGGTATACGGTGCACGGGTACCGTCGTAGCGCGAGGGGCGCGTCAAAGGCACACTCC
>DAORJJ010000617.1:0-4120 GCA_035439005.1 Polyangiaceae bacterium | reverse complement strand
CTCACGCGGCCTCTTCTCGTCCTCAACCGCGGGCCTGCTCTCCGCCGCCCGCCACGCGCTCGCCGTGGATGAGCACCAGGGCTCCTTCGACGTCCGCGAGAAGGACCTGGCCGTGTGCACCGGCGCGAAGCTCACGCGCGTCGGCGAGGCGGCCGGCGGCCTGCGCCTCGAGGGCGCCTTCACGGGCGGCGGGCCGGCGTGCGCCGCGCTGCGCTTCACCGCGGAGCTGTGCGAGGCGCGCGAGGGGCACCTCGCGTTCGACATCTCGCTCTCCGACGCGGCGTTCGGCGCGATCGATCTGCTGGTGGCGTCCGAGCCCGACGAGCGCATCTACGGCCTCGGCGAGCAGTTCCCGCACGACTCCCTCGACCTGAAGGGCCGGCGGATCCGCGTGCTCGCGCAGGAGGGCGGGGTGGGGCGCGGCCACCAGCCCATCTCCTCGGGGGTCGACCTGGCCTCGCACGGCTCGGCGGGCAGCGAAGAGAGCACCTACTACGCCGCGCCCCACGTCCTCACGAGCAAGCTCCGCTCGTTCTTCCTCGAGAACGACGAGCTGTCCGTGTTCGACTTCACGGCCCCCGAGCGCACGCGCGCTCGCGTGTACTCTGCACGCATGCGCGGCCGCGTCCTCTACGGCGCGTCCCCGCTCGAGCTCGTCGAGCGCTTCACCGACTACGCGGGCCGCATGCCGCCGCTCCCCGCTTGGGCAGGGCAGGGCGCGATCGTGGCGTTGGCGCGCCCGCTCGACGAGGGCCTCGCCGCGGTGACCCGCATGCGCGCCGCGGGCGTGGAGATCTCCGCGGTGTGGAACCAGACCTGGTCGGGCAAGTCGAAGACCTTCGTGGGCGAGCAGGTCCTCTGGAACTGGGCGTACAACCCGGCGTACCACCCCGGGTGGCAGGCGTGGGTCGACGCGCTCGATCGCCAGGGCATCAAGACGCTCTGCTACGTCAACTCGATGTTCCGCGAGCTCCCGGCGGACGCGGGCCGGGTCACCCGCGACACCTACGCGGAGGGGCTTGCGCTCGGCGCGTTCGTGCAGGCGCCCGACGGCGGCCCGTACAAGCTGCCGGTCACGGCGTTCGACGTCGCGCTGCTCGATCTCACGAAGCCGACGGCGCGCGCGTGGATGAAGGGGATCCTGAAGTCCGAGCTGCTCGACAAGGCCCGCTGCTCCGGGTGGATGGCCGACTTCGCGGAGGCGCTCCCCTTCGACGCCAAGGTGGCCTCGGGCGTGCCCGGCGCGACACACCACAACCAATACCCGGTCGAGTGGGCGCGGCTGAACCGAGAGGTCGTGGAGGAGAGCGGGCTGCTGGGCAAGGTGCTCGTGTGGAATCGCTCCGGCTTCACGCGCACCCCCGGGGCGAGCCTGCTCGTGTGGGAGGGCGACCAGCTCACGACGTGGGACAAGTACGATGGCCTGGTCAGCGCGCTCCACGGCCTCTTGAACGGCGGGCTCTCGGGCGTCGCGCTGAACCACTCGGACACGGGCGGCTACACCTCGCTCTCCGCTGGCGGCGTGGGCTACGTCCGCGAGGCCGAGCAGCTCCAGCGCTGGACCGAGATGAACGCGTTCACCGCCGTGCTCCGCACCCACGAGGGCAACCAGCCAGGCGCGAACGCGCAGGTCTACGACGCGGGGCCGACCCTCGCGCACTTCGCGCGCATGTCCAAGGTCTACAAGGCGCTGGCGTTCTACCGGCAGGCGCTGTTCGCCGAGGCGGCCTCGCGCGGCTACCCGGTCGTGCGGCACCTCTTGCTCTCGCGCGCGCAGCTTGCCGTCGCGAGCTAGCTCGGGGGCTCGTCCACCTTCACGAGCGGGCGGAGCTTCTTGAAGGTGCCGCGGCCGATCCCCTTGACCCGCATGAGGTACCCCGAAGACCCCGAGAGCTGGCGCGTCGACGACGAGTTCACGCTCGGCTCCGAGCTGCTCGTCGCGCCGGTCCGCACGAAGTGCTTCACGGCGCCGCTGTGCCCGTACGACAAGGAGGTCTATCTCCCGCCGGGCGTGTGGGTCCACCTGTGGAGCGGGCGCGAGCACGGCAGCGCCACGAAGGGGACGCGCGTGACCGTGAAGGCGCCCCTCGGCGAGCCGGCGGTGTTCTATCGAAAGGGCTCGAGCGTCGGCGCGACCTTCACGCAGAACCTCCGCGCCGCGGGGATCCTCCGCTGACGAGGACGCGCTCCCCGGAGGCGCGCGCGGACACCGCGTCGAAGCGTCTCTGTCTGTTTTCCTGTTCGCTTGTTGCCTGTCTGTTTGCCTGTCTGTCCGTCGCTCGCGACAACCCACTACAAAACTCTCTCTCTCCCTGGAGGTCCTCCTTGCGCCGCTCGTTCGTTCGCGTCTGCACTCGCTCGTTCTCGCTCCTCGCCCTCGCCTCGCTCGCGTGCGGGACCACCGCGACGATCGCCGATCCCCCGCCGCCCGACGACGGTCGCCCCGTGACCGCGCCCACGCCCGACGCGGGCGCGCCGATCCCCTCGGACGCGGCACCGGGGCTCGACGCGACGCCGCCCGCGCCCGACGCGGCGCCGCTCGCCTGTCCGCCGGGTACGCCGGGCGCCTTCGAGCGCATCACGGTCGACGTGGCCGCCCCGGGCGCCTCGTTCGTGGGCGTGGTGGACCTGGACGGCGACGGCCAGAAGGAGATCGTGGCGTCGCTCTTCGGCGCGGTCGCCGGCCTCGCGATCCCGAGCGGCGAGGTGCGCGCGTACAAGCGGGGCGCGTCGCTCGCGCAGTGGACCGCGTCGCCCATCGTGCCGGTGACCGAGGGAATCAAGTTCCCCAACCGCACCACGGTGGCCGACGTCGACGGCGACGGCGATCTCGACGTGATCGTGCCGTTCGGCTTCCTCGCGTGCACGGCGATCCCGCTCGGCGCCCCGTGCGGTGGGCTCGCCTGGTTCGAGCGCACGGGCCCAGGGCCCACGGGCTGGGTGCGGCACGACGTCGTCGCGAGCGGCGCGCCGCTGTTCTACCACGGCGCGGTCTTCGTCGACTTCGACGGGGACGGCGTGAAGGACCTCGTGACCGTGGGGGAGGCCAAGGGCGGGCTCGGCGGCGCCGACCGCGCCGAGGCCCAGTGGTTCCGGGGCACCGCCGGCCCCGCGCGCTTCGAGTCGAGCGCGCGAAAGATAGGGGACGGCCTCGGCAGCTTCCCGACGGTCGTCGACCTCGACGGCGACGGCGATCTCGACGTCGCGAGCGCCGAGTTCTTCGTCCCCAAGGGCTCGTTCGCGTGGCTCGAGCGCACGGGGCCGATGACCTTCACGCGGAGAGTCCTCGACGACACGAGCGGCCCCGCGATCTCGCTCTCGCTCGTGCCCGGCCTCTATGGCGACGGCAGGCTCCTCGGCGTGGGGACGAACCACGTCAACACGGCGAAGGTGCCGCCCGACTCGGAGGCCGAGGGGGTGTTCGTGCTGGAGCCGGGCGCCGACGTTCGGCAGAGGTGGAGCGCTCGTCGCATCTCGACCGGGCTCAAGTCGCGCCCCGGCTCGCTGTTCGCTCCGCAGGGCGCGCCGGGCATGGTGGCCTATGGGGATCTCGACGGAGACGGCGACATCGATCTCGCGCTCTCGGGCGACGGCGACGCGCGGATCTTCTGGCTCGAGCAGACCGCCAAGGGCTGCTGGGCGACGCACGAGATCGCCCGCGAGCTGGGCCAGGCCGGCGGCCTCGAGCTCGCGGATCTCGACGGGGACGGCGCCCCCGAGATCGTCGTGCCCGTGTACGAGTCGAACGCGATCTACATCTTCAAGCGCAAGTGACGAAGCCCGCGCGCCCCGAGCGGCGCGCCGGAGCCAAGGGTATTCGGGGTGTCTCGAGACACCCCGATACACCCTCTGATACAGGGGAGAGGGCGCGCCTCGCCGCGCTGAGACGGCGCGATTTCCCCACGTTTGTGCCCTCTGTGAGCGCGCGGCGGGGTTGGCACCGAGGGTGCAATAGGTCGGGCACGCCGCGACGCGCGGCGCCACCCACGACCCCCCGAAGGAGTTCGCCATGAAGCACCTCGCCACCGCCCTCGCCGCCCTCGTCCTCGCCCTCGGCCTCGCGGCCCCCGCCGTCGCCGCCCCCGCCGCCGCGCCGCGCCCGCGCGTCTCGGCCGAGGCG
>DAORJJ010000616.1:0-4142 GCA_035439005.1 Polyangiaceae bacterium | reverse complement strand
GCACCAGCCTAAACCAGCGCCTCCGGCGTGCCACCGTGCGAAAGTAGGGCTAGGCCCCCACTTCCGGAGTGAGCTCGATCGCGTGGCACGGGCACTGCTCGAAGCACACGCCGCAGCCCGTGCAGCGGTCGAGGTCGAAGCGATACCGGCGCCCCTTTCCGAGCTTCACCACGGCGCGCTCCGGGCACGCGCCGTAGCACCCGTCGCACTCGAAGCAGTTGCCGCACGAGAAGCAGCGCTTCGCCTCGAAGGTGGCCTCCGCGGCGCCGAGTCCGGAGACCACCTCGTCGAACCCGCGGCGCGCGTCGGCGGCGAGCGCGGCCTCGCTCCTCTGCGCGGCGTCGGTGCGAAACCACGTGTGGAGCTTCTCGGCCGTGACCACGGGCCGCTCCGCGGGCTCCTCGTGCACGGCGCCGCGGAGGAACGCGTCGATGTGCCGCGCGGCCCTCTTCCCGTGGCCCACGGCGACCGTGACGGTGCGCTCGCTCGGCACCATGTCGCCGCCCGCGAACACCCCGGGCTCACCGGTCATCATGCGCGCGTCGACGAGCACGGTCCCATCCGGCTTGAACGCGACGCCGGGGAGCGCCTTCAGGAACGAGCTCTCGCTGTCCTGCCCGAGCGCGAGGATGAGCGAGTCGGCCTCGAGCGTCTCGTACTCGCCGGTCGGCTGCGGGCGCCCGTCGGCGTCGATCGTCATGCGCTCGACGCGTATGCGCGTCTCCTCGATGTCCTTGATCGTTCGTAGCCAGTGGATCTCGACCCCCTCGCCGGTGGCCTCCTCGGCCTCCGACCGGTGCGCCGGCATGTGCGCGAGGTCGCGTCGATAGATGACGAGCGCCTCGGTGGCGCCGAGGCGCTTCGCCGTGCGCGCCGCGTCCATCGCGGTGTTGCCGCCGCCGTACACCGCCACGCGCCGCCCGAGGAGCGGCGCGCGCCCCTCGGCGGCGTCGTGGAGGAAGCTCACCGCGTCGAGGATCTTGCCCGCGTCGCGCGCGGGAATGTCGACGCGCTTGCTGAGGTGCGCCCCGACGGCGACGAACACGGCGTCGAACCGCCCCTCCGCGCGCTCGGTGGCCACGTCCTCCACCTTGTGCTCGAGCACGATCCGGACGCCCAGCTCCTCGATGCGGCGGATCTCGCGCGCGAGCTCCTCCCGAGGCAGGCGGTAGGCGGGAATTCCGAAGCGCATCATCCCGCCTGCGATCGGGCCGGCGTCCCGCACCTCCACGGTGTGACCGAGCCGCGCGAGGTGGTACGCCGCCGAGAGGCCGCTCGGTCCCGCGCCGATGACGAGCACTCGCTTGTGGGTCGGCGGCGCCTCGGGCGCGATCCGCCAGCCCTCGCGGAGCGCGAGATCGCCGAGGAAGCGCTCCACCGCGTGGATGCTCACCGCCGTGTCGACCTCGCCGCGATTGCAGCGGCTCTCGCACGGGTGGTAGCAGACCCGCCCGTGCACCGAGGGGAACGGGTTGTCGCGCACGAGCGCCCGCCACGCGCGCTCGTACGAGCCGGCCTGCGCGAGCGCGAGCCAGGCCTGGATGTCCTCTCCCGCGGGGCACGCTTGGTTGCACGGCGCGAGGAGATCCACGTACACGGGCCGCTGCGTTCGTGAGGCGCCCGTGCCCCGCGCGTGGCCGGAGAGATCCGCGGGGTGCGTGAGATCGTCGCGCGTCGGAGGAGGCATGCGCCCCTCCATGCAACACCAGCGCCAGCTTGAGGCCGCCCGCTCGCTACGCGCGGAGGCGCATCGAGATCGGGCCCTCGGGCTCCCCCGCGAGCTCGTGCTTGATGTCGCTAGGGAGGGGGAACCAGCGGAGCGGCTCGGCGTCGGCGGGCATCACGGGGTCCTCGACCTCCAACGATGCGCCGGCGCGCTCGACCTCCGCGACCACGCGCTCGGCCTCGGTCAGGTAGGCGCGCAGGGCCCACTCCGGCTCGGTGGCGCGCTGCGCCCGGTAGGCGAGGTGCCCGCCCGCGTACGCGAGGTCGTGCAGGCTGAGCACCGGGGCCGGGCGGCCCTTGCGGTGCACCCACTGCCCGGTCTTCGGGCAGAAGCGGTAGTGCGGCACGAGCTTCCAGCCGTGCTCGGCCACGAAGGCGATGGCGTCGAGCAGGAACTCGAACACGGGCTCGGAGATGAAATAGTTGAAGTTGATGCGCACCCAGCCGGGCTTGACCCCCTCGAGGCCGGCGAGGATGGCGCACTGGAAGCGGCGCGAGGTGCCCGAGTCGATGCCGAGCAGCCGGTGGCCGTACGGGCCCGCGCACGAGCACCCGCCGCGCGCCTGCACGCCGAGGAGATCGTTCAGCAGGGTCACCACGAAATTGTGGTGGAGATACCCGTCCTTGTGGCGAATCATGAAGCTCACGATCGAGAGCCGCCACGCGCTCAGGTTGCCGAGCACGCGCACGTTCGGGTGCCCCCGCCAGCGCGCGATGGCGCGCTCCACGAACGACTCCTCGCGCGCGCGGATCGCCTCCCAGCCGACGGCCTCCTTCAGCTGGAACACGAGCCCCGCGCGGATGGCCTCGACGATGGCGGGCGTGCCGCCCTCCTCCCGGTGCACCGGATCGGCGTGGTACTCGTGCTCCTGCGAGGTGACGAACGCGACCGTGCCCCCGCCCGGCATCGTGGGCACGCGGTTCTTGAAGAGCCGCTTCTTGGCGATGAGCACGCCGGGGGTGCCCGGGCCGCCGATGAACTTGTGTGGCGAGAGGAAGATGGCGTCTTTGTAGACGAGGTGGCCGTCCTCCTGGTCGTCGGCCATGTTCATCTCGATGCGCACGTAGGGCGCGGCGGCGGCGAAGTCCCAGAACGAGAGCGCGCCGTGTTTGTGCAGCAGCGCGGCCACCTTGCGCGTGTTGGTGCCGATGCCCGTGACGTTCGACGCGGCCGAGAAGCTGCCTATTTTGAGCGGCCGGTTCGCGTAGCGCACGAGCTGAGCCTCGAGGGCCTTGAGGTCGATGTGGCCGTCGGCGTCCTCGTCGATCGTGACGACGTCGGCGATCGACTCGCGCCACGGCAGCTCGTTGCTGTGGTGCTCGTAGGGGCCGATGAACACGACCGGCCGCTCCTCCGGCGGGATCTGCGCCTGCAGGGCGTAGCGTGCGTCGAGATCGGCGGGGAGCCGGAGGTTCAGCACGTCGACCATCTTGTTGATGGCCGCGGTGGCGCCGGACCCGCAGAAGATCACGCAGTCTTCGTCGGTGCAGCCCGTGGCCGCGGCGATGATGGCGCGCGCGTCCTCGCGGAAGCGCGTGGTCTGGCGGCCGGTGCCGGAGGTCTCGGTGTGGGTGTTCGCGTAGAGCGGCATCACCTCGTCGCGGATGAAGTCCTCGATGAAGCCGAGCGAGCGGCCGGACGCGGTGTAGTCGGCGTACGTGAGGCGGCGGGGCCCGTACGGCCCGTCGAGCACGCGGTCGTCCCCGATGATCGACCGGCGGATGGTCTCGATGAGGCGCTCGCTGCTATCGGACATGGCCCAAGTCTAGCAGCAATTGCGCCGCTCTCGGCGCTACCGGCTCTCGTCGGCGTCCGCGCCGTCCTCGATGACCTCGCCGATCGCGCCGAGCTCGCGCCCGAGCAGGACCATGACGTCGTCGGCGGTGACGATGCCCGTGACCCGGCCGCTCGCGTCCACGATGGGCACGCGGCGCACGCCGTGCTCGCGCATGCGGAGCACGGCGGTCTCGAGCTCGTCGGTCTCCGACACGGTGGTGGGGCCGTACGTGAGCACGTCCGAGACCTTGGTCTTCGAGGGCTCGCGCCCCTCGGCGACGACCCGCAGCGCCACGTCGCGGTCGGTGAGGATGCCGACGGGCAGCCCCTCGCGCACGACGATCACGCAGCCGATCTTCTCGTCGCGCATGCGCCTGGCTACGCCGATGACGGAGTCGGTCTCCTCGGCGGTCACGACGTTGCGGCGGAAGCGTTCGATCGACGACATGGGGGGCTCCTTGGGCTCGCGGCCGAGCCGAGCGCTCTGCAGCCGCGATGCCAGCCCGCCCATAGTAGCCCATTCGGGCCCCTTCGGGCCCGATCCCCTCCGCGCGTCGGCCGCGCGCGCGTCGCGCCTCCGGGCCGCCCGAGCCCGCCGCCCGGTCGCCGCGCAGCCCTTGCGCGCCGCGCGCGCGTCTTG
>DAORJJ010000615.1:0-4162 GCA_035439005.1 Polyangiaceae bacterium | reverse complement strand
CGCGCCCGCTGCGCCGCCAACCTCTGCGCCGCCGGGCGGGGCCCCGGCCCCGGGCGCCCCCGCCGCGCCGCCCCCCTCGGGCCTCCCAAGCGAGCTCGCCCCCACCGCGACACGCCCAGGCGAGCCAGCGAAGGACCCGAAGGGCGAGGGCGAGGGCAGCCGCCTCACCGAGATCTTCTGGGTCAACGGCGAGATCGGCGCGAGCTACGTGAACATGCGGCAGTTCTCGGCCGAGAACCTCGCCATCGAGAACGCCAGCGGCGGCGGCTTCATGGCGGGCGTGGGCGCGGGCTTCCGCATCGTGATCGTGAGCCTTGGGTTCAAGCTGCGCTGGCACAAGCTGTCGCCCTTCAACCTCGTGCAGGCCAACGGCGAGGTGCTCTTCAAGCTCCCCATCTCGGCGGTGGACGTGCTCATCGGCGCGCACGGCGGCTACTCGGGCGTGGGCTCGCTGGGCGATCTGTTCGGCTCGCAGGGCTCCGCGCCAGCGCCGGCGTCTCAGGCGCTCGCCGACAGCGTGAGCGTGCGCGGGTGGAACGCCGGCCTCGACGTCGGCTTCGATTATTTCTTGAACAACTACGTGTCGTTGGGCCTCGGGCTCAGCGGCGACTTCCTGTCGCTCCAGCGCCCCAAGTCGGACATCTCGGCGCTGCCGGAGGAGATCCAAGCGCAGGTGAAGGACAGCCCCTACTACCAGTACGACGGCAAGTCGCTCGGCTTCGGCGTGGCCGGCGGGCTCCGCCTCGGCCTCCACCTCGGCCCCTGACCGGCCGCCTCGCGCGCGCGGGCGTGAACCGGGAACGACGGGTGTTCTCCGGCGCGGCGCGGCGGTAAGGTCTCGGCGTGCTCTCCATCCTGTGGTGGCTCGTCCCGGCGGTGGTGCCGGCCCTGCTCCTGCTCGGCCTCGTGTTCTTCTCCGACACGCGCCGCGAGCCCGTGCCCATCGTGCTCACCACCTTCTTCCTGGGCGGCGCGTTCGGCGGCGGCGCGCTCTACCTCGAGTACCTGGCGACCCGGTGGACGGGCCTCGACGTGCGCACCCACGTCGCGGGCAACGCCGGCGCGCTCGTCTTCATCTTCGCGTTCGTCGCGCCCGTGCGGGAGGCCTCCAAGGTGGCGGCGATGTGGCCCGCGTTCCGCTCGAGGCACTTCGACGAGCCCTACGACGGCGTCGTGTACGCCGCGGCCTCCGCCCTCGGCTTCGCGGTGACCCAGAACGCCCGCATGCTCATGGTCACGCCGCACGAGGTCGTGTGGCTCGCCCGCGCCGCCCTCGCGCTCCCGGCGAACCTGTTCTTCGCCACCGCGTGGGGCTACGCGCTCGGCCGCGCGAAGCGGCAGAAGACCCCCGGGCCCATCTTCCCCGCGTCGTGGCTGCTCGCCACCGTGGCCCACGGGCTCTACTCGCACCTCGTGTGGGGGCGCGGGTCGGGCGCGCTCGCCGCGACCCTCCCGCTGCTCCTGCCGATGGGGGCGCTCGCGTTCTTCGCGGCGCGTGATCTGCGGCAGCGCGGCGACGCCGCCCCGTCCACGGACAACCGCCTCGAGCCCGTGTCGCTCGACCCCACGAGCGGCCCGCCCAGCCTCGGCACGGTGCGCGAGGCGCTCCGTCGGCGCGGTCGCCCGCTCGTCGTGGGGTGGATCGTCCTCGGCGCGCTCATGACCATCGGCGCGATGATCCTCGGGCTCGTCGCCTCGGTCGCGTTCGGGCACTGGGCGCACGTGGACTTCTCGATCGTCGACGAGCGCGACGTCTCCACCACCGGGCCCGTGGCGCTGCTCGGCGCGGGCGTGCTCTCGGCGTTCCCGCTCAGCGGGTACCTCTTGGCGAAGGCCTCGGCGCTCCCCTCGCTGCTCGAGCCCGCGCTCGCGAGCGGCCTCGCCATCGTGCTCGTCCTCGGGGTGCTCGGCTTCGCGGCACCGATCTCGCTCTTGTTCGCGCTGACCTGCTCGCCCATCGCGTGGGCGCTGGCGTGCGCGGGGGCGTGGGTCGGCCGGCCGCACGCGCCCGACGCTTGACATCGCTCGGCGGCGGTAATAAGTGAGTACTCACTCACTAATGGCGCGACCTTGTCACATCACCGACGCGGAGCTGCTCGAGGCGGCGAGGGAGGTCTTCGTCGCGCGCGGCGTCACCGCGACCACCGCCGAGATCGCCGCCCGCGCTGGCGTGTCGGAGGGCACGCTGTTCAAGCGCTTCGGCACGAAGCACAAACTCTTCGAGGTGGCGCTCTCCGCCGAGACCGACGTGTCGGGGCTCGTCGCGCGGGTGGCGATGGGCGCGAAGGACAAGCCCGCCGAGGCCGTGCTGCTCGACCTGGGCGCCGCGATGATGACGAAGTTCGAGCGGGTGGTGCCGTTCGTGGCGATGCACATGGCGGGGGCCATGTCGCAGGAGGGCGCGCCTATTTTCGGGCCTGGCGCGCCCCCACCCATCCGCGTCATCGGCAGCGTCGAGGCGCTCTTCGTCGCCCTCGTCGAGGACGGGCGCCTGCGCCCCGGGCCGACGGCGGTCATGGCCCGCATGTTCGTCGGGGCGATCTGGCACTACGTGTTCATCGGCTACGTCATGCGGCGCTTCGTCGGCACGGAGATCCACCCCATGACGCCGAAGGCGTTCGTCGAGGCCCACGCGCACCTCTTCTTTCACGGCGTAGCCCCCGACGCGCCGCCGAAGCCCGTCAAGCCCGTCAAGCCCGTCAAGCCCGCCCACCCCCCGAAGCTCGCAAAGTCCGCCAACTCCGCCAAGCTCGCCAAGCGGGGCGCCGGGAGAAAAACGTCGCCATGAGAGTGCCGTTGTTGAGTGACCGCTCACTTATTTCGCGAGCCCTCGCGGGCCTCGCGCTCACCCTCGGCGTTGGGGCGCCTTCGGCGGCCCACGCGCTCGAGCCGCTCGACACCTTCGTCGCCTCGGCGCGGCGCCAGGGGTTCGACGCGCGCGAGTCGCGCGCGACGCTCGCGCAGCGCGAGGGGGAGGTCTCGGCCGCGAACCTCCGGCTGCTGCCGGTGCTCGGCGCGCAGGGCACGCTGACGCGCAACCAGTACGAGGCGAAGGTGGGCGACAAGACCATCGTGCCGCTCAACCAGGCCGATCTCTACCTCACGGCGAGCTGGACCGTGGTCGACGTAGGCCAGTGGGAGCGCATCGGGGCCGCCAAGCGCACGCTCGAGGCCGCCGAGTCGCGGGCGAAGAGCGTCGAGCTCGACGTGGAGCGCGCCGTCTCGCGTGAGTACTACCAGGTCGTCGCGGCCGAGGCCGTGCGCGAGGCGGCGGGGCGAACCCTCGCGGCGGCCGAGAAGAACGCGTCGTTCGTGGAGGCCCGCAGGGCCGCGGGCCTCGCGCAGGAGCTCGACGCGCGGCGCGCCCAGGCCGAGGTGGCGCGAGGCCAGCAGGTCGTCGCGGACGCCACCTACCAGGTCGCCGTGGCCCGGCGCGCCCTCGAGACCGACTCGGGCCAGCGCCCGTCGGCCGGCGCCCCCGCGCTTACGGCGGACCTCCAGCCCGAGGCGCCGCTCCCGGAGTGGGAGGGGCGGAACCTCGACGGACACCCCGCCGTGAAGGCCGCCGCCGACGACGCCCGCGCCCTCGAGCGCACCGCGACGGCCACGCGTGCCTCGCTGCTCCCCACGCTGTCGCTGGCCGCGCAGGAGCGGCTCACCAACGCCACGGGCTTCCAAGACCGCTCGAGCATCTACGCACTGTCGGCGACCGCGGCGATCCGCTTCGACGTGGGGCAGCTCAGCGCGGCGAGCGCCCAGGCGCGCTCCGCCGAGGCGGCGAAGGTGCGCGAGGAGCGCGCGCGCGCCGCGGCCCGTGACCGCGTGTTCGGCGCCTGGCAGCTCGTGCGCGCGCAGATCGACAAGGCGCGCGCCGCGCAGGCGGGGCTCGTCGCGAGCCGCCTCGCGGTGGAGACCGCCAAGCAGCGCTACGAGGCGGGCACGGCCACGTTCCTCGACGTGATCGTCGCCGAGCGCGACGCGTTCCAGGCCGAGGTCACGCTCATCCAAGCGAACGGCGATCTGCTCTTCTCACGCGCCGATCTCCGCCTCGCGGCCGGCGTCCACGCCACGGACTCACGGAGAGCGCAATGAACACGCAAGCGAGCCTCCGGCGAGCGGCGTGTCTATGCCGCCCGACCGAAGGGAGGAAGGCATGAACCGG
>DAORJJ010000614.1:0-4182 GCA_035439005.1 Polyangiaceae bacterium | reverse complement strand
CCGGCCGACGCGGGCCCGCCCGACGCAGCCGACGCCGCGCCAGCGCCGCTCGGCCTCGGCGAGTCGTGCGGAGGCCGCGGGCGCCCGCCGTGCGCCGCGCCGCTCTTCTGCAAGTTCCCCGTCGCGGCCATGTGCGGCGCCGCCGACCAGCCCGGCGTCTGCGCGGCCAAGCCCGCCGCGTGCACCAAGGAGCTCGCGCCCGTGTGCGGCTGCGACGGCAAGACCTACTCGAACGCGTGCGAGGCCGACCGGGCGGGCGCGAGCGTCGCCTCGACCGGCGAGTGCCCCCTCGCGGACGGAGCGGCGTGCGGCACGCGCGGGATCCCCGGGTCGTGCGCCCCGGGCTCGTTTTGCAAGCGGAACGTCGCCGCCGCGTGCGGGGCGTTCGACGCGCCCGGCGCGTGCACGAAGGTCCCGGCGACCTGCACGCCGTCCCGCGATCCGGTGTGCGGGTGCGACGGCTCGAACTACGCGAACCCCTGCGAGGCCGACAAGGCCTCGGTCAGCGTGAAGTCCGTGGGCCCCTGCCCCGTGTGAGCACGGGCGCGCGCGGCTCGGAGACCCTCGTCGAGCCGCCCGTTCGCCGCCGGCGCGCGTGAACGCCGGCGGTTCGCCGCTCGCGGGCGTCGTGGACCTTTCCGGTGGTCCGCAGCCCCGACCGGTGATGAACTGCGAGCCGCGGGGCGCAGGCATGCACCGAGGAGGCCCGCGTCCTGACGAGGAGATCCCGCTCTTCCGCGTGGGAGAGATCATCGTACCCGCGCGCGGCGTCAGCCTCTCCACGGATCTCATCGAAGAGGTGGTCTCGCGCGGAATACCGATCACCTTTCTGCGGCCCGGCGGCGAGCCCTACGCCATGCTCGTTTCGCCCATGCTGACAGCGACCACGCTCACGCGGAGGGCGCAGCTAAAGGCGATGGACAACAAGGTCGGCACGGCGCTCGCTCGCGCGTTCGTAGTCGGCAAACTTCGCAACCAGGCGAGCCTGCTCGTGTACTTCGCCAAGGCGGAGGCGAAGGACCCGGCGCGCCGCCAGCGAGTCGTGGCGGCTGCGGGGCGCGTGCGGGCCGCACGCAAGCAGGCGCTTGGCATCGATGGGAAAGACCCCGACTACGTGCGCGAGCACTTGCTCGGCGCCGAGGGGATGGGTGCGCGGGCCTACTGGGAGGGTGTGCGCGCGCTCGTGGAGACACACTGCGACACCTTCGTGGGCCGCTCCGGCCGGGGCGCGGTGGACGCCGTGAACGCGCTGCTCAACTACGGCTATGGCATCCTGGCGAGTCGCACGTGGGCGGCGCTCTCGCTCGCAGGACTGGACCCGTTCGCCGGGTTCTTGCACACCGACCGACCGGGCAAGCCGTCGCTGGTGCTCGACGCGATGGAGGAGCACAGGCCGGGCATCGTCGATCGCGCGGTGCTGGCGTATGTGCGGCTCGGTCGCCCGATTCGCTTCGAGGGCGGGCGCCTCGACGACGCGTCGCGCCGAGCGATCGCGGACGCGGTGCTGGAGCGACTCGCGGCGCCCATCGTGCGCGGCGGGCGCAAGCTGCGCCTGGCGTCCGCTCTCCAGCAGCAGGCGCGCTCGATCGCGACGTTCGTTCGGGGGGAGAGCGAGTACCGCGCTCTGTCGATGACATGGTGACGCCCATCGCGGTGGCTGACCGCGCGGGCGGTCTGGCGTCCCTCGCCCGGGTCCCTCTGTGAGCGGCCCCGGCGTCAAGAGCGCGCGCCCCTGGCAGCAGGCGCGCCCCGGCGAGACCGCGTCCCGCCAGGACCCGACGAGCGAGCTGCTGACCATCGTCACGTTCGACGTCCCGTGCGATAAGACACGGCGAAAGGTGACCGAGTTCTGCAAGGACTCCGGGCTCACCCGACTTCAGTGGAGCGTGTTCGAGGGGATGATGACACGCAACCGCCGCGAGGAGCTTTGGGGGCGGCTCAAGTCGCTGCTCGACAAGCCGGACGTCGGGGGCCGGCTCGCCGTGTACGTCATCGGCGCGCGAGAGGCCGCGTGGGCAGACCGCTGGTCGAGACCCGCGGGGACGACGCCTCCCAAGGCGTCCGGCGGTCAGCCATGAGCGGGCCACTCGGCCTGACCGTGTTGAGGGTGAGCGACGCGCGTCAGTGGACGTTCTGCAAGCGAGTGCTCTGGCACCGCCTGGTCATGCCACACCGCACATCGGAGACCCCGAAGATGGCGCTCGGGCGTATGGCGGAGGCCGACCTTCGCGCGTTCGAGAGGCGGCGCCTCGTGACGAAGTACGGCCTGGCCAGCGCCGTCCGACGGTTCGACGTGTGGGTCGACAGCGGCCTGCTCGGGGTGCGCGGAGTGTGCGACCTCGTGCTCGATGTCCCGGCGAGCGGGGCGACGCCTCGACGACTGCTCCCCGTGGAGGTCAAGCGCACCGAGGGCGGCGTCTCACGCCACCACCTCGCCCAGCTCGCGGGCTACGGCTTGTGCCTCGAGGAGATGTACCCTGGGGCAGTGGCGGACGTGGGGTTCGTTCTGCTCCTGCCCGCGGACAGGGTCGTCGCGGTGCCACTGGGCGCGGACCATCGCGACAGGTTCCGTGCCTGCCTGCGCGAGATCCGCGAGATGATCGCGGCCGAGCGCTTCCCGGAGCCGACGCGCTTTCGCAGCTTCTGCCCGCAGTGCGAATACGTGAATTTCTGCGGCGATGTGCTGTAATTCGGTCGCGCGCCGCGCGCTTCCAGGTGAAGTTTTCGGTCGGTCGTGTTCTAGTGGTGCGCCGCATGGGTGTGGTCGCGAGGGACGGGTTTCGGGTGAACCTCGGCCGATCTTTGACAGTTCCACGGTTCGCCCAAAAGGGGGCGAGCCGGAATGAAGTTTCTTCGAGGGCTCGGGTGCCCTCGCAGGACGTGCCCCGCCCATGAGGGGACTGAAACGCAGGAAGGCACCGACGTACACCGTCGGCGGCGAGGCCTCGCAGGACGTGCCCCGCCGATGAGGGGACTGAAACTCACATCCGCCGACTCTTCGGTCAGAGCCAACCCGCTCGCAGGACGTGCCCCGCCGATGAGGGGACTGAAACGGGGGGAGGCGCGCCAGGGCGCCCGGGGGGAGGCGCGCTCGCAGGACGTGCCCCGCCGATGAGGGGACTGAAACCCTGAGGTCCGAAGCACGTCGGCTCGCAGGGGCCGAAGCTCGCAGGACGTGCCCCGCCGATGAGGGGACTGAAACTGAGACCCGCATCGCCCCCGTACCTCCCTGCTCCCTCGCAGGACGTGCCCCGCCGATGAGGGGACTGAAACTCCGTCGAACTCCGCCGTCCAGAGGTACTGCGCCGAGAGCTCGCAGGACGTGCCCCGCCGATGAGGGGACTGAAACCAGACACGCTACAGACCTTGCACGCCTCGTTGTCGCGCTCGCAGGACGTGCCCCGCCGATGAGGGGACTGAAACTCGACCTTCGCCTCCGCCTTGTGCAGTCGGTGTCCGCTCGCAGGACGTGCCCCGCCGATGAGGGGACTGAAACTCTCGCTTGGTGCAGGTGTCGTGCTCGAGCTGGCAAGCTCGCAGGACGTGCCCCGCCGATGAGGGGACTGAAACCTCCTCGTTGAGCCAGGTCGCGTGTGCGTCGTTCTCTCGCAGGACGTGCCCCGCCGATGAGGGGACTGAAACACCGCTCCCGTGGTGCCGATATCGAGCTTGCTCGAACTCGCAGGACGTGCCCCGCCGATGAGGGGACTGAAACCGTAGGGCCGGTGGTCGGGGGCGGTCATGGGGTCACCTCGCAGGACGTGCCCCGCCGATGAGGGGACTGAAACGAGGCGCAGATCCTCACACGGATCGACGACAAGCTCTGCTCGCAGGACGTGCCCCGCCGATGAGGGGACTGAAACCGCTAACCCGTTGGTCGGGGCGCTCGCTACTAGACATTGGCTCGCAGGACGTGCCCCGCCGATGAGGGGACTGAAACTCAAGAGTCGCGACGCGGTACGTGCGAGTCATGACGTCGCTCGCAGGACGTGCCCCGCCGATGAGGGGACTGAAACTCGAACGTGGCCACGCCGTCGTCGGCGAGGTCGACGAACTCGCAGGACGTGCCCCGCCGATGAGGGGACTGAAACCATGTCGTCGGGCGTGCTAGTCGCGCTGTCCCACCTCGCAGGTATCCGTCCGGTCAAGGGGGTCGGTTCCGGGGCGAGGATTCCGGTTGCG
>DAORJJ010000613.1:0-4199 GCA_035439005.1 Polyangiaceae bacterium | reverse complement strand
CCCGAGTCGCGGTCCCGCGCGATGTGCGGCCTGCGCGAATACCTACCTCTTGACGAGGTCCGCCGCCGATCGCGGCGCGATGTGGAGGTTGAAGAAGTACGTCACGACCCCGGTGATCGACGCGTAGCCTTGGTTGCTCTCGGCGTCGGTGACCTTGAGATCGTAGAGCTCGTTGGTGACCGTCGGGCGGTTGCGATCGTCGGCGCCGCTGCCCTTCGGGAGGAGGAAGCCGGTGACCCGGCCGCCGCTCTCGCTGAGCCGCCCGTCGATCGCGACGTTCTTCACCGTCACGAGCATGCCGATCCAACGACGCCCGAGGGCGTAGTCGTTCAGGTCCTTGATGTCGATCTCGCGGGCCGCGGGCGGCCGAAAGTCGTACCGGAACGTGGCCACCGGCCGCGACAGCTGCGGCAGGACCTGCCCCTCGGGGAAGATCGCCGTGCCAATGTTCTTGTTCTCCTGGTACTCGCCGCGGAGGTCGAGCACGTCGCCGGCCGCGACGCGGAGATCGCCCGGGACGAAGGCCGGGGCGAAGATTCCGATCCCGGAGTAGGGCTCCGTCGAGCCGAGATCTTGCACGAAGATCGTGCCGCGGCTCTTGCCGTTCTTGGTCTCGTCGAAGGTGTCGACCGCCACCACCGTCACGCCGGTGACGTTCACGTCGGACCCGGGCGCCGGGCGGCCCGGCACCCCCGGATCGGCGATCTCGCGGATGCGGTTGCCGTCGCCGACGGGGGGGCCGATCTCCTTCTTGGAGGGCACGTCGCCGTTGCCGGCGCTGCACGCGGCCAGGGCGAGCGCGAGGGCGACGACGGCGCGCGAGGCCGGCGACGCAGGCGACGCGAAGTGACGAGACATCATGAGAGAACCCTAGCAGCCCGCCGAAAGGCGTTTCAACGACTTGCGCGCTCCAGGCGCGATTGGCCGCGCGCTGCCGGTCTCGGGCGGCGGCGAGGCCGCTCGGCAACCGCGCCGGACTCTGCGATGCTCGGGCCGTGCGCCTCCCCGAGCCGCTTCGCCCTGGCGATCTCGTCGCCGTCGTGGCGCCCTCGAGCCCCGCGCCCAGGGGCGAGCTGCTCGCGGGCCTCGGGTGGCTCGCGCAGCGCTACCGCGTGCGCGTCCGCGCCGACGTGCTCTCCCGGGAGGGGTACCTCGCCGGCGGTGACGCGCGGCGGGCCGCGGAGCTCGCCTCAGCCCTCGCGGATCCGGAGGTCCGGGCCATCTTTTGCGCGCGCGGAGGCTACGGGGTCACGCGCGTCCTCGACGGGCTGCCGTGGGCCGACTTCGCGCGGCGCCCGTCCTGGCTCGTGGGCTTCTCGGACATCACCGCCTTGCACCTCGAGGCCCAGCGCCGGGGCGTCGTCAGCCTCCACGCCGCGAACGTCACGGGGCTCGGCCGCGCCACCCCGTGGGAGCGGGCGCGGCTGATGGCGGTGCTCGAGCGCGGCGCCGGGGAGGTGTGGGACGATCTCACCGTCGTGCACGCAGGGCGCGCCCGAGGCGGCGCGCGCGCCTCGGGCCCCGCGGTCGGCGGCAACCTCACGATGCTCGCGACGCAGGCCGCGGCCGGTCGGCTCGCGCTGCCGAGCGGCGCGGTCCTCTTCCTCGAGGACGTCACCGAGCGCCCCTACAGACTCGATCGCATGCTCACGTCGCTCCGGACGAGCGGCGCGCTCCGCGATCTCTCGGCGGTGGTCCTCGGCGACTTCACCGAGTGCGCACCTGGGCCCGACGGGGTGACCGTCGAGGCCGTGCTGGCCGAGCGCACCGCCGACCTCGGCGTGCCGGTCGTCGCCGGCGCGCCGTTTGGGCACGGAGTTCGTAACAGACCGATACCCTTCGGGTTTGTCGCCTCTCTCGAGGGCCGCGGGCTCGCGCTCCGCGCGCCTGGCTGAGCGCCGCTCAGGGGTCGAGCGGCACGGCGATGTGCTCGATCGAGAGCGCGCCTGGCGTGCTCTCGATCCACGTCGCGTGCGCGACGCGCGGGCGCTTCCAGCCGTCGGGCAGGTCGAGGGCGCCGTCGGGGGCCTCGCCGACGCTGCCCACGTTGACGATCTTGATGTCGCCGAGCTCGCGTGTGTACGGCACGTGGCTCATGCCGCACACGACGACGTCGGCGCCGTCCACCCCGATGAGCGCGCTCACCTCCTCGTCGTCGAGGTCGTGGGTGAGGGGCTCGCCGGCGTCGGCGGGCGAGCCGTGCACGAGCAGGAGCTCGCCGCCGTCTTCGAGGGGGATGCGCGCGTGTGTGGGCAGGCGCCGGAGCCGCTCGACCACGAGGTCGCCGAGCTCGGCGCGCACCTGCCGCAGGCGCTCGAGCATGATCTTCTCGTGGTCGGACGTGGCCACCACGTTGTCGGTGTCGAGGCTCGCGACCGCGCGGTCGGAGACCCCCTGCACGAGCACCGCGTTCGCCGCGGAGAGGCGGCGCCAGGTCTCGAGCGCCGTGCCGGGCACGTACTCCGCCGTGGGCCCGGGGAAGACCAAGTCGCCGGCCACCAAGAGCTTGTGGAAGCTGCGGCGCTCCGCCGTCGCGAGCACCGCGCGGAGGGCGTCGAGGTTTCCGTGGATGTCCGAGAGGCAGAGGAGCAGCATCGCCGTCCACGAGACACTAGTACAGAAGCGGCGCGCTCGCTGGGCGAACCGGCCTCGCGCGCTTCGGTGCGGTCAGGGCGCCTTCTTCGTCACGACGATGTGGCCGTGCCCGCGGTTGTCCGGGTAGCCGTAGCGGAACGAGATCGCCTCGTGGCCCTTGAAGAGCTCCTTGAAGTCGGTCGCGTCGCGGTTGTTCACGAGGCCGAAGGTCTCGGGCCACTCGTACACGCCGTAGACCTCGTGCACGAAGCCGCGCCCGCGGATGCGCCGCGGGGGGATGCCCGTCGTGTCCGAGATCATCCACTCCATGTGGCTGAGCAGGTACTCGCGCACGGTGGAGAAGGAGTCGTCCCAGAGCAGGTGGCTGGCGGCCTTGGTCATGGCCGAGACCTTGCCCTTCGCCTCCAGGTGGCGCATCACCTGCGGGCGCAGCTTCAGGTTGCCGTCGGACAGGTCGTAGCCCACGTGGCGCAGCACCCGCGAGCGCGCGTCGCCGGGGCGCTTGAAGCGCAGCTCGGCGTTCTGGAAGAGGGCGCGCTGGGCGCGCTTGTCGCCCGACTTCAGGTCCTCTTCGGTCACGTAGCGGAGCTTGCCGTCGTCTTCGAAGCGGAAGTACCGGAGCGAGACCGGCTCGAACCCATAGATGACGAGCGCCGCCATCGAGAAGGCGATCTCTCCCGGGATCACGCTCTGCGACTCGAGGCCGAGGTTGTCGGTGCGGCTGTGCGCCTTCAAGAAGAGCTTGCCGAGGTGGGAGCGAATGTCGCGCAGCGCGCGGGTCATCTGGGGCGTGTTGATGCCCATCACGCCGCGCGGGTCCGCGGCGGGCTCGAGCGAGATCGTCGTGATCTCGCGCGCGTCGGGGAACGTCGCCAGGGCCGACACGAGGTCGCCGCCGCCGAAGGGGTAGACCACGGTGTCGGGCAGGCCCGCGGGGCGCAGCTTGGCGATGAACGGACCCGCGACGTCGACCCACGAACGCTTGTATTCTGCATAGGCCGCGAGGAGCTCCTTGCAGTGGGCCTCGATGAGGGCGGGCGGGATGTTCGCGGGGGCCGCGCGGTCGCCGCCGCACGCCGCGGCCTTGAAGATCGCGAGCGCGTGGGGCGTGAAATCGGCGCCCGGCGGTGGAACCTCGGCGGCGGGCTCCGCCGGGGCGGCGTCGGCGAGCGCGGTGGCCGCGTCGGGCTCGATGGGGGCGGTGGCCGCGTCGGGGCTGGGCAGCGCCGGCGGCGGCGGGCTCGCCGAAGCAGCGGCCGGGTGGTTCGCCTGGGGCTCGGGCGGTCGCGAGCACGCGGCGGTCGCCGCGAGGAAGCTGAGAGCGAGAGCGGCGAGGGCAGGGGGCGTGCGCACGGTGGGCGCGTTCTACGCGAAAAGCGAGGCGGCGACGAGGCCGATCCGAGGGGCCGAGCGCCGGGGCGAGTTACCCGCCCCAGCGCGGCGGTTGGCCCGCGAACCACGCCTCCACCGCGCGCGCGTGGTCGTCGGAGGTCCACGTCTCGACGAAGCGCTCGCGCTCGAGCGCCCGGAGCTCGGGTGAGCGCCGCGCCGCTCGCAGGAGCTCCTTCACGGCCGAGCCCGCGCGGGGGGCTCCCGCCGCGATC
>DAORJJ010000612.1:0-4213 GCA_035439005.1 Polyangiaceae bacterium | reverse complement strand
GTTTGTCCCAAATGGCCACGCCGCCGAAGACCAGCGCAGCGCGCGTGCGCAGCGCGGGCTCACCGAGGCGGCCCGCCGGCTCGAGGAGCTCGCGCGCTCCGCAGAAGGGGCAGCAGGGCTCGGCGTCGCGGCGATGCCGCTCGCAGGCGGCGCAGGGGCGGAGGCTCATCACGCCACGGTACATGGCCCGCCGCGGACGCGGAAGGCGGCGCGCGACGCGCGGGTCGGCTAGAGTCTCGCCCATGGATGTGCGAGCGAGTCATGCGCGCAGAGCGCAGCGGGCGCGAGCGACGTGGTGGCTGCGGGCGGGCGCGCTCTCCCTCGCGGCGAGCGCGGGCGGCCTCGTCACGCTGGGCGGCTGCAGCGAACCCGATCCGACCTATGTGTTCGTGCCGATCGCGTCGCCCGACGCGCGCCCGGGGCGCGTGAACCCGAACCAGCCGCAGGGCAGCGGCGCGAAGCCGAACCGCGCGAGCTACTCCCGCCGGTGCACGACGAACGCCGACTGCGTGCTCGTGAGCTTCGCCGAGGCGGCGTGCGACACGTGCAAGTGCCCGAACGACGCCATCGCCGTGGAAGAGCAGCGGCGCTTCTTCGACGAGGAGGGGGCCTACCGCGACACGTGCCGCGAGGCGCCGAAGCCTTGCCAGGCGGACTGCGCGCCCCTCGCCGCGCGGCGCGAGGGCGGCGCGTGCACCGTGGTGGCGACGGGCGGCCCCCCCGCGCGAGACGCGGGCGCTCCGGACAGCGCGCCCGACGACGCGGGCGACGCCGACGCGGAGTGACGACCCCGGCCGCGCGTTGGGCGTCGGGGGCACACGCTCAGGGGCAGGTCCCCACCCAGGCGTCGCCGCAGGCGCGAATAGGCGAGCCGGGCTCGACCACGCTCCCGAGCACCGAAGGCACCGACGTGAAGCGCACGGCAAACGACGAGGCGTCGCACGTGCCCTCTTTGCCGTCTTGAGTGGGATCTTCGAGAAGATCGCGGCTGGCGCAGATGCTGTCGCGGAGGTTCAGGTAGAGGCGGTCGGTGCCACACAGATACGCGCCCGGAGTGAGCGGGTGCGGCACGCTCTGGAGGCCCGTGAGGAACTTCGTGACCACGATGCGCCCCGACACGACGCCGTCGAGGATGGCGTAGGTGTCGCCGGTCTTCGAGAGCCTGCCGGTGAGCAGCCCGCCGACGACCGGGAGGGGATAGGTCCCGACGCGCACGAGACCGTTGAACGAAGCGACGAGGACGCCGCCGCGCACGTACGCGCGAGTGTCGACGATCGTGGGGAAATACGGCACTCCGCCGAGCAGCGAGCTGCGGTCGACGGTCCACCGATCGGTGCCGTCGAGCTTCGGCCGAGGGGCGTCCGGGCCGCCGTCGCTCGCGCCCTCGAGGCCGAAGCTCGTGAAGAGCGCGAGCTCGACGTCCGAGTCGTCGGGCTGGTCGTTGTAGCCGCTGACACGCAGGAGCAGCCCGTTGGTGCCCGCGCGTAGCCGCGCCGTGATCGTGTTCCCCTCGCCGAGGACCGTGAGCAACGACAGCAAGTACGTGCCCGCGGCGTTGTCGACGCCGTTCGGGTAGTCGCAGACCCCGGCGCCGCTGGCGGGCTTGCACGAGCGAGGCCCAGGGCACGTGCAGGTGCGGTCGAGATCGTATCCTTGGGTGTTGGGCGCGGTCGGATCGCGCGGATCGCCGGCCTCGAAGCTGACGAACGCGTTGACGAACGACCTGGTGCCGCCACCCACGCCCACGGGCCGCTCGGGCGGGAGCGCGGACAGACACGAGGGCGCCGCGTCGCCGTCAGCCCCCGCGTCGACCACGCCCGTGTCCTCGGGGATCGGCGGCACGACGACGTCGGGGCCCGCGTCAGGCTGCGCGCCGCCCGTGAAGCCGTCGAGCGGATTGAGCAGCGTGCAAGCCGCCGCGACGAGCGCGAGCCCGCCAGCGAGGGCGAGTGAACGCGCGAGCGCGGGGGGAGAGCGCATTCCGTCACCGTATCTGGCGCCGCCGGGCCCGTCCACGGCGCGGGCCACGGCGCGCGCGGGTCCGCCTCAACACAACAGATCTATTCGCCGACGGCGGCGATCTCCGCGGGCGCCCGCGCGACCGTGACCGGCACGCCGCTGAACGCCGCGTTGGCGCTGAGGCCGTCGAGGAAGGTCTCGTCGGTCACGTCGTTCACGCTCGCGCCCGGGCGGGCCCGCGCGACGCGGAGGCCGTCGGTGGCGCCGTGCCCCCACCCGTGCGGGAGGCTCACGACGCCGCGGCCGATCTCGTCGCTCACGAACACGGGCACGCGCACCTCGCCCGTGCGCGATCGCAAAGCGGCGAGGTCGCCCGTCGCGAGGCCGCGCGCCGCCGCGTCGGCCGGGTGCATGAGGAGCGCGCAGTCGTCCGCGCCCTTGCGCCCCTTCGTGAGCCGCTCGACGTTGTGGAGCCACGAGTTGTTGCTCCGCAGCGAGCGCCGGCCGATGAGCACGAGCTCGCCCTCGTCACGGGCCGTGGCGCGCGCCACCGACGCGCGCAGGCGCTCGACGTCGCCGAGGAAGACCGCCGGCGCGACGCGCACCTTCCGGCGGCCCAAGAGCTCGGGCAGGCGCGGCGTGAGGGGCCCGAGATCGAGGCCGTGGGGCGCCTCCTCGAGCGCGCGCAGCGAGAGGCGCCGCGGCCCCGAGCGGAGCAGCCCGTCGAGCACGCGCTTGGGCCCGAGCGCCCGGGCGGCCGTCACGGCCAGCCTCGCCTTCAGGGGCGCGAGCCCGCGGCGCCGCGAGACGACGCGCAGCGCCAGGTCGGAGAGGATGTCGAAGTCGTCGCGGGCCTCGCCGCGCGGCGGGAACACGGCCGGCGCGTACCGCGCGAAGTTCCTCACCGAGAGCGC
This sequence comes from Polyangiaceae bacterium, assembly GCA_035439005.1. Classification (GTDB taxonomy): domain Bacteria; phylum Myxococcota_A; class Polyangia; order Polyangiales; family Polyangiaceae; genus JAAFHV01. The sequence continues at coordinate 1,340 of DAORJJ010000612.1, read as the reverse complement.
GTAGAACACGAGATCGTAGTGGTCGCGCTCGAGCCCGAACGTGGCGGGCAGGATGAGGTCGGCGTGGCGCGTGGTCTCGTTGCGGTACACGTCGACCGACACCATGAAGTCGAGCGCGGGCAGCGCGCGCGCGAGCCCGGCGCCGTTGGGCGCGCTCAGCACCGGGTTGCCCGCCATGGTCACGAGCGCGCGGATCTTGCCCTCGCCGGGGGTCGTGATCTCCTCGGCGAGCGCCGCCACGGGCAGCTCGCCGGCGAACTCGGGCAGGCCGCGCACGCGGGTGCGAAACCGGGCGAAGCTGCCGCGGAGCCCGAGCGCGCTGCCGAGGCGCACCACGTCGACCGCGGGCCGCGCGAACATCTTCCCGCCGGGGCGGTCGAGGTTGCCGGTGACGACGTCGAGCGCGAGCGCGAGCCAGGAGGTCACGGCGCCGAACTCCTGCGTGCACGCGCCGAGGCGCGCGTAGCAGGCGGCGCCGTCGGCCTTGGCGTGCTCGACCGCGAGGCGCCGAATTGTGTCGGCCTCGATGCCGACGGCGGCCGCGACCTGCTCGGCGGAGAAGCCACGCGCGACGGCGCGCAGCTCGTCTGTGCCGTCGACCGGCACGCCCACGCGCTCGGGCCGCGAGAGCTTCGCCTCGAAGACGGCGTCGATCATCGCGAGCAGCAGGAGCGCGTCGGTGCCGGGGCGCAGGAAGTGGTGCTCGTCGGCCACCTCGGCGGTCTCGGTGCGCCGCGGATCGACCACGACGAGCTTGCCTCCGCGCGCGCGGAGCTCGGCGAGCCGCCGCTTCATGCCGGGCGCGGTCATGATCGAGCCGTTCGAGGCGAGCGGGTTCGCGCCGAGCACGAGGAGGTGGCGCGTGCGGTCGAGGTCGGGCACGGGCATGAGGAGCTGGTGGCCCAGCACCTCGTAGGCCGCGAGCATCTGCGGGAGCTGGTCGGCGCTGGTCGCCGAGAAGCGCGAGCGCGCCCCCACCTGCTGAGAGAAGAGGACCGAGCCGAGCAGGCCCGCGTACGAGTGCGCGATCGGGTTGCCCGTGTACGTGGCGAGCGCGTGCGGCCCGAAGCGATCGAGCACGTCCGCGATGCGGCTCGAGGCCTCGTCGAGCGCCTCGTCCCACGCGATGGGCGCGTGCTCGCCGGAGCGGGTCTTGCGCAGCGGGCGCACGACGCGGTCGGGGTCGAGGCGCACGTCGTCGATCGCGGCGGCCTTCGGGCAGAGGTACCCGCGGCTGAAGGCGTCCTCGCGATCGCCGTCGACCCGCAGCACGCGGCGCTCGCCGCGCTCCTCCGGTGGACCCGAGCCGACGGTGAGCATGACGCCGCACGTCGCCTCGC
>DAORJJ010000611.1:0-4218 GCA_035439005.1 Polyangiaceae bacterium | reverse complement strand
AAGCATCCCTCCCCCGCCAGTGAGATTCTCGAACCCTCATTTTGAGGCCGAACGTCCATTCGACTGTTCCGCCGAGCCGCGTCGTGGCGGCTTCGGCCGGTCTGCCTAACACGCGACACAGCACGCCCGCTCCGAGCCGAGCGCCCACCCCCCCTGCGATTCTCTCCTCAGACTCGCGCACATCTCGCCCTCCCCCTCGCGACCGCCCCTGCACTGCACCGAATCCCCGCGCGCTTCGGCCGAACGGTCGAATCCCAACCTCGCCGCGCCCGCGTCCACCGCGTCTCCGCCGTCCACCTTCAGGTGGGCCGCTCCGAGCCGCTCGTGTCAACGGTCCCCGGCCGGTCGCGATGACTTTTGGTCCGAGTCTCGCCGGCCTGAGGGTGGGTTCCCGTGCTGCTCCTCGCGCCGATCGACGGCGAGGAGGCCGATCCGTCGTCGCGGGCCCGCGTCGTCGTCGAGCCGCGCGCCCTCCGCCTCGTGGTGCCGCAGGCCCACGCCACGACCTGACGCCGGGGCGCGCGCGGGCAGCTCCTCCACTTGACGGAGACATCGTTTACCAGTTCCCACGTCGCGTCCGGCCGATAGCTTCCGAGCTGACGCGCTCGCAGGTGGGGCACGATGGTCGGGCCACGCAGCGAGCACCACGCAAAGAAGGTGCTCAGTGTCCATCCGCATCCCTCCCCGTACGGAATCCCGCGCGCTCGCGGTCCTCGCCCTCTTCTCGGTGGGAGTGGCGATCACGTCGGCTTGCTCGTCGACCGCATCGACCCCGGGCGGCGCCACGTCGCCCGAGGCCGGCACCGCCGTGGACGCCTGCAAGACCTACTGCGGGGACTGCGGCGACAACCAGTGCCTCGACCAGTGCGTCGACGCGCGCAAGAAGACCGCCGCGGCCTGCCACTCCCAATTCGACACGCTGTTCGTCTGCGGCGCGAAGGCCGTCGCCAAAGAGGAGCGATGTGTGAAGGGCTTCGCGCCCGACACGAAGTGTCCTCCCGAGGCCGCGGCGGTCGATGCCTGCACGGCCGCGGCGCCACCACCCGAGGCCGGCGCGTGCAAGTCGCTTGGGGCGGCCTGCGAGCTCGGCGGCCAGAGCTGCTGCTCCGGGCTGAACTGTGACTCCCGCTCGAGCGCATGCTGCGCGCTGTCCGGGAGCGCGTGCACGAAGAACGCGGACTGCTGCAACGCGGGGGACACGATCGCGTGCGTCGGGGGGAAATGTGGGGTCAACGCCGGACCTCCCGTGCCGGCTTGTTACAAGGAGGGCGACGCGATCGCGCTCGTGGGCACGGCCCCGACGCGGACGCCTGGCCTCTGCTCGACCACCCAGATCGCCGACTTCGAGGCCGTGTGTCTCGGGAGCGGGAGCGCCTCTGCGGCGTGCACGGCCGCGATCGCCGCGAACAGGGCGTGCGCGCGCTGCCTCTTCGGGGCGCTGACCGGAGACGACGCGAGCACCACGCCGATCGGCGCGATGGTCAGCGTCGGCGCGGACACGACCCCGAACATCGAGGGCTGCGCGGGGCTCGTCCTCGGGCGCCCCGAGTGTGGGCTCGCGCTCGCGAAGGCCAACGTGTGCGTCTCCTCGGCGTGCGCGACGTGCAGCGCGTCAGACGACGACGCCTGCCGCTCGGCGGCCGAGACACGGATCTGCCTGTCGACCGTCGACGCGGCCTGCGCCGCCGCCGTGAACGCGGCGGCCGCCTTCTGGGTGCCGACCTGCAAAGGTGCCAACTTGTCCGACACCTACCGCAAGGTCGCCCAGGAGCTCTGCGGGGCCCCGTAAATCACTCGTCCTGATCTTCGATCAAGACCGATGATCTAGCCTCGTTGTCATCGGAGGACTCCGTCCTCCGCCCCACGGAGTCTCGCGGTAGGCCGTCGGCTTTCTCCAGCCGGCAAGACCATGGACGGCCTGGCCGCGGGCGTGCACGAGGAGTCGCGAAGGGCGGCCGGCGGCGCGAGCGCTCGCCCCCCGCCCGCCGGCTCAGACCGAGATCGAGCCCTTGCGGAAGTCGCTCTTCTCGAGGAGCACGTTGACGCACACGGGGCGGCCGGAGCGGGCGATGCGCTTCGCCTCGTCGAGCACCTCGCCGATCTTCGCCTCGTCGTCGAGGAGGAGCCCGACGCCGCCGTAGCCCTCGGCGACCTTCTCGTAGGAGGTGTAGCGGAGGGTGGTGCCGACGTCGTCGCCGAGCAGGGTCTCTTGGTCGCGGGCGATCTGGCCCCACGCGGCGTCGTTGCCGATGAGGGCGATCGGCGCGAGGCCGTGCCGCGCGAAGGTGTCGAACTCGGAGAGGCTGTAGGCCGAGGAGCCGTCGCCGTAGAGGATCCACACCTCCGCGCCGGGGCGGCACGCGGCCGCGCCGGTGGCGAAGCCGCCGCCCACGCCGAGGGTGCCGTAGACGCCGGGGTCGAGCCACGCGAGCGGGGAGCGCGGGCGGAGGATGTACGCGGCCGTCCCCACGAAGTCGCCGCCGTCGGCGACGAGCACCGCGGAGTCGTCGAGGCGCTCCTCGAGCTCGCGCAGGAGCCTCACGGGGTTCACGCGCCCCGGCTGCGTGGCGGGGGTGGCCTGGCCCGCGATCTCCGCGTCGCGCTTCGCCTCGCGCTCGCGCAGCGTGCCGTACCAGTCGCTCCACCGCGACGGCGGCGTGGCGCCGAGCTCACGCGCGAGCTCCACCAGGAACTCGCCCGGGTGCATGCGCACCCCGATGTCCGCGACGCGGTTCTTCCGCAGCGCCGCGCCGCTCAGGTTGGCGGCGACGAGCGTGCACTTTCGCCCGAACGCCTGCCCGTACTTCAGCCGGAAGTCGAAGGGGAAGCCGGCGACCACGCAAACGTCGGCCTCCCGGAGGGCCTTGCCGCGCTCGTGGCGGAGCTGGCTCTCGCTCGTGCGGCCCAGGAGCCCGCGCGCCATGCCGCCCAGGTACGTGGGCACGCCGAGGTCACGCACGGCCTGCGCGATGCGCTCGGGATCCTTGCAGTTTACAAGTGTCTGGCTGCCGAGGACGAGCACCGGCCGCTTGGCCTTGCGGAGCGCGTCGGCCACGCTCCGCACGAGGCCGCTCTGGTTCAGCTGCGGCAGGCCGCCCTCCGTGAGGTCGACGGGCAGGTCGAGCGGCACGTGCGGCTGGTGGAACTGCCGGAGCAGGTGACCCTTGAGGTAGAGGCGCAGCGCGTCCCCGAGGGGGCCCTTCATCGTGGCCTCCTTCAGGTACCACTCGCGGACCATCTCCTTCGGGTAGAGCATGTCGATCGCGATCTCGACGAACACCGGCCCGGGCACGCCCGCGAGGGCGATGTCCATGGCGCGCTCGACCGTGGGCCCGAGGCTCTGCACCGTGGCGACGCGCGTGGCCCACTTGGTGATGGGCTTCAGGATCGACAGCTGATCGATGTCTTGGAGCGAGCCGCGGCCGCGCAGCACGGTGGCCGTGGCGCCGCCGAAGAGGAGCACGGGGGACTCCGCCATCTGCGCGTTCTTGATGGCCGTCACGGTGTTGGTGACGCCCGGGCCGGCGGTCACGGCGGCCACGCCCACGTTGCCGGTGAGGCGCGCGGCCGCGTCCGCCGCGAAGACCGCGTCGACCTCCTCGCGCATGTCGATGACCCGGACCCCGTGGCGCTTCGCGCCGACCAGGATGGGGGAGATGTGCCCGCCGCACAGAGTGAAGAGGTGCCCGATGCCCCGCCGCGCGAGCACCTCGCCGACGATGTCTCCGCCGTGTTCCATGGTTCTTCGCTCCTTCGTGGCGTGCTTGGCGTGCCGAGACAGAGGGTGTACCGCGCGGCTCGGCGCGTGTGGGTTCAAATCGTCGGGTGCCGGCTGCGGGCGCGCGAGGCCGCAGCGCCCACGAGGACCCCGCCGCGCGAGGGACTACGGCGACTGCCGAAGGAACGGGCACGTGCCCGTGGCGAGGCACCGGTGCGACGACGGGTGGCTCAGGTAGTAGACGTCCTTGCCGTCGGACGCGAAGAAGCGGGCGAAGAGCGCGTTGCCGTAGGTGGCGCCGTCGAACGAGCGGCACACGTCGCCCACGTCCCACGTGTGCTTGCCGCCGGGCTCGAGGTAGTGGTTGAGGTGCGCCGCGACGCGCTCGTCGGCGGTCCAGCCGCGGTCGTCCCCGACGAACGGTGCTCCGCGGAGGCGCGGCGCCCACACCCGCGCGAGGGCCGCGCCGTCGCCCTGCTCGGCTCCAACGGCGCCGGCAA
>DAORJJ010000610.1:0-4243 GCA_035439005.1 Polyangiaceae bacterium | reverse complement strand
CCTCCTTGCACACGTCGCCGCCCGGCTGGAGGTGCTGCTCGACCACCACCGCGGCGATCTCGAGGCCCGCCGACACCGCGGCCTCCGCGTGCGGGAAGGCCGCGATCACGCGGTCGGCCGAGGCCTCCACGACGCGGCCCAGGTGGCGGGTGCTCGCCTCGACGAGGAGCGCGTCGAGCGACTGGAGGAGCGCGAGCGCGCCCGCGTCGCCGAGGGCCGCGAAGAGGCCGCGGGGTTCGCCCACGCCCACGAACAGGAACGCCGCGTGCGTCACCGCCACGTGCTCGCCCTCGGGCAGGAGCGCCACCGACATGAGCTCGCGCAGCGTGGGGTGGCTCAGGGCCACCGCCGCCGTCACGCCGTCGCGCCGGTGCGCGAGGGTCTCCACGCGCACGAGGGCCGGCTCGGCGCCGAGGTTCTCGAGCTCGAAGGTGATCTCCGCGGCGCGCACGAGGTGGCTGGGCGCGGACACGGCGCCGTCTTTTATTTGCAGCTTGCACACATCGAGGTACGCCGAGGGGCTCGCGGTGAGCTCCCACGGCGTGAGGCCGGGCCCCGCGACGCGGTGCTCGCCCACCTCGAGGCGCGCGCGCACGACCCGCGCCTCGCCCGGCGCGAGCACCTGCTGCACGAGGACGTGCGGGCGCGCGGCCGGCGAGCCGAGGCAGTAGGCCGACGCGCGGGTCTCGCGGAGCGCGCGCGGCGGGCGGAAGCTGAGCTCGACCGTGGCCGCGAGGTCCTCCGCGTAGGTCGCGCGGCACGAGGGGCACGCGCCCAGGCGGCTCACCCCGCCGAGCGAAGGCACCGACGCCCGCGGCTGCGCGCACTCCGGGCACACGAGGTCCCACGCGACCTCGAGGAGCCCGGCGTTCGCGGCGTGCAGCATGAGGTCGAGCACCTCGGCGCGCGGCTGGCCCCAGGCGTCGGCGAGGGCGTACGGGCGCAGGCGCTCGAGGGCCTTGGCGGGGGCGGTGAGCACGAGCTCGGTGAGCTTGCCGACGAGCGCGGCGGGGAAGCCTGCCTCGCCGGCCGCGCCGCGCGCCCCCTCGAGCCGCTTCGCGACGCGCGCGACGCTCGAGCGGAGGGCGTCGTCGGCCACGTGGGGCGGCTCGAACGGGTCGTCCGAGGCGGAGACCGCGTCGCCGAGCGCGCGCGCGGCCTCGTCGAGGCGGCGGTACACGGCCTCGGCGCGCGGACGGAGGAGGAAGCGGAGCTGCACCTGCGCCGCCAGGCGGCCGAGCGCGCTCCGCGGCGCGACGCGCACCTCGTGCACGAGCTCCGTCGAGCCGTCGTCGCGCGCGGTGAGGGCCACGCGGTTCCACACAGCCGCGACAGGACCGCTCGTGTAGCGCCGGTACACGGCGTGCTCGGACTCGTGCACCCACTCGAAGGGGTGCTCGTCCCACTCGAGCGCGAAGCCGAGCGAGCGCGCGCGGCCGCGCCGCACGCCCGTGCCGTCGGTCGGCTCGTCGTACTCGACCGGCGGGAGCCCCGCGGCCTTGTTGAAGCGATCGGTGTTCGACACGAGGGGCCAGAGCGCGCGCACGGGGGCCTTCAGCGTCCACGACCACGCGTGGACGAGCGTCGCCTCCGTCGTGAGCGCGGCGGGCAGCGGCGCGCGGGTGAGCGCCTTCGGGACGTGCGGCGGGGCGGTCGACGGCGCGAGCAGGCCGTCGAGGGGGCGGCCGCGCAAGAGCCCCTCGGCCGCCGCGGCGAGGGCGCGCGCGGTCGGTCGCTTGTCGGCGTCGCGCTCGAGGCAGAGCAAGCAGAGCCGCTCGAGATCGGTGGCGAGGTTCGGCCGGAGCTCGAGGAGGCGCCTCGGCGGGCCGTCGAGGTGCCGCGCGACGAGGGCGACGACGCTCTGGCCGCCGTACGGCAGGCGGCCGGTCAACATCTCGTAGAAGATGACGCCGAGCGCGTACACGTCGTGCGCGGGGCGCGGCGGCTCGCCCACGAGCTGGTCGAGCGACATGTACTCGAGCGTCCCGGCGATGGCCTGCTCGTCCTCCGCCGCGCGCCAGCGCCGCGCGAGGCCGAAGTCGAGCACGCGCAGGTGCCCCGACTTGTCGACGAGCACGTTCGGGGGCTTGAGATCGCGGTGCACGATGCCGAGCTCGTGGGCCTCGGCCACGGCGCGCGCGAGCTGCCCGAGGTAGTCGAGCGCGCGATCCTCCGGGAAGGGGCCCTCGTCGATGAGGTCGTGCAGGCCGGCGCCAGAGACGAGCTCCATCGTGTAGTAGGGCTCGCCCGCGTCGGTCACGCCGGCGTCGTGGATGGGCACGATGCCCGGGTGCGTGATGCGCGCCGCGAGCTTGGCCTCCGCGCGGATCTGCGCGCTCGCGACCTCGGTGTCCTCGCTCGAGCGGCCCGCGTGGTGGACCTTCAGCGCGACCCTCCGCTCGAGGCGGGCGTCGTTGGCCTCCCACACGACGCCCATGCCGCCGCGCCCGAGCTCGCGGACGATCTCGTAGCCTGCCACCTGGGGCGCGCCGGGCGGGGCGCTCACGGCTCGATCGACGCCTCGTCGAGGACCCGCATGAACTCGGTGACCTCCTCGGCGTGCTGGGGGATGAACCGCACCGCCCACGGCTCGGTCTCGCCCACGGCGCGCGGGTCCCCGGCGGGGAGGCCGCGCTCACCGTAGTGCTTCGAGACCGCCGCGAGGTCGGCGAGCGTGCCGCCGTGGCCGTACGGCGCGCGGGCCGCCACGCCTCGGAGCGAGGGCGTCTTGAAGGCGCCGAGCATCGAAGGGGGCACCACCGTGAAGGGCAGCGCGGGCGGCGGCGCGTCGTAGTACGCGGCGGCCTCGCGGCGGATGGGGTCGGCGAGCAGCGCCGCGAGCCCATCGAGGGCGCCGCGGTCGGGCTTGCCGTCGCGCCGCCCGGTCTCGAAGCGGAGCGCGTGGAAGGCGTCGTCGGTGAGGCGCGGGCCGTAGTGGCACTGCGCGCAGCCCGCGAGGATGAACACGTGGAGGCCGTTCTTCTGCGCGGGCGTGAGCGCCGTGAGATCGCCCGCCGCGTAGCGGTCGAGCGGCCCCGGGGCCACCCGCAGCGTGCGCTCGTAGGCGGCGATCGCCTTGCCTACGTTCACGTACACACGCGTCACCGCGTCGCGATCGGCGGCGGCCATGCCGTCCCAGCTCGGCTCGCCGGGCTTGCCGCTCGCGGGGAAGCGGGCGAGATCGGCCATGGCCGGCAGCGGCGCGCGCGGGAACACGGCGGCGTACTCCGCGGCGTACGCGGCGCCCACGCGGCGCGCCACGAAGAGGCGGCTCGAGCCCATCTCGCCCGCGCTCTCGAACGGGCCGAGCGCCTGCTGCCAGAGGGTGTCGGCCCGGCCGTCCCAGAACTGGAACGGCGCGTGGGCGGCGAGCGTGGCCGAGGGCGTGTGGCGGTCGCCCTCGGCGAGGCCGAGGCCCCGCGCGCGGCCGTCGGCGAAGCCCTTCTCGCGGACGTGGCAGGTGGCGCACGACACGGTGCCCGAGGGCGTGAGGGTGGCGTCGTGGAAGAGGCGCTTGCCGAGCGCGGCCGCGGCGGGATCGTCGGCGACGGCGTTGGTGGGGTCGGGCGGCGGCGCGCCAGGCGCGCGCATTTGCTGGATGAGCGCCCAGTGGTTCTGCGGGAACAGGCCGTCGACCGCGACGAGGGCCTCGGGCGCCGGCCCCGGCGCGCCGTCCAGCGCGGCGATGGTCTGGCGGAGCGTGAAGCGGGCGTCCTCCGGCGCGGGGTCGACGAGCAGCTGCACGACCTTCATGGTGCGGCGATCGATGGCGACGAGGAACGGCAGGCGCGTGTCGGCGAGGCCCACCGGCGCGAACGTGAACGCCGGATCGGCCGCGTGGACCGCGGAGAGCCCGGGCAGGGCCCGCGCGGCCCGCGCGAGATCGGCGGCGGTCGCGACCGGGAAGTTTCGCTCGTCGGAGACCACGAGGTCGACCACCTCGACGCGCTCGCGCAGCTCGGGCGGGAGCAGGTCTGCGGTGTGCGCGAGGCTCCACCGGCACCCCTCGCAGAAGCCGGCGATCTCGCGGAGCACGAGCAGCCGCGCGCGCGCTGCGCACGGCTCGTAGAACGAGCGCAGGGCGAGCGGGCCGGTGGGCGACGTGAACGTGAGATCGGGCACGACGGCCGCGAGGTCGATCCTCGACGCCGCGGGGTACGGGGCGGGCGCGCCGTCCGCGCAGGGCGGGCGCGAGGCGTCGCCCGACCCGCTCGGGACGACGCTCGGGGCGTCGGGCGCCGAC
>DAORJJ010000609.1:0-4247 GCA_035439005.1 Polyangiaceae bacterium | reverse complement strand
CATGCGCCTCGGTCAGCGCCAGATGCAGCCCGTCGAGGCCGCCGCGAGCCACGCCGCCACGGCGTTCGCGACGAGGTGGCGCGGGGCGCGCAGAGGGCGACGCGCCACGCTCACTCGCTCCGGGGGTCGAGGGCGTCGCGCAGGCCCTCGCCGAGCAGGTTGAAGCCGAGCACGCACGCGAGGATCGCCGCGAACGGCGCCGCGAGGAGCCACGGGGCCGTCGCGTAGACCTCTTGGCCCTCGAAGAGCATGTAGCCCCAGGTCGCGGTGGGCGGCGACAAGCCCACGCCGAGGTAGCTCATCACGCTCTCGGCGACGATCATCTGCGCCACCGAGAGCGTCGCGAGCACGACGATCGGGCCGGCGACGTTGGGCAGCACGTGGAGCCACAGGATCCTCGGCGTGCTCTGGCCGAGCGCGCGCGCGGCGGTCACGTACTCTTGGTTGCGCACCTGGATGGTCTTCGCCCGCACGATGCGAGCGATGCCCAGCCACCCGGTGAAGCCGAGCGTCAGCAGGATGGTGGTGGCGCTCGTCCGCTCGAACACCGAGGCGAGCGCCATCACGAGGAGCAGGAACGGGAACGCGAGCCCGACGTCGACCGAGCGCATCAAGGCGGCGTCGAGGGTCACCTCGGGCCCGGCGCGCCAGGTCGCGCGCCCGAGCGCGAAGAGCGCGGCGAGCGCGACGAGCGGGAAGACGCCGTGGTGCGCGAACACGCGCCCCACGACCGCCGGCGAGCCGAGCACGGTGAGCGCCAGCAGGCCCGCGAGGCCGGCGACCAGGAGCCAGGGGAGCCGGGCGCCCCGCGCGCCCTCGTAGTATCCAGCGAGCACGCCCACCAGCGTGCCGAGGGCCGTCGCGAGCGCCGTCGACGAGAGGCCGATCCACAGCGACGTGCGCCCACCGAGCGCGAGCCGCGTGAGCTGATCGCGATAGAGCCGATCGGCCCCTAGCCAGAACTCGGCGCTCGGGCCCACGGGCCCCAGCGGGGACACTCCGCGCGCGAAGTCGCTCGTGAGCCCGTCGTGCGGCGAGAGCCAGGGGGCGAGGAGGGCGAAGAGCGCGACCGCGCCCACGAGCGCCGCGCCGAGGCGCACCTGCGCGTTGCGGAGCACGCGCGCACGTCCGGAGGCCGGTCCGCTCAAGGGTCGCCCTTGCGAGGGCGCGGCCGGCGCGGCGGTGGGGGCGCGGAGCTGGGCTCCTTCGGGCGCCGCCGCGGCAGCGCGCGGCTCCGCTCGGCCTCGAGGAACTCGAGCGTGTGTCGCGCGAGCAGGTCGGGGCAGTCTTCCGCCGGGGAGTGGCCGCTGTCGACCACCTCCAGCCGCGCGCGGGAGAGCTCGCGCGCGAGCTTCCGCCCGAGCTCGACCGGGGCCCTCGGGTCCTCGCGGCCCCACACGATGAGGCACGGCGCGTTGACGCGCGGCACCTTCGCGACCACCGGGCGCGCGTCGAGCATGGCGAGCAGCGTCGCGTAGGCCGCCTGGCGCGTGGAGGGGGCGTCGAAGCGCCCGAGGTGGTCCTCGAGGCGCGCCCTCGCGGCGTCGGCGTGTGGCCCGCGGCTGCCGCCGAGATAGGTGCGAAGGAAGCCCCGCCCGTACACCTGCTTGAAGAGGAACGAGCCGAGGAAGGGCACCTCGGCGAGGCGCTCGAAGAAGCGCGCGCGCGAGGGGTAGACGTGCGGCGCGACGAGCACCACGCAGTCGACGAGGTCCGGGTGGCTCGCCGCGAGGGTGAGCGCCACGGCGGCGCCCATGCCGCGCCCGCAGATGGAGACGCGGCCGAGGCCGAGCGCGGCGATGACGTCGGTGACCGAGTCGGCGAAGCCGTCGAACGTGTAGCGGTACTTCAGCGGGTCGGGCGACTCGCTCGCGCCGAAGCCGGGCAGATCGAGCGCCACCACGCGCATGTGGGCGGCGAGCAGCGGCCGCACGTGATCCCACTCGAGCTGGCTCGAGAGGAAGTCGTGGATGAGGACGATCGGCGGCCCCTCGCCCTCGTCGACGAAGCGTATGCGTGCGCCGCGGGCGAGCACGTCGTGGGCGTGGGCGCCTTCAGGCTTCTCACGCGCGAGCGCCGTCATGCCCGAGGAGGGTACCACGAGGACCGCGCGGCGGGGCCTAGGTCACGATGGAAACACGGTAAGTTTGCCGCCTACATTGGGACCCACTAGCGTCGCGCCGCCGCTGGGGAAGCGCGCGCGGTCGGGCGTGGTTCGTCACGCGCCCGACACACGTCCATGGCCTCGCGTAGGTAGGACATTGTTCGTCCGTGCTTGCACGGAAGCGTGCGGATTCCTCTCCATTGCGGAGTCGCTCAATTTTTTTGCGATCCGATGGATTGACCGTCGAATCCATCGCGGTTTATGGTCCGGTCCGTTCGGAACTCGCCGGCGTGCTCGAGGGTGGAACCCGCTCCGTGATCGCCAGGCCCGCAGTAGACCCGTCGGCCAACTGAGGCCCTCGGGAAGCACATGAAGCGCGTCGCCGACGGCCGAGGGGGTCCCGGCAGCGAGGGCCTCGGCCCTCGGGCGCGCTTGGCGAAGACTCTCGCTCTCCCTCCCGCCAGCGGTCTCGCGGTGGGCGCGGTGGCGGGGTGAGGGCGTGCCCTTGGGCGCGCGACGGCATGCGTGAGGTTGGCGGGGCGAGGTGTGCGCTACGGCGAGGCGGCCGGTGAGCGCTGGGGCAGTTTTGCGCGCTCTCGAGCGAGCGCGGTCGGCTTGAGTGACTGGGAGGATACGCAATGGACGCGAAGATCGAGGACGGCGAGTTCGAGCACGAGGTGGCGGCGGACGCACCGACCCTGAGCACGGAGGGCGCGCTCGCGCTCTCTCCCTCGGAGGAGAGCGTGACGCGAGAGCAGCGGCGCTCGCGTCGAAAGCGGGACGTGCGTGCGCGCACGATCAGCGTCAAGCGCATGACGAAGCGCGAGCTCGAGCTCGGCCGCATGATGTACCCGGACTCGGAGGTCGAGCGCCCCAAGACGCGGGTCGAGTGCGCCAGCGGCGAGCGGCCTTGCCCGTTCGTCTCGTGCAAGCACCACCTCTACCTCGACGTGTCGGCGAAGACCGGCGCCATCAAGCTGAACTTCCCCGACCTCGAGGTCTGGGAGATGACCGAGACCTGCGCGCTCGACGTCGCCGACAAAGGCGGCACGACCCTCGAGGAGGTCGGCGCGATCATGAACCTCACGCGCGAGCGCATCCGTCAGGTCGAGGTGAAGGGCCTCGCGAAGCTCGAGGCGCTGAAGGACATGTCGGCCCTCCGCGACTACGTGGACGAGGGGCCCGTCGGCAAGCGCCGGCTGCCCGTCCTCACGAAGCCGGTCGTCGAGGAGGAGGACGAAGACGAGGACGAGGACGACGACACCCAGGCGGAGTTTGACGCCGACGACGTCGCCGGCGAGGCCCTCGCCGAGTAGCGGCCCGCGCGCTCCCCGCGCCGCCCCAGCCAGCCCCACGCGACGCGCGCTCCCTCGGGATCGCGCGTCGCGCGCATTTTGTTCGCGTGGTGACGTCGAGCCATGAGCCCCGCGGCGCGCCGTCGTGCCCGCCGCAGGGGGGTCGCGGCGGGGGTCGCGCGCGGGGAGGCCGGCCTCCCGTCCGCTGGAGCTCGCGCCCCGGCCGGTCGCGAGGCGACACGCGCGTCGCGCGAGTGGGCGCCACGTCGCGAGTGGGCGCCGTCGCGCGAGTGGGTCGCGAGAGCGCTCGGGCCCCGCGGTGAGGACTCAGCCGCCTCTTCGTGTCCCGATAATTGGCATTTAATGTTGCTCTTAAGTGATGGATTGAAAAAGGAAATAGTTGATCGGTCGCGCGCGGGACGACGCAGCTTTCTTGGCCCTCTTCCTCGGACTCTGGCACCTCCGATGGGCGCGCCACTCTCGTGGTGCGGTAGGAGGATTACCCATCATGGCGGCCATGCACGAGAGCTGCAGCGTCTGCAACCGCGAGTTCGACGTCCAGTTTCGCTACCAAATGGAGGAGCGCGACGGGGGCTTTCTCTTCTTCTGTTCGCAGGCCTGCCAGGGCAAGTCGGTCCGTGGCGAGACCTCCGGCGGGAGCGTCGTGTGCGACGCGTGCTCGAAGCGGTTCTCGGTCGAGCTCGTCTCGCAGGTCGTGCGCGGGCCGAGGGGCGCGCGCAAGTACGCGTGCGACGCGGAGTGCCGCGCGCAGCTCCTCGCCGAGTCCCAGGGCGTGCGCCTCGCGCAGCTGGCCGTGTTCGAGCACATCGGCAAGACGCTCAAGGAAA
>DAORJJ010000608.1:0-4261 GCA_035439005.1 Polyangiaceae bacterium | reverse complement strand
CGGGCACGCACGCGGCGAGCGAGGCGAGCGAGGCGAGCGAGGCGAGGCCGACGGGCGCGAGGCGCGCGCGGTGCGAGGAGCGCGAGGCGCGCGCGGGGAGCGCGGCGACGGTCGACGGGGCGGGGCGGCGAGGCATCCGGCAGTCGTACCGGACCTCGCGGCCGAGGGGCGTGGATTCCGCCCGCGGGGTTGCTCCGCGCGTCGCTCGCTGCGATGCTGGAGGCGCCGCGCTGGCTCGTGAGGGGAGGCGACGATGAGCGAGGGGAGCTACACCACCGTGGACGCGGCCGCGTACGAGCGCTGCCGCGCGCTCTCGGGCGAGGTCGACGAGGCGACCTGGCAGGCGCTCGTGGCGGCCGCCCAGGCCGGGAGCTACGAGATCTACGGCCCCGAGCCCGACGACGTCGCCGAGACCGGCGCGCGCGCCCCGCGGACCGCGACGGGGCGCGCCCTCGAGGGCCTCGACGCCGCCACGATCATTCTGGGGGTGTGCTTGGTCGGCGCCACCCGCCGCTTCCGCGCGGACGCGCCCGTCTCCGACTACCTCGTCCACGACGGCTTCGACCACCGCGCGGCGTTCCGCGCCGCCCTGGAGGACCCCGCGCCCGCCATCGCCGCGTGGGACGGCCTGCGGGCCACGATGCGCGCCGCCGACCCCGCGGGCCTGCCCTGGTGGCTCACGCGGCGCGCGCGCGCGTGCGACTGGTGGTGCGGCGTGACCGACCCCGCGACCGCGCTCGCGCTCGGCGAGGCGCTGCACTCCACCGGCGCGCTCGAGGAGGGCGCGCTGGCGCTCGAGGCCCAAGGCCGCCCCGGGGGAGATCTCGCCGACCTGCTCGCCATCGCCGAGCTGCTCACGGCCGCGGGGAGAGCGGGGCGGTGGGTGTTCGGCGGCGCCGCGGGCACGTAGCGCGAGAGGCGCGCGATCGAAGATCAAGAAGCGCCGATTTCACCCGCGCTTCCGGTAGCATCGGCGGGCGCTTGGCCGCCACGGCGAGGCCCGCGGGGAGAGACACCATGTGTGGGATTGCAGGAATTTTCGCGCGCACGCCAGGCAAGAAGACGCCCTCGAGGGAGGAGCTCGCGCGCATGTGCGGGGCGATGCACCACCGCGGGCCGGACGAGTTCGGCGTCTACCGTGACGCGCGCTGCGGCCTCGCGCACGCACGCCTCTCCATCATCGACCTCTCCACCGGGCAGCAGCCGCTCTCCAACGAAGACGGCACGCTGTGGATCGCGTTCAACGGCGAGATCTTCAACTACGTCGAGCTCCGCGCCGAGCTCGAGGCGCTCGGCCACACCTTCCACACGAAGAGCGACACCGAGGTCATCGTCCACGCCTACGAGGCCTGGGGGGACGACGCCTTCGCGCGCATGAACGGCCAGTGGGCCGTGGCCCTGTGGGACGAGAAGCAGCAGAAGCTCGTGCTCACGCGCGACCGCGTGGGCGTGCGCCCGCTCTACCTCTGCGAGCACGAGGGGCGCGTGTTCTTCGGCAGCGAGGTGAAGGCGATCTTCGCGGCCGACGCGAGCATCCCCCGGGCGTTCGACCCGATCGGAATAGAGCAGACCTTTACCTTCTGGAGCATCGTGCCGCCCCAGAGCGTGTTCCGCGGGGTGGAGGAGCTCCGCGCCGGCTGGGTGCGCACGTACACGAAGAACGGCGAGATGAGCGAGCACCCCTACTGGGAGGCCAGCTACGCCGAGCCCGACGGCACCCACGCCTTCAAGGGGTCGCTCGAGGACGCGACCGTCGCGGTCCGCGACGCGCTCGAGAAGGCCACCGCGCTCCGCATGTTGCGCGCCGACGTGCAGGTCGGCAGCTACCTCTCCGGCGGGCTCGACAGCTCGTTCGTCGCCGCCCTCGGCCTCCGCGCGAAGGGCGAGAAGTTCTCCACGTTCTCGGTCGGCTTCGAAGACGCCGAGTACGACGAGACGCAGTACCAGCGCCAGATGGCCGAGCGCCTCGGCACCGAGCACCACTCCATCGTGGTGAAGCGCGGCGACATCGCCCGGGTCTTCCCCGACGTGATCCGCTACGCGGAGCGCCCGGTCCTCCGCACCGCGCCCGCGCCGCTCTTCCTGCTCTCGCGGCTCGTGCACGAGGCGGGCATCAAGGTCGTGCTCACCGGCGAAGGCGCCGACGAGATGTTCGCGGGCTACGACCTGTTCCGCGAGGGCAAGGTGCGGCGCTTCTGGGCCAAGCAGCCCGGGTCGAAGCTGCGCCCGCTGCTGCTCGACCGGCTCTACCCGTACCTCGCGCGCTCGCCCGTGGCGCAGAAGGCCATGGCGGTGCAGTTCTTCGGCAAGAACCTCGAGGGGGCCGGCCTGCCGGGCTTCGCCCACGAGGCCCGCTGGCGGTCCACGGGCGCGCTGAAGCGCCTCTTCTCGCCCGCGGTGCAGGCCGAGGTCGGCGCGCGCGACGTCGCCGCCGAGCTCCTGGGCACGCTCCCGCCCGCGTTCAAGGGCTGGTCCACCCTGGCGCAAGACCAGTACATCGAGATCCGCACGCTGCTCACCGGCTACCTGCTGTCGTCGCAGGGCGATCGCATGCTCATGGGCAACTCGGTCGAGGGGCGCTTCCCGTTCCTCGACAAAGACGTCATCGCCCTCGCCGACTCATTGCCTGCACACTACAAGCTTCGGGTCTTGGACGAGAAGCACATCCTGAAGCGCGCGAGCCGCGATCTCGTGCCCGCCGACATCCTCGCGCGGAAGAAGCAGCCGTACCGCGCGCCCGACGCGCTCTCGTTCGTCGACGAGGCCGGCGAGCCGCCGGAGTGGGCCGCGGCGCTCATGAGCGAGGCGTCGATCGCCGAGGCGGGGGTGTTCTCGGTGCCCGCCTCGCAGACCCTGTGGAAGAAGTGCCTCGCGCGCGCCGCGAGCGGCCAGTTCTCGAACGCGGACAACATGGGGGTCGTGGGCATGCTCTCCACGCAGCTCGTGCACGAGCACATCTTGGCGCGCCCCGCGGCGCCCCGCGAGGTGCCCATCAAGACCGTGATCGACCGCCTCGCCTGACGACGTGTCCCACGGTCGCTCGCCCGACGCGTAGCGGAAGGGCCCGCGTGGGGTGGGGCCCCAATGAATTCACTTCATTGGGGCGGGGCGGCGCGTGCCGCCCCGGCGACAAGAGGGAAGGCCTGTGCCGCCTTGCCGGACAGGCCGCCCCGACGCCCGCGCGGCTTCCTCGCTTGTTCTCTCGGGGCGAACCTGAGACTATCGAGCCCGTTTTCAGTGGCGCAAGTGCCGGCGGAGCGCCGGCGTGAGGGAAGAGAGACCATGAGCATTCAGGACGAAGTCCGCCAGTTCATCGTGAAGAACTTCTACGTGGCCGACGCGGCGGGCCTCGCGGACGACGCCTCGCTCCTCGACAAGGGCGTCATCGACTCCACGGGCGTGCTCGAGGTCGTGGCCCACCTCGAGGAGGCCTACGGCATCAAGGTCGACGACGCGGAGCTCCTCCCCGAGAACCTCGACTCCATCGCGCGCATCGCCGCGTTCGTGCAGAAGAAGAAGGGCTAACCCCGCCTGGAGTCCGCCGCCCACCGTCGCCTCCCGGTCGGCCTCTTGGTCGCGCTCGGCGCGATCTGCGCGGTGACCGCGTACGCGCCGCCCGCGGGGCGCCAGAACTGGGCGCTCGAGGTGGTGCCGGGGCTCTTGCTCGTGGCGTACATGGTGGCCACGTACCGCCGCCGGCCGCTGTCGCACCTCGTGTACGTGGGCACGTTCCTCCACGTGCTCGTGCTCGTGTACGGCGGCTTCTACTCGTACGCGAAGACGCCGCTCGGCGAGTGGGCCCGGGTCGCGTTTCACCTGTCGCGCAACCACTACGACCGCATCGGGCACCTGGCGCTCGGCTTCTTCCCCGCGCTCCTCACGCGCGAGGTGCTGCTCCGGCACACGCCCCTCGTCCGCGGGGGCTGGCTCGCGTTCCTCGCCTGGTGCGTCGTGTTCGCGTTCGGCGCCTTCTGGGAGCTGCTCGAGTGGTGGACCACGCTGCTCGTGGCGAGTGATCTGGGCCAGGCCTTCCTCGGCAGCCAGGGCGACGTGTGGGACGCCCAGTGGGACATGTTCCTCGTCGGCGTGGGCGGCGCGGTGTCGCTCGCGCTGATGGGCAAGGTCCACGACCGCTCGATGGCGCGCGTGCCGGCGTGGCCGGCCTCTTGACCCTGTTCGACCCGGCGGGTCGCGACGGGGCCGCGCGCCCTAGCAGCCCGTTGATTTACTCCCGTCGGCCCGCCGCCGCCGCATCCCGACC
>DAORJJ010000607.1:0-4265 GCA_035439005.1 Polyangiaceae bacterium | reverse complement strand
ATGACAGAATCGCCGGAGTGAGCCCGCCTGCGCGCAGCACCTCGCGAAGTCGTGGCGTGGTCGGCCTCGTGCTGCTCGTCCTGCTCGGGAGGGGCGCGTGGGCCTGCTGGAGCTTCGACCTCCCCGTGGCCACGGGCGACGCCTCGGTCGTCGACGCGCCCGCCGCCGCGGACGCGCCCGCGGCGGACGACGAGTGCTCGCTTCGGGAGCCGGTCTACCGAACGAGCTTCGTCGACGCCGGGACCTCGGACTGGGTCGAGAGCGCGAGGCCAGGGCAGGTCGCCCTCGAGGACGCGGGGGGCGTGCGCCTGTCGATCGGCCCGCCCGGCAGCGAGGCGACCGTGGCGCGGGGCTTCGACGCGCGTGACTACGCCGTCCAGTTCGAGTTCAAGGTGCTCGAGCTCCAGCCCGCGCCGCCGGAGGGCGCGTTGCGCATCCAGCAGCTCACGAGCTCGGACAACACGGCCAACGTCGCGCTCTTTCGGACCGCGGAGGGCTGGTCCGTCACCTCCATGCTGATGGCGGGCGCCCTGTTCCGCGACAAGTCGGACGGCGCCGGGACGCGCTCTCACGTGGTGTACTACCGCGTCCGTCCGAGCGAGGACGGGGGCCCCGGCGGCTCGATCCAGGCGCGGTTCGACGGCGTGGACGGGCCGCTCGTCCGCGACTTCCCGCGCATTCCGGTGCGCTCGCTCCAGCTCGGGCCCGGGTGGATCGGCGGGCTGCCGGACGGCGGCGCGGTCACCGTGGTCTTCAAGAACGTCGCCTTCTGGACGTGCGCCGGCAAGTAGTCGGGCGACCGGCTGCGCGTGCGCGGCCGCACCCACGAGCCCGGCCCCGGACGTCGAAATTGAATTCGAGCGACGCGCAACGTACCGTGATCACGATGAAGAGCGGCGAGTCGAGGACGCGGACCATCGCGCGGAGCCCGGCGCTCGCCGCGCCGTTGCCCGTCCGCGTTCGCGTCGTGGGGGCCTCCACCGCGCCCCTCCGCATCGAGGAGGGCGCCGCGACGCTCGGGGCGAGCTCGACGTGCGATCTCGTCGTCGACGACCTCGCCGTGTCGCGGCGTCACGTCGAGCTCGAGCTCGCGCCGGAGGGCGTGCTCGTGCGCGATCTCGGCAGCCGCAACGGCACGTTCTATCTCGGCCAGCGAGTCGAGCGCATCGTCCTCACGCCCGGCAGCATGTTCCGCATCGGCGCGCAGACGATCGCCATCGAGCTCGCGCCGGACGCCGTCGGTCCAGGCGAGCCGCTGAAGGTCGCCGGGTTCCGCGGCCTCGTCGGCGCGTCGGAGGTGATGCAGCGCCTCTTCGGCATGCTCGCGAGGCTCGACGGCTCGATGGTGCCGGTGTTGGTCCAGGGGGAGACGGGGGCAGGCAAGGAGCTCGTCGCGCGTGCGCTCCACGAGGGGTCGCGCGTGGCGGAGGGGCCGTTCGTCCCGGTCAACTGCGGCGCGATTTCGCAGAACCTGGTCGCGAGCACGCTCTTCGGGCACAAGAAGGGCGCGTTCACGGGCGCGACCGACACGAGGCTCGGCGCGTTCGCGGCCGCGGCCGGCGGGACGCTGATGCTCGACGAGATCGGCGAGCTCCCGCTCGAGGTCCAGCCCGCGCTGCTCCGAGCGCTCGAGCGGGGAGAGGTGTCCGCGGTCGGGGAGGACGTCCCGCGCCGCGTCGACGTGCGGGTCATCGCCGCCACGAACCGGGATCTCACGGCCGAGATCGCGGCTGGGCGCTTTCGAGAGGACCTCTACTATCGGCTCGCCGTCGTCCGGCTCCGCGTGCCCCCGCTGCGCGAGCGCCCCTCGGACATCGCGCCGCTCGCGGAGCTCTTCGCGCGCGAAGAGGGGGCCCCGGGGCTCCCCACCGAGCTGCTCGAGGAGCTCGGACGCCGCCCCTTCCCGGGCAACGTTCGGGAGCTTCGAAACACCGTCCGCGCGTTCGTCGCCCTGGGGGATCTCGACGACTCCGCCCCCGCGCCGGCGCCGGCCGGCGTCGACGCCGCGCTCGCGGCGAGCGTGCGGCTCGACGCGCCGTTTCTCGAGCAGCGAGAGGCCATCGCGGCGCGCTTCACCGAGCTCTACGTGGAGCGCGTCCTCGCCGAGACCGGGGGCAACCAGACCCTCGCCGCGAAGCTCGCGGGGCTCGACCGCACCTACTTCGGGCGCTTGCTGGCGAAGCTCGGGCGGCGCTGAGAGGGAGCGCGATAAGCTGTTCGACGTGACCCGGCTCCCCGCGCTCCTCTGGGCCACCGCGCTGTGCGGCGGCGCCCTCTTCGTCCCGCAGGCGGCGCGGGCAGAGGACGTGGCCGCGGCGGCCGTGTACTACGACGCGGGCGCGGCCGCCTACGACCGCGGCGAGTTCCCGGTCGCGGCGGCGCGGCTCGCGCGGGCGGACGAGCACGCCCCGAACCCTCGCGCGCTGCAGCTGGCCATGGCGGCGGCGCTGCGCGCGTCGGACCCGGGGCTCGGGATGGAGCTCGCCGATCGCGCCGAGCGGCGCGCGGTCGACGGCTCGCTCGCGATCCTGGCCGCGAAGCTGCGGCAGCGCTTCGCCTCGGAGGCGGGGCGGATTCGCTTGACGTGCCCAAACGGGATCGCGTGCCGCGCGACCGTCGAGGAGCGAACGATCCTGGGCGGCGCGACCGGCTTCGTGAGCCCAGGGCCGCGGCAGGTGCGCGTCGAGGCCGAGGGCCGAGGGGCCCTCACGGTCCAGGTGAACGTCGGCCCGGGCGCCACCTTCGTGCTCGCCCCGACGTCCGCGGAGCTGCCCGCCCTCACCCCGCCGCTGGCGCGCCGGGCCCCCGTCGCCCCGCCTACGTCACCGTCGGCGGGGCTCTCTCCCGCGTTCTTCGCCTCCGCGGCGGCGCTCACCGCGGTCGCCGCGGGCGCGAGCGTGGCGCTGACAGCCGCCACGAAGGCCCGCCACGACGCGTTCGTGGCCGAGCCGAGCCGCGCGAGCTCCGACGCCGGGAAGGACGCCCAGACCGCCGCCCGCATCGCCTGGGGAGCGACGGGGGCGCTCGCGGTCACGACGGTCGCGCTCGCCTTCTTCACGAGGTTCGGCGGCGCACGCGAGCCCTCCGTGGCGCTCGGCGTCGCGCCCGGCGCGCTCACGGTCACGGGGACCTTTCGGTGACCCCCGCCGCGCCGAAGCGGGCCACCTCGCGCTACGAGGCGCTCGTACGCATCGGCACGGGAGGAATGGCCACGGTGTTCGTCGGGCGCGCGCTCGGGGCGGCGGGCTTCTCGCGCCTCGTGGCGCTGAAGCGGATCCACCCTCACCTGCGCGACGACCCGGCCGCCTCCGCGAGCCTCGCGGTCGAAGCTCGCGTCGCGTCGTGCCTCCGCCACGCCAACGTCGTGGGGGTGCTCGACATCGAAGACGACGCGGGCGACCTCGTGGTCGCGCTCGACTACGTCGAGGGGTGCACGCTCGTCGAGCTCTCGCGAGCCGACGCGGAGGCGCCGGTGGGCGCCGGAGCTCCCCGCGAGCTCGTGCGGGTCCTCCTGGACGCTGCGTCGGGTCTGCACGCCGCGCACCACGCGCGCGACGAGGCGGGGCGGCCCCTCGGGCTGGTTCACCGCGACGTCTCGCCGAGCAACGTGCTCGTAGGCCTCGACGGCGTCGCGAGGATCTCCGACTTCGGGATCGCCAAGGCGGTCGGGGCCGACACCGTGACGACCACCGGCGTCTTGAAGGGCAAGCTAGGGTACATGGCCCCGGAGTACGTCGGGGGACGCCCCGCGGACGCGCGGAGCGACCAGTTCTCCTTCGGGGTGGTGGCGTGGGAAGCGCTCGCGCGGCGCCGCCTGTTCAAGGGGACGAACGAGGTCGACACCCTGCAGCGCATCGTCCGAGCCGAAGCGCCGCCCCTCGACGCGCTCGACGCGCGGCTCGCGCCCCTCGCGCCGGTCATCGCGCGTGCCCTCGCGAGACGCCCGGAGGAGCGCTACGCCAGCGTGGGCGAGCTGGCGACGGACCTCGAAGCGCGCGCCCGCGCGGCCGCGCTCGTCTCGAGCCACGCGGAGGTCGCCGCCCTCGTCGAGCGCGTGGTGGGGCCGGAGCTCGCCGAGCGTCGCCGGCGACTGAACGCCGCGCTCGAGGGCTCGGTCCCGAGCGCGGGCGCGCGGGCCGACCGGGACCTCGTCGAGACGGCCGCCGTCGCGCGGCCTGAGCACCTCCCGACCGGGACCCTCGTGGGGCGCGATCTGGTCGAGACGGCCGCGCTCGCGCAGCCCGAGCAGGTCGCCGTGGGGACCT
>DAORJJ010000606.1:0-4266 GCA_035439005.1 Polyangiaceae bacterium | reverse complement strand
CCCGAGGCGCCGCTCCGCGCCACCTTCTTGCCCGCGGTCGCCGCGCTCGATTTCTTGGAGGTCCTGGGATCGCCCATCGGTCCCTCCGGACGCTACCAGAGCGGACCCGCGTCCGCGGGGAAGATCGGCCCGCCCCGGGCCGCGCGCGTTCTCGAAAAGATGCTTTCTAGGAAACGCGCGGTCACGCTACCATCGCTCGCGGATGGCACGCTTGATCCTGGCCACGCCCGACGGACCGCAAGCGATCGAGCTCCGCGGCGTCAACAGCTTGGGGCGTCACCCGAACAACTCGATCCAGCTCCTCGACAAGATCGTGTCGAAGGAGCACTGCATCGTGGAAGACCGCGACGGGCGCCACCTCTTGCGCGATCTCGGCAGCCTCAACGGCACGTACATCAACGGCGAGCGCGTGCGCGGCGAGCAGTTCTTGCGCCACGGCGACGAGGTGTCGCTGGGCATGACGCGGGCGCGCTTCGACGACGGCTCCTCGCCGCTCGACTTCAACCAGCAGGCCGTGGGCCCTGGCGCCGTGCTCCACCCGGCCACGCACGCGGGGCCGCCGCCCGTCCCCAGCAACCAGCCCGCGGCCTTCCAGGCCGGACAGCCGCGCGGTGGCCCGGTCTCGGCACCGATGTCGGGGCAAGCCGCCCCACGCCAGCACTGGCAGCAGCAGCTCCAGCCCGCGCAGCCGCCCATGGGGCAAATGGGGCAGCCGGGGCAACCGGGGCAAGCCGGGCAACCGGGGCGCCCGCCGCCGCTCCCGAACCAGGCGCCGCAGCCTCAGTTCAGCACGAGCCCGCTCGGGCCGCCGATCCCGCCCGGCCTCGCGCCGCCCGGGCCCGCCGCGCCGAACCGCCAGATGTTCCGCACGCGGGTCGACGTCCTCGACTCGTCTCCCCGGCAGATCGGCACGCAGATCGCGGCCTCCCAGAAGGGGTTTCTGCCCTTCGACCAGGTCCAGCACGACGCGGCGCAGCTCCGCCTCGACTACGAGCGCCTGCGCCTCACGTGGGAGCTCACCCGCGAGATCGGCCTCGAGCGCGACCTCGACAAGCTGCTCCACAAGATCCTCCTCTCGCTCTTCAAGTTCGTGAAGGCGGACCGCGGCGTCATCCTCATGAAGGAGGAGGACGGCTCGCTGCAGCCGCGCGCCGCGCACCGCCGCGACGGCACCGACAAGCCCATCGAGGTGTCGTCGACCATCCTGAACCACGTCACGACCGAGCGCACCGGCGTGCTCACCCACGACGCCTCGATGGACTTCGCCGGCGCGAAGGGAAAATCGATGATCCTGAACCGGATCTCGAGCGCCATCGTGGTGCCGCTCCTCCACGAGCAGGAGGTGCTCGGCGCCCTCTGGCTCGACTCCGAGATGCTCGCGCAGTTCCAGCAGAAGGACCTCGAGCTCATCACCGCCGTGGGCAACCAGGCCTCGATGTTCATCGAGAACACCCTGCTCGCGAAGAAGATCGAGCAAGAGATCGTGAGCCGCGAGCGGTTCTCGCGCCTGCTCTCCCCGAACGTCGCCGAGCAGGTCCTGAGCGGCAAGCTCGAGATCAAGAAGGGCGGCATCGCGATCCCCGACTGCACGGTGTTCAACAGCGACATCCGCGGCTTCACGAGCATGAGCGAGGGCGCGCCGGCGGGGGCCATCCTCGACCTGCTGAACGAGTACTTCGAGCAGATGGTCGAGCAGATCTTCCGCTACGAGGGCACCCTCGACAAGTTCATGGGCGACGGCATCATGGCGTTCTGGGGCGCGCCGGTGCTCCGCCCCGACGACGCCATCCGCAGCGTCCAGTGCGCGCTCGATCAGATGGAAGCCCTCGGCCGCTTCAACCGGCGGCTCATCGACGAGGACCACCCCCCGCTCGCCGTCGGCATCGGCATCCACACGGGTCCGCTCGTCGCCGGCTACGTGGGCAGCTCGAAGGCGCTCAGCTACACCGTCATCGGCGACACCGCGAACACCAGCGCGCGCCTCTGCGGCGCGGCGCTCGCCGGCCAGATCATCATCAGCGAGAGCACGCTCTCCCGCCTCGGCTCGCGGTTCGAATACGACGAGCTGCCCCCCGCGCACCTCAAGGGCAAAGAGAAGCCCCTGCGCATCTTCAACATCAAGCGCGAGCGCCTCAGCGCCGCCGCGCGCTGAGTCAACGGGAGCGGCCAGCGTTTTTCTGTTGACCCGTCCGGCGTCGGAGCTTAAAAGGCGTCGGGTCGGGTTTGGGCGGGTAGCTCAGTGGTAGAGCGCTGGCCTTACAAGCCGGATGTCGCAGGTTCGAGACCTGTCCCGCCTACCACGGGGTTGGCGGTCCAGATCACGAACAAATACAGTAGAATAGAGTAACGTTAGGGGCGGTAGTTAAGTCGGTTATAACGCCGGCCTGTCACGCCGGAGGCCGCGGGTTCGAGTCCCGTCCGCCCCGCACAGCAGCACCAAGTCTCGCGACGATCCGTCGCCGCGAGCGCAGTCGAGGCCGAAGGGGTGACACCTTCGGCCTCTTCTGTTTTGTCCGGCGCCTCCTCGGCGGGGCGCTCTTGTACACTCGGCCCATGCTCCCACCTCGACCCCGCGCGCTGGTCGGCGCGTCCGTCCTCGCCTCGGCGCTCGCGCTCCTCACCCCGAAGCCCGCCCGCGCGTTCTGCGGCTTCTACGTGGCGGGCGCCGACGCGAAGCTCGTCGCGGACGCGACCGAGGTCGTGCTGATGCGCGAGGGCACGAAGACCGTGCTCTCGATGCAGAACGACTACAAGGGCCCGCCCGAGAAGTTCGCGCTCGTCATCCCGGTGCCGGTGGTGCTCACGAAAGAGAGCGTGAAGGTGCTGCCGCGCGAGGTGTTCGACAAGGTCGACCGCCTCGGCGCGCCTCGCCTGGTCGAGTACTGGGAGCAGGATCCCTGCCCGAGCGCGCTCGGCCTCTCGGGCATCGGCGAGGGGGGCGGCGGCCGGGGCGCGGGCATCGGGCTCGGGAGCGTCGGCACGTTGGGCCACGGGAGCGGGGACCTGGGCGTGCGCGTGGAGGCGAAGTTCGCCGTGGGCGAATACGAGGTGGTCATCCTCTCCGCGCGCGACGCGGCGGGGCTCGACACGTGGCTGAAGCAGGAGAAGTACGCCATCCCGAGCGGCGCCGAGCCGTTCTTCCGCCCGTACGTGGCGAGCGGCATGAAGTTCTTCGTGGCCAAGGTCGACCCCGCGAAGGTGCGCTTCGAGGGCGGGCGGGCCACGCTCTCGCCGCTCCGCTTCCACTACGACAGCGCCACGTTCAGCCTGCCGGTGCGCCTCGGGCTCATCAACTCGTCCGGCAAGCAGGACCTCGTGGTGAACGTGCTCGCCCGCCACCAGCGCTTCGAGGTCGCGAACTACCCGAACGCCACCATCCCCACGAACCTCGACGTCGCCGACGCGACGCGCGGTCGGTTCGGCGAGTTCTACGCCGCCCTCTTCGACGACACGCTCGCGAAGACTCCCAAGGCCGTGGTCACCGAATACGCGTGGGACGCGGGCACCTGCGATCCATGCCCCGGCCCCACCCTGGACGGAAACGATCTCGCCACGCTCGGCGCCGACGTCCTCCCGAGCGGCACGACCGGTCTGCGCCCGGGCTTCGCTCCAGGCCGCGCGCAAGCGGCGCCCGTCGTCCGCGGCGGCGCCGCGACGGTCACGGGCGATCTCCCGAGTGAGGTCGTCGAGCGGGTCCTGAGGCGCCATTCCCCCCGCTTCCGCGCCTGCTACACGCGTGGCCTCGCGCAGAACCCCAAGCTCGCGGGGAAGGTCACCACGCGCCTCACGATCGACGCGAGCGGCGCGGTCTCGAAGGCGGAGGACGCGGGCAGCACGATCGCCGACGCGACCGTGCGCCAGTGCATCCAGCGCGGCATGTCGGTGCTCCAGTTCCCCGCGCCCGCGAGCGGCCGGCCGGTGTCGGTCACCTACCCCCTCGTGCTCGCCCCACCGGATCCGAACGCGCCCGTGCCCAGCGGCGGCGGCGGCCTCGGCCTCGGCGGGCTCGGCGGCTTCTCGGCGCAGGCGAGCACGCCGTATGTGCTCACGCGCATGCACCTCCGCTACGACGCGACCTCGCTCGGCGACGACCTGGTGTTCCGCGCGGCGCCCGCGATCGCCGGCGGGCGGGAGAGCCGCGCCGGCGGGCAGGGCCCGCTCGAGCAGGGGGCGCAGCCCGCGTCGGTGAACAACTTCCAGGGCCGCTACGCCATCCGCCACCCGTGGACGGGCCCCATCCAGTGTGCCAATCCGCGGCGCGGAGTC
>DAORJJ010000605.1:0-4274 GCA_035439005.1 Polyangiaceae bacterium | reverse complement strand
GCTGGTGGGCCCCTGCGCAACTCGGGTCGTTCCGCGCGGTGATTGATGGGTGGGTGTGCTCGCCGGGGACGTGGTGGCGCGGGTGAGCGCGCGGGAACGACTCCTCGGACATGCGGCTCCTCCCACCAGCGGCCGAGCTCCCCACCCCACCCGCGCCTCTCGTCATGCATGGGGGGCGGTGGAGATAGGGGAGATGGGAGAGGGGGAGATGGGAGATAGGGGAGATGGGAGAGGGGGAGATGGGAGAGGGGGAGATGGGAGATAGGGGAGATGGGAGAGATGGGGGGAGATGGGGGGAGATGGGGGAGATGGAGAGATAGGGGAGATGGGGGAGATGGGGGAGATGGGGGAGATGGGAGAGATAGGGGAGCGCGTGACGTTTCGCGCGCGCGCGAGAGAGGCCCCGAGGAGTCCTCGGAGCCTCTCCAAACGACCGTCGACCCGTGGGCGGGTCGTCGGGGGTAGCGAGCTCGACGCTCAGACGATGAGGTCCTTCTCGACGTCGGCCAGCGTGATGCGCGCCATCGCGAGGTTCGCGCGCGTGCGGTCCAGGGCCACATAGAAGAAGAGGGTCGAGCGGCTGCGGAGCGGCCGGATCAGGTGATACTGCTTGGTGAGCGAAATCAGGATGTCCTCGATGCTCTCCTTGATCCCGAGGTTGCTCATCGTCTTGCGCTTCGACCGGACGACCTCCGTGTTGCCGGCCGCAGCCACCTCGAGGTTCAGCCCCCCGCCACCCTCCTGACCAAGCAGCATCCCGCTCTCGGAGTCGACGAGCGCGGCCCCGATGAAGCCGTCGATTTGGTTGAGCTTGGCGAGTCCGTCTTTGATGTTCATTGTAGGCTCCGTTGTCAGTTCAGTCAGTGGCACGTTTGGAACACGTGCGGATGGGATACGTCTCGTAGTCGCTTCGTATTCGAGGAAGCTGTCGTCGATGGATGCCTCGTGGGCCGGCGGCGTCAGCGTCCACCCCGTGCGGGCCGACGCCGGCTCGTCAGAGCGTCGCGCCTCGTCGAGGCGGCGCACGCTCTCCATGAGCAGCTCCTGCCACTGGGAGCGTATCGTGCGCTCCTGGGTAGTCGCGCCGGCTCGCATGGTGAACTCGCCGCCGCTCCACATCATGACCTCGTAGAACGCCTCGTCGCCTTGGGCGCGTTGGGTGACGGCGTGCAAGATGGCACCTTGCTCGAAGTGCAGGTGCCCAACTCCGCCCTTGTGGCGCACCGAGAGGACGCCTGTAGCGCTCGAGAGGACGTAGAGCTGCACGATGTCGGGCAGAGTCTGCACGTTGATGGCGCCGGAGAAGCCCACCTCCGGCGGCGCGAGCGCCTGCTCGACCAGCGCCCGCAGAGCCTCGAACTCGAATGGCTTCTCCAGGAAGCCCGTGAATGGGCCGCCGTCGAGGTGCGTGATGTCGACGGACTTGAACGCGGTCATCAGGATGACCGGCAGCTCTCGCTGGCGCGCGCGCGCTGACAGGACGAGATCGATGCCATTGATTCCTGGCATGCGAATGTCGGCGATGAGGAGATCCGTCGGGGTCTCGAGGATGTGTTCGAGGGCTGTCTCTCCGTCGTGGGCAGTGACGATCTTTGCTGTCGGATAGGCCTTGAGCAAGCGGCTCCCGAGGGACCACGCCAGCGCCTCCTCGTCGTCGACGAGCACGATGCGTTTTCCGTTGGGAGAGCTGCCCATCATGACCGCCGTGTTGCAGGACGCGCGCCAACACGGGGTCGCGGCGTCCGCGGCCGGAGGAAACGAGCAACAGCGGGATCCAAGCTCTGCCGCGCGCTGGCTCACGCGTCTGTCCCATGGACGCGCGGTCGGGCGCAAGGCCGTCCAAGACATGGACGACGCGTCCACAAACAGGATGGCGAGACGCCGAGGGGCCACAAAGTAGGCAAATGACTAAATGGTGTGCGCCTTGCACGGATGGCGCGGCGTCATGGCCTATCTCAACCTACGCGACCGCAGAATCGAGGCGAAGGTGGCCTATGTCGGGCCCACTGCGGGAGGCAAGGCGACCAACCTTCAGCAGCTCAGCCGCCTCTCGGGCGGGCTCCAGGTCGTAGCCGAGGGGGACACCATGTCTCTCTCCTGGCAGCCCGTCGACACGAAGCGCTTTCGAGACTGCGACGTCGTCGTGAGGGTCGTCACGCAGCGAGGCGCACCCTCGGACGATCGTCTCCTCGAGCTGCTGCGCGAGGTCGACGCGGTGGTGCTCGTCGCCGACGCGGAGCCCGGGGCGAGTGGACGCAACCGTGAGTGTCTGGCGGCGGTGCGGAGGGCGCTCGCCGTCGGCCGTCGGCCGCGGGTCTCGCTGGTCGTCCAGGTGAACAAGACCGACCTGCCCGACGCGCTCGGCGCGCAGGTGGTGATCGAGCAGCTCGACGCCCGCGAAGTGCCGCACGTGGTGGCCTCTGCGCTGCAGGGGCAAGGCGTGGTGGAGACCCTCGAGGCCGCCGTGTCCGACATCCTCGCCGCGATGAACGAAGAGATCACCGTCGAGCCCACCCCCGACACGGTGAGGCCCGGGGGCCGGGCGCCCGCGGGGGCGACCGACGGCGGGCATCCGCTCCTCACTGCGCTCCGGCAAATCCTCCGAGACACTACGCGTGAGCAGGCGGACGCGATGGCGACCCGGGTCAGCGAGCGGCTCGAAGACGCGGTCTCACGCGTCGCGCTCCAGGTCGTGAGGGTCGACGCCGCGCTCGGGGCGTCGGCCGCCGCGCAGCGCACGACGGAGGAGCAGCTCTGTGGGGTCGCGGCGTCACTCGAAGAGGTGACCGTGTCGCTCGCGGCGCGCGCCACGACGGAGGACCTCGCGGTCGTGGCCAGTAGCGTCTCGCGCGTGCGCGCGGACGTGACCGCGCGCCTCACGGAGGCGCTCGAGAAGGTGAGCGCCGCCGACGCCGCGCGGGCCGAGTCCTTGGCCGCGCGGCTCAGCGCGATCGAAGCGGCGGGGCAGGCCGATCGCGCCCACCTGGCGGACGTCGTCAACGGCCTCACCACCGCCTTCCACGCGTGGGCGCACGAGCAGGAGGAGCACCTCCGCGCGTTGCGGGCGGCGGTCGAGCGGGGCGCCGACCTGTCTGTAGAGCGGAGCCGCGCCGATCACGAGCGCGCCGCGGCGAAGGCTCAGGCGCTCGAGGTCGTCGTTCGCGAGGCGGCGCGGACGAACAGCGCGGAGCTGGCCGCCGCGACCTCGACGCTCGCGAGCGCGCTCGACGACCGCGCGCGGGCGCATCGCGAGCAGCTCGCCGCCGTCGCGCACGCCCTCGGCAAGGCGGTTGGGCAGGTCTCGGTCGACGTGAACGTGGACCTCCGCGCCGGGCTGGGGGATGTCTTGGCCAGGGTCGACGAGGTCGTGAAGGGCCTTTCCGGCGTCGCGGCCCAGCTCACCGCCGGGTCCGGCGAGCTGCGAGCCCTCGGGCTTCGCGTCGACGGCGCGGTCGCCGCCGCTACCGAGCGCGCGGAGGCGGCGGCGGCCGGGCTCCGCGAGATCTCGGCGTCGCTCAGCGCGGGCTTCGCGGCGACCGATCTGAGCCACCGGGCCACTCAATCCCGGGTGGCCGAGCTGATCGAGGAGCTGAGCAAGCCCAAGCGTGGTTGGTTCACCTGACGACCGAATCGAGGACTCCCCCGCATCCGTGAACCGCCGCGCAAGTGGCGCAAGACTGAGGCTGAGCGATGGCGATCTACGACCCCCACGAACAGCGGCTGGTCGTCCGTGTCGTGTACGACGGCGTGGCGTGCGCGGGAAAGACGACCAATCTGAGGCAGCTCTGCGGCCTCTTCGCGGCGCGGAGGGGCATCGAGGTCCACACGCCGGCGGAGCTGCACGGCCGCACGCTCTTCTTTGACTGGATGCAGATTCCGGCGGGGTTGGTCTGCGGGTATCCCCTGCTCTGCCAGCTCATCACGGTGCCGGGCCAGCTCGTGCTCACACCGCGCCGGGCTCGACTGCTGGCGACGGCCGACGTGGTCGTCTATGTGTGCGACAGCCACCCCGGATCGATCGCCGCGTCGCGCGCGGGCCTCGAGCTCTATGAAGGCCTCGTGCCGGCGACGGCCCCCATCGTCGTCCAGGCGAACAAGCAGGACCAGCTCGGGGCGTTGGGCGGAGCGGCCCTGCTCGAGGCGCTCGGCCGCGAAGAGTGCGAGGTCGTGGAGGCCATCGCGACCGAGGGGGTCGGGGTGGTCGACACCTACGTGACGGCGGTGCGCTCCGTCGCCCGCGTCGTGCAGGCCCGCGTCGCTTCGGAGACGCTGCG
>DAORJJ010000604.1:0-4283 GCA_035439005.1 Polyangiaceae bacterium | reverse complement strand
GCGGTCGGGATGCGGCGGCGGCGGGCCGACGGGAGTAAATCAACGGGCTGCTAGCCAGCTCCGAGGCTCCGGGCTACCCGCGCTTCTTCGGGCCCACGAGCGTGCGCAATACGGCCGTGGCGACGGTCTCCCCCGCTCCGTTCTGCATGACCACGGGCACGTCGTACTCCCGCTTCTCGCTCGAAGGGATGGGCGGCAGCTCGCACGTGCCGCGCAGCGTGCCGCGCGCCTTCTTCAAGTACTCGATCGAGAGCCCCGAGACGATGAACCGCGCGTCGTCGGGCAGGCCGTACGCGAGCGCGAGGTTGCCCGTGACCTCGGCGAAGTTCACGAGCGCGACGGCGTGGATGCAGTCGAGGTGGTTGCGCACCCCGGGACGATCGCGCAGCGTCAGCTCCGAGCGGCCCGGGCTGAGCGAGACGACGTCGAACGGGATCGTCCCCGTGTAGGGTGCAGCCTTCCCGAGGACGCGCGTGAAGATGCGCTTTCCTCCGGGCACCCTGGACACGAGGTCCCACAGATCGCGGACGGCGTTGCGGTTTCCCTGGAGGGCCTTGGCGGGCGACAGGAAGGCGAGGGGCTGCGGGAGAGACACCCCGCTGTTCTGGCAGAAGTCGGGGCGCTCGGCGCGCGAAATCGAGCCGTGCGCGTGGGGTGGGGCGCGGGCGAGGCGGCGCGCGCGGGTTTTCGCGCGATGCCCTTGACCGCCCTTGACCCTCGGCGGCCTGGCCGTCGACACTACGCAGCCGGTGAGGTGGCCTTGACCGCAACTGAATCGCGCGAGCTCTACGTCGTCGGCGAGCGCGTCCTCTGCGACGGCGAGCTCCGCCCCCGCGCCATCCACGTCGTCGACGGCCGCATCCGGGCGCTCTCCGACCCCGCCGCCGTGCCCCCGGGCGCGCCGCGGCTCGACGCGGGGCCGCACGTCGTGTTGCCGGGGGTGGTCGACACCCACGTGCACATCAACGATCCCGGCCGCGAGTCGTGGGAGGGCTTCGAGACCGCGACGCGCGCGGCGGCGAAGGGCGGCGTCACCACGCTGTGCGACATGCCGCTGAACAGCGTGCCGTCCACGATCTCGCTCGAGGCGCTGCACGCGAAGGCCCGCGCGCTCGAGGGGCGCGCCCACGTCGACGTGGGCCTCACCGGCGGCGTGGTGCCGCAGAACCCCGGCGCGCTGCGGGAGCTCTTCGCCGAGGGCGTGCTCGCGTTCAAGTGCTTCCTCGCCGAGTCGGGCGTCGACGAGTTCTCCCACGTCAACGAGGCCGAGCTCCGCGTGGGCATGCGCATCCTCGCGGACGTGGGCGCGCCGCTCTTCGTGCACGCCGAGCTGCCCGGGCCGCTCGACGAGGCCGCGCGCGTCACCGCCGGGCTCGACCCGCGCGCGTACGCCACGTTCCTCGCGTCGCGCCCGCGCACGGCGGAGGACGCCGCGGTCGACCTCGTCATTCGCGTGAGCCGGGAGACCCGCGCCCGCGCCCACATCGTGCACCTCTCGTCCTCCGACGCCCTCGCCCTGGTGCTGCGCGCCAAGGAGGCCGGCGTGCCGCTCAGCGCCGAGACCTGCCCGCACTACCTCACCTTCGCGGCCGAGGAGGTGCCCGACGGCGCCACGGCCTTCAAGTGCTGCCCGCCGGTGCGCGAGCGCGAGAACCGCGAGAAGCTGTGGGAGGCCCTCCGCTCCGGCGTGCTCGATCAGGTGGTCACCGATCACTCGCCGTCCACGGTCGACCTCAAGTGCTCGGGGTCGGGCGACTTCATGCGCGCGTGGGGCGGCATCTCGTCGCTGCAGCTCGGCCTCGCCGCGGTGTGGACGGCGGCGCGCGCGCGCGGCTTCTCGCTCGCGCAGGTGTCGCACCTGCTCTCGGCCGCTCCCGCTGCGCTCGTGGGGCTCACCGGCCGCAAGGGCACGATCGCGGTGGGGTGCGACGCCGACCTCTGCTTCTTCGACCCCGACGGCGCCTTCTCGGTGGCCGCCGCGGAGCTCGAGCACAAGAACAAGCTCACTCCGTACGAGGGGCGCTCGCTCACCGGCCGCGTGGTCCGCACCCTCTTGCGTGGCGAGACCATCTACGAAGAAGGCACTCCGCTCGGGCGCCCCCACGGCGCCTGGCTCACACGCACCGAAAGACGCTGACACACGATGAACGATCCCGGACAGTTCCGACAGTGGCCCGACCTCGCCGCGGCCCGCACCGGCGGCGCGGCGCTCTACTCGACCGACGACTTCTTCGCGTCGATGGACAACCTCCTGAAGGCCGAGAAGGCCATCTTCCTCGAGGGCGAGTACACCGAGCGCGGCAAGTGGATGGACGGCTGGGAGTCGCGGCGAAAGCGCGAGGCCGGCTACGACTTCTGCATCTTGCGGCTCGGCCTGCCCGGGCGCGTGCGCGGCCTCGTGGTCGACACGGCCTTCTTCAAGGGCAACTACCCGCAGGCGTGCAGCGTCGACGGCGCGAGCCTCCCCGGCAACCCGAACGTGGCGACGCTCCTCTCGGACGAGGTCGCGTGGACCGAGCTGCTCCCTCGCGCCGAGCTCCAGGGCGACACCGAGAACCTGTTCGAGGTCTCGGTGAACGCGCGCGTCACCCACCTGCGCCTCAACATCTTCCCCGACGGCGGCGTCGCGCGCCTGCGCGTGCACGGCGAGGTGGTTCCTCGACCCCGCGTGTTCTCGCGGCCCGAGCTCGATCTGGCCTCGATCGAGAACGGCGCGCGCGTGGTCGCCTGCAACGACATGTTCTTCGGCTCGCGCCACAACCTCATCATGCCGAACCGCGCCGCGAACATGGGCGACGGGTGGGAGACCAAGCGGAGCCGCCGGCCCGGGCCCGACTGGGTCGTCGTGGCGCTGGCCACGCGCGGGCAGATCCACCGCGCGCTGGTCGACACCCTCCACTTCCGCGGCAACTCCCCCGAGAGCTGCGCGCTCGACGTGTGCGACGCGGGCGATCGCGCGGTGGAGTCCCTCACCGAGGCCGACTGGCGCGAGATCTTGCCGCGCACGCAGCTGCTCGCGCACACCCTCCACGAGCTCGAGGACGAGCTCCGCCCGCACGCGCCCGCCACCCACGTGCGGATGCGCATCTGGCCGGACGGCGGCGTGAGCCGGCTGCGGCTCTTCGGCGTCGCGTCGCCAGCCGGCGCCGAGGCCGCCGGCATGGCCTACGTGAACGCGCTCTCCCCGGCGGACGCGGAGGCCACGTTCCGGAGCTGCTGCGGCGCGAGCGCCTTCGCCACCCAGATGGCCGCGGCGCGCCCCTTCGCGAGCCTCGAGGCCATGAAGGCCGCCGCGGCCACGGTGTGGAGCGGGCTCGGCGAGGACGACTGGGACCAGGCGTTCCGCGCGCACCCCGAGATCGGCGGCAAGAAGGCCGAGGGGCCGCAGACCCTGCGCTCCGCCTCGTGGAGCGCGGGCGAGCAGGCGCAGGTGCCCGAGGCCTCCGAGACCACGCTGCTGGCGCTGGCGGAGGTGAACGCGCGCTACCGCGAGCGCTTCGGCCGCATCTACATCGTGTGCGCCACGGGCAAGACGGCCGAGGAGCTGCTCGCGATCGCCCGCGCGCGCCTCGAGAACGCGCCCGACGTGGAGCTCCGCGCGGCCGCCGAGGAGCAGCGCAAGATCACCGAGCTCCGGCTCGAGAAGCTCGTCCGCGGCCGCTGACGCCGCCGACCCGCTCGATGACCCACCTCGGCCGATAGCCCACGTCGCCGCGCCGGCGAGAACAGGACTCTTCATGCGCTCCGTATCGACCCATATCCTCGACACCACGCTGGGCAAGCCCGCGGCCGGCGTGCCGGTCTCGCTGGAGAAGAAGGCCAATGGCGAGTTCTCGCGCGTGGGCGGCGGCATGACCGACGCCGACGGGCGCATTCGCGATCTCGTGCCCGAGGGGCAGCTCGAGGTGGGGATTTACCGCATCACCTTCGACACCACGGCCTACTACCACCTCCAGGGCCTCCAGTGCTTCTACCCGGAGGTGTCGGTGGCCTTCCAGATTCGGGATCCCGAGGCGCACTACCACGTCCCGCTCCTCGTGAGCCCGTACGCGTACTCGACGTACCGGGGAAGCTGAAACGAGGCCCTCCCTCTCTCTCTATTCCCCTATTCCCCCATTCCCCTCTCCCCGCGCGCGAGCCCAGAGCGTGGGTGGGGCTTTCGGCCGCGGGTGGGAGGATCCGACTGTCCGAGGTCGTCGTTCCCGCGCGCTCCCGCTCAGCCACCGCTCACAGACCGCCCTCCGGCCACCTTCACCGCGCGGAACGACGCCGAGTTTCGGAGG
>DAORJJ010000603.1:0-4284 GCA_035439005.1 Polyangiaceae bacterium | reverse complement strand
CTCGCGCTCGCCGGCCTCGCGAGCGGGGTCGCGCTCGCCTCGTCGGCCTGCTCGGGCGCCTCCGACTCCCCGGCCGCCCGCGAGCCGGCGCCCTACGCGCCCTACGCGCCGGAGCCTTACGATCCCGGGCCGTCCCTTGGGGCGTCGTTCGCCGATCCGATCCTGCTCACGTTCGCCGCCGCGCGCCCGCGCGCGCGGTACCTGGGAGATCAGGGCTACACGCTCACGCGCTCTCCCGAGGGCTTCGTCTCGCTCTCCACCCAGTCCGCCGGCGATCTCGGCGTCGCCTTCCAGGTGGACGGCGCCTGGCTGACGGAGGACACCCGCTGGGCGAAGCCCGTGGAGATCGTCTCGACCGCGAGCGACTCGGTGGTCTATCGCTTTTCGCTGCTCGAAGACCTCGCCGTCGAGGCGCGCTTCGTCGTGGTGTCGTCGGCCACGGCGGCGCTCGACGTCCACGTGACCTCCACCGGGACCCGATCGCACACAGTGGTCGCGCTCCCGTTCCTGCGCAGCTGCGAGGCGCCCTTCACCCGCAGCGCCGCCCGCCTCGCCGGCGGCGTGCGCGTCACGCGCGAGGTGCCGCCGCCCGCGGTGCTGCCGGTCATCGGGCCCGGCACGTACCTGACCGAGCTCGCGGACGGCCTGGTCGCGCCTTCCGGCGCGGACACGGACGCGGGCTGGGACTGGGCCGGCATCGAGGCGTGCGCCGCGGGGAGCTCCCCATCGAGCGCGGACGTGCTCGCCCTGCATCGGGCCTGGAGCGAGGACAAGAAGCCCACGACCCTCGCCGCCGTCGCGCTCGCGCCGATGCGTGCGGTGATCGAGCCCGGCGTGACGGTCCCGTTCCGCGTCCGCCGGACCGCGGTGGACGCCAAGGCCGGGGACACGCTCGGCGCCGAGCTCGCGAAGGCGCGCCTCCCGGCCGTGCCCACGCTGCTCGCGGAGGGGCGCGGGCGCGTCGAGAAGCTGCCGCCGCCCAAGGCAGGCCTCACGCGGGACGAGGCGCTGCTGTGGCGCTCGTCGCTCGTGCTGCTCGACCAGCTGCTCATGCCGGCCGAGGGGAAGCTCCGGCACGACTACTTCCTCTTCTCGCGCGAGCCCACGTGGTGGTTCGCGCGGCTCGGGCTTCACATCCACGAGGCGCTCGCGATGCTCCTCCTCGCTCGCTCGGACCCCGCGGCGGCGACCGAGGTGCTTCGCAACTTCATCGATCGCACCGAGCCCGACGGCTACCTGCCCTACAACTTCGGCCCCGTCGTCGAGCAGACGGTGAACCGCACGGCGAGCGCGCCGCTCTTCTCGTACATCGCGTGGGAGGTCTACTCGGCGGCGAAGGAGGGGGCGCGGGACGCGGCGTTCCTCCGCGACGCGTACGCCGCGGGCCAGCGGATCCACGGCTTCTGGACGCGCGAGCGGGACACCAACAAGAACGGCCTCTTCGAGTGGGGTGGCCTCGCCGTCAGCGAGTCGCTGCGCGATCTCGAGAACGTGATCTGGACGAAGGTGGCGTCGCCCGAGCTCGTCGAGGCGATCGATCTGCAGGTCGAGATGATCGTGGAGGAGCAGAGCCTGGCCCGCATGGCCGACGCGCTCGGGCTCCCGGCAGAAGCGGCCGCGTGGCGCGCGAAGGCGGACGCGCTGGCCGGCCTCGTCAACGCGAAGATGTGGGACGAGGCCTCGGGCTTCTACTTTCACATCGGGCGCGACAGCCAGTCGTTCACGTTCAAGACCGAGGGCGATCTGAAGCGCAAGGAGATCGCCGGGCTCTTGCCGCTCTGGGCCAACATCGTCCCGCCCGAGCGCCGGGCGCGGCTGGTCGGGCAGCTCACCGATCCGACCACCTTCTTCCGCCCGTTCGGCGTCACGGGCCTCGACCACACCGATCCGTACTTCTCCGCGGGGGCCGACCGCTGCTGCCGCTGGAACGGCCCGGTGTGGGTGCCCTGGATGATGCTCCTCCAGCGCGGCCTCGTGGCGTCGGGCAGACCCGACGTCGCGACCGAGCTCTCGCGCCGGACGCGCGCCGGGGTGATCGCGCAGCTCGCGCGCACCCACCAGTTCCGTGAGCTCTACAACCCCGACGACCAGTCCGCGCCCAACGCCTCCATGCCCAACTACGTGTGGAGCACGCTGGCGGCGCTGATGATGATGGAGGAGTGAGCCGGTCGGGCCTCTCGCCGCGACTTCGGCGTCGGAGTGTGCCACGTCGCGCACCCGCCGCGGCCCACGGCGCCCCGCGCTCCGCCCACGGCGCACACATTTTCTCGCTCACGCGCCCCCTTCGGGGGCACGATCCCCCAATCGATGGCGACGACGCCTCCCGGCACGCGGCTTGCTCTACCGAGGCGCGGTCGCGACGATCGTACGCCGCACGAAGGGGACAGACGATGAAGAAGGAAGCTCTCCGCCTCACGATGGTCACGCTCGTCGCGATCGCCGCCTCGGGCTGCCTCGCGAAGATCGACACGACGACCTCGCTCCCCGACGGCGGCGCGGAGGGGGGCGAGCCTGGCGGTGAGCCCGGCGGCGGTCCTGGCGCCGGCGGCGGCGCGGCCCCGGGGTGCTGGCAGGCCTCGAAGGACGCGCCCGCCGCGACCGGCCCGAGCGGGCAGGTGGGGTCGTGCTCGCTGGTGGGCACGTGGGACTACGAGGTCACGTTCTCGGGGCCGAAGCAGCCCAAGCAGGTGTGGTCCTTCGACGACGAGGGGCGCGCCGTGGGCGGCCCCGCCGGCACCAACCTGTGCGCGGGCTTCCCTTGGTCGGGCAACTACAAGCTGAGCGCCTCCGGCTTCGAGGCGATCAACATCCGGGGCAAGGGCGCGCCGAGCTGCAGCGCCTCCGGCAAGACCACGTTCACGGTCGCGTTCTCCGAGGACTGCAAGAAGATGACGCTGCCGCGCATCCTCACGGACAGCTGCACGGGCGGCGCCTTGTTCTACACCGGGACGATGGTCCGGCGGGACTGAGCGGAGACGGGCGGACGCGCGGCGAGCGCCGCGGTCGAATTCCGCTACGCTCCGTGCCGGCCCCATGCCCCCTGCCCTCCGACCCGCGCGCCCGCTCGCGGCCCTCTTTCTGGCGGGGGCCGCGCTGGGGGCGTGCCAAGGGGAGCCGGGCGCGGGCGGCCACGCGATCGGGCAGGGCGCCGCGGGGCTCCAGGCGACGAACCTCGTCGGCGCCTCGCTCGCCCCGAAGACGCTGGCGCTGACGTTCGACGACGGCCCGAGCGCGCGCACCGCGGAGCTCTCGCGCTACCTCCACAGCGAGTCGATCCGCGCCACGTTCTTCGTCGTGGGGGCGCACCTCGCGCCGACGACGCTGCCGAACCCGCACGCGCTCGCGCCGATCCCTGGGGTCGAGGCGGTGCTGGCCCAGCTCGTCGCCGAGGGGCACCTCGTCGCCAACCACACGACGACCCACCGGGACCTCGTCGCCGAGGTGCTGCCCACCGGAGCCCCGTGGGTCGTGCGAGAGCTCGCCGAGACCGACGACGCCATCGCCGCCTACGTGCCTTGGGAGCACCTGCTGTTCCGCGCGCCCTACGGCGCGTACGACGCGACCGTCTACGGCGCGCTCCAGGGCTCGCGCATGGACAAATACGCCGGCCCGGTGCGCTGGGACATCGGCGGCGTGTCGGACAACTACCCCTCGCAGGCCGCGGACTGGGCCTGCTGGGGCGGCCAGCTGTTCGCGGGGACGACGCCGGCGAACGGCACCGGGTACGCCACGACGAGCGAGTGCGGCGACGCCTACCTCGCCGAGATCGCCGCCGTGGGGCGGGGTATCGTGCTGATGCACGAGCCGTACGCCTGGTCCGGCGGGAACACCGTCGATCTCGTGAAGTACCTCGTGCCTCGCCTCAAGGCCGCGGGCTACGCCTTCGCGCGCGCCGACGAGATCCCCACGATCGCGGCGCTCCTCCCGCCGGCGACCTGCGCAGCGACCTGCGCGACCTGCGACGGGCCCGCGGCGACCGACTGCACGTCGTGCGCGGCGGGGCGACACCTCTCCGGGCGCGAGTGCGTGCCTTGCGCGACGTGCGCGCCGGGCACGTACGCGTCCGCCGCGTGCACCCCGACGAGCGACACCGCGTGCGCGGCGTGCGATCCGAGCTGCGCGACCTGCGAGCGCCCCGGCGCCGCGGCCTGCGTGAGCTGCGCCCCGGGGCGCTGGCTCGACGGCCGCATCGGCACCGCGCCCAGAGTGATGATCCTGTTCGTGTGGCCAGGCTTCGCCGCCGGGCTGAAGTCGATCTACCGCTTCGTGCGCCAGGCCGATCGC
>DAORJJ010000602.1:0-4286 GCA_035439005.1 Polyangiaceae bacterium | reverse complement strand
CGCTGGAGCCGCCGCCCCCTCCCCCGCCGCCGACGGCGAGCTCCGCCCCCCGCAGGGCCGCGGCGGCGCCCGCGCCGGAGCAGGTGGTCGTGCACGGCGCGCGCGGCGAGCCCTCGCGCACCGCGAGCCTCGGCCGGGCGGAGGTGCGGCAGCTCCCGGGGGCGTTCGGCGATCCCTTCCGCGCGATCGACGCCCTGCCCGGCGTCACGCCGATCGCGTCGGGCGTGCCCTTCTTCTTCGTGCGCGGCGCCCCCCCGGGCAACGTCGGGTACTTCCTCGACGGCGTGAAGGTGCCGTACCTCTTCCACGTCGCGCTCGGCCCTTCGGTCGTGCACCCCGGCATCGTCGAGCGCGTCGACCTCTATCCGGGCGGGTACCCGGCGTCGTTCGGGCGCTTCACGGGCGGCATCGTGTCCGGCGAGCTCACGCAGCCCCGCGCGGACCTCCACGGCGAGGCCAACCTGCGGCTCGTGGACGCGGGCGTCCTCGCCGAGACGGGCTTCGCGGGCGGGCGCGGCACGGCGCTCGTCGGCGGCCGGTTCTCGTACACGGCCGCGCTCGTGTCGCTCTTCGCCACGGGCGTCGAGCTCTCCTATCGCGACTACCAGACACGCGTGTCGTACGACCTCACTCCCAAAGATCGGATCGTCGCCACTTCGTTCGGCGCGTTCGATCTCCTCGGACAGACCACGAACGACATCCGCAATATCCTCTTTGCCACCGAGTTCTACCGGCTGGACACGCGCTGGGAGCACACGTTCGGCCCCGACACACGCGCGCGCACCTCCCTCACCTTCGGGTTCGACCAGAGCCGCGTGCCCGCGCAGCCCAGGAACTCGCAGAACCTGCTCGGCAACGTGCGGACGGAGGTGCTCCACACGCTGAGCCCGGACGCCCGCGTGCGCGTCGGCGCCGACGCGCTGATCGAGCGGTACACCGTGGACGAGCGCCCCTACTCCGACCCCGACGATCCGGTGACCAAGCGGTTCAACGCGCTCTTCCCGCCCCGCGTCGACGTGCAGGCCGGGCTCCGCGGGGATCTCTCCCTCACGCTCGGCCGGCTCGAGGTCATCCCCGGCGTGCGCCTCGATCTGTTCCACTCGGGCGACTCCACGGTGCCCGCGGTCGACCCGCGCGCGTCGACCCGCGCGAGCCTGACCGACTCGGTGCGCGTGCTCTCCTCCTTCGGCCTCACCCACCAGCCGCCCTCTTACCTCGTGCCCATCCCCGGGCTCGCCGTGGGCAACCTCCGCGGGGGCCTCCAGGAGGCGGTGCAGTCGAGCGTGGGGGTCGAGGTCGATCTGCCCCTCGAGGTGACCGCGAGCGTCTCCGCGTTTCGGAACATCTTTCACAACATGAGCGACACCCTCGGCGTGAGCGAGCGCGACCCGTTCGACCTCAACTACCGTGAGCCGCGGAGCGAGGGCGAGGCGCACGGCCTCGAGATCTACGTGCGCCGGCGGCTGACGAAGCGCCTCAGCGGCTACCTGACGTACACCCTCTCTCGCTCTACCCGCGCGCAGGACCGCGAGGTGTTCGTGAGCGCCTTCGACCGCACGCACGTGGCGAACGGCGCGATCGCCCTCGATCTCGGCCGGGGCTGGCGCGCCGGCACGCGCTTCACCCTCTACACCGGAGTGCCCGTGATCGCGCAGGGGGGCGGGCCCGGGAACGCCCTCGTCGCGCCGCCGCGCTCGCTGAGCCCGGAGCGCGATCCGGCCTTCTACCGCTTCGACGTGCGCATCGAAAAGAAGTGGACCCTCCGCGGCTCGCGCTGGCTGTCGCTGGTCGCCGAGATGATGAACGTCACCCTGCACAAGGAGACCCTGCAGGGTCAGGAGATCGGCCCCGTGTCGATCCCGAGCTTGGGTCTCGAGGGAGGGCTCTAGTCATGAGGCACCGCTCGCTCACCGCGCTCCGCGCCCGGCTCCCGGCCTCGACCTGGCCGCGCGCGCTGACGCTGCTCGCCTCGGCCGCGTCGATCGCCGCCGCCATCTACGCGTGCGTACCCGCCGATACCCGCCCCGTGCCGGCCACGCTGAACCTCACCGTGGCGGCGAGCCCCGCCACCGCCGGCGGGCTCGTGACCGCCGACGGCTGGACGCTCTCCTTCGATCGCGTGCTCGTGGGCATTGGCCGATCGTCGATCTCGTCGTCGTGCACGCGCTACTCCGAGGCGAGCTACGACCGCCTGCTCGAGGTGAGCCGGCGGGGTCCTCAGAAGCTGTCCGTGATCTTCGGTATCGGACGCTGCGACGTGCGCTTTCGCGTCGGGTCGCCGTCGAGCGAGGCGCTCCTCGGCGAGGGCACCACGGACGCCGACGCGGTGCGCATGCGAACGAGGGCGAAGGACCGGTGGGTGAACCGCGGCGGGGTCGCCCTCGAGGTGCTCGGGAGCGCGCGGCGAGGCGGCGTCACCAAGCAGTTTGACCTTCTCTTCCGCACGCAAATGAGGCTGTCGCAGTGCTCCCTCTCCGCGGACGCGGGCGGCCTCGTGATCGGCGGGGACGCCGGCGAGGGGGGTCCCGACGCCGCGAGCACCCTCGACTCGGGAGCGGACGCCGAGCCGCCGCCGCCGCCGGGCGTCGGGGAGGTGCTGGAGAGCGAGGGCCTCATCGCGCGCGAGATCCGCGTCGAGGCCGAGACGCTGTTTCAAGCCGACGAGTCGACCGAGCTGCGCTTCGACCCGTACGCGGAGGCCGACGTGGACGGCGACGGTCGGCTCACGCTCGAGGAGCTCGTCCGGGTGCCGATCGGCCGAATCCGCGACGGCGGCCCGTTCGAGGCCGGGCTGCAGGTTGGCCTCGACGCGGGGGATCGCGGGCCGGGCCGCGCGGTGCTCGTCGAGTCCCTGGGGGACTACGTGGTCATCGTGCTGCTGCCGCGGCTCCTGCGGTATGGGCCGGTCGGGCGGTGCGCGACGAACCTGAACCTCGACCTCGGCCGAGACGGCGGCGGCGGGCGTGGCGGCGGCGGCCCCTGAAGAGTTCGCGGCCTGTCACGGGTTCGTCAGGGAACGGCGGTCCGCCTGATGGACGTGTGACCCTCGGGCGGGGGCGCCGCCGCTACCGTGCGAGGATGGGAACGGCACGAAGCGCGCTCTTCGGCGAGGCGAGGCGGGGCGGTCACACAGGCGCGAGCGCCCACACGCGGCTCGTCGAGCGCCTCCGCATCCACGGCGCGCCCATCGACTTCCGCGAGCTCTGCCTCCGGGCGGTGCCGCCGACCACGCGGCTGCTGGTGCTCGACCTCGATCGCACCGTCCACCTGAACCGCAACATGGGCGAGCTGCTCGGCTGGGAGATCGCCGCCCACCTCGGGTACGGGCCGGCGTACCTCGCGGACCTCGAGCCCGCGCGGGCGGGCGGGCGCATGTTCCTCGCCCCGTCGCGACCGCTCGCGAGCCTGCGGTACCTCGCCCGGGCGGTCGCGCTGTGGGGCCCGCCGGGCCTGTTCTACCTCGTGTGGGGCAAGCTCGCGTGGGGCGCGGGCGCGCTGCGCCGCAGCGCCTTTCGCCGCTTCGGACCCGAGCCCGTGCGCGCCGTCCAGCGCGTGCCGCAGCACGCGCTCCTCCACCAGCTCGCGGCGCTCCCGCGGGCGACGGTGCGCGAGCTCGCCACGCGGGTGCTACGCCGCTACGCCGCCGACCAGACCCTCGATCGCGCCGATCTCGACTGGCTGCGCGCGCGCTGCCCTGGGCTCCGAGTCGTGCTGAGCAGCGCCTCGCCGCGCCCGATCGTGGAGGCCGCCGCCGCCGAGCTGGGCGCGGACGACTTCCTCTGCACGGAGGTGGAGGAGCTCGAGGACGGCTCCAGCGCGCCGTGCGATCTGTCCCGCATGGGGCGGCCGCTCGGCGAGCCGCGCCACATCTCGCGCCCCAGCCGGCAGCGCATCAACGCGGGCCCGGCGAAGCTGGACGCGCTCTCTGCGCGGTACCCCGAGCTGCTCGACCCCGAGGTCGAGAGCGTGGGCATCACCGACACCGGCTACGGCGAAGACCACTCGTGGACCGAGCTGTTCCGCACCGTCATCGACGTGAACAGCACGGCGCCGTTCCCGCCCGTGGTGACGCACGGCTCGCCGACGCGCGCCGTCCACTCGGCGCTGCTGCTCACGCGCGCCGAGCGCGACGGCGCGGCGGCCGAGCGCGCGACGCCGGAGGCGCGCGATCTGTCGGCCCGCGAGCTCACCGAGCTCTTGGGCGGCCTCCCGGGCGAGATCGAGGCGCTCGCCGTCCAGCTCGCGGCCGCGGAGGCGGAGCGCTCCGGCTCGCGCGACGCCGCGCG
>DAORJJ010000601.1:0-4291 GCA_035439005.1 Polyangiaceae bacterium | reverse complement strand
GGCCTCGACGGGCTGCAGCGGCGAGCTCCCCGCGCCGCTCCCCGCGGCCCACCCCGACGACCCGACCCCGCGCCGCGGCGGCACGGTGCGGACGTCGACGTTCGGCGACATCCGCGGCCTCGACCCCGCGAACATCGCCGACGGGCTCGTCTCGAGCATGCACCAGCTCCTCTTCGCCGGGCTCGTCGACTTCGACGAGCGGGGCGCCGTCGTGCCGCGGCTCGCCGAGCGTATCGACGCGGCGCCCGACGGGCTCCAGTACCGCTTCACGCTGCGACGTGGCGTGCTCTTCCACGACGGCACGGAGCTCACCGCCGACGACGTCAAGCGCTCGGTGGAGCGCGCCCTGCACCCCTCCGCCCCGAACCCGTACTCGACGTTCTACTCCTCGATCTTCGGCTACGACGACTTCGCCAACAAGCGGCGCGAAGACCTCGCGGGCGTCACGGTGGAGGGCTCGCACGTGGTCACGTTCCGGCTGTCGCAGCCCGACTCCACGTTCCTGCCCCTCCTCGCGATGCAGCCGCTTCGCCCGGTGTGCAAGAGCGCCGGCCGCCGCTTCACGGACGACTTCCTCGCGTGCGGCGCCGGCCCCTTCAAGCTCGCCGAGGGAGGCTGGGTGCGCGGGCAGAGCCTCACCCTCGTGAGGCACGACGGCTACTACGAGCCGGGCAAACCCTACCTCGACCGCGTGGTCTTCACCTTCGGGATGACGCTCTCCACGTCGAAGTACAAGTTCACGCACGGCGAGCTCGACGCCCTGCGGGACCTCACGCAAGGGGATGTGCTCCGCTTCGCGGCCGACCCACGCTGGCGCCCGCTGGGCGAGTACGAGCGCGAGCGTCAGATCATGGGCGAGGCCATGAACACCGAGGTCGCGCCGTTCG
This sequence comes from Polyangiaceae bacterium, assembly GCA_035439005.1. Taxonomy (GTDB): domain Bacteria; phylum Myxococcota_A; class Polyangia; order Polyangiales; family Polyangiaceae; genus JAAFHV01. The sequence continues at coordinate 3,404 of DAORJJ010000601.1, read as the reverse complement.
ACAACGTCGAGATCCGCCGCGCCGTCGCGGCGGCGATCGATCGTCGCCACTACGAGGCCGTGAAGCCCTCCCTGCTCCGCGCGGCCAACCAGCCCATTCCGCCCGGGACCCCTGGCTACGACCCTGGGCAGGCGGGCCAGCAGACCGACCTCGCGCAGGCGCTCGAGCACATGCGACGAGCCGGCTACCCCTATGATCCCGTTACGAAAACGGGCGGCTATCCGCACGTGATTCCCTATTACACCTATCGACAAGGCGCGAGCGAATACACGGCGCAGGTCTTTCAACAAGAGGTCGCGAAGATTGGACTCCGGATCGAGCTCCGTCTGGTGAACTACCCCACGTATCTCGCCCAAATCGCCAGGCGCCGTCAGGTCGCCATCGGCCCGTGGGGCTGGTCCGAGGACTACCCCGACGCCATCGATTTCCTCGACTCCCTCTTCCACTCGCGCTCCATCGCCGACGAGGACGCGAACAACGTGTCGTTCTACTCGAACCCGCGGTTCGACGCGCTCGTCGACTCCGCCAAGCGAGAGCTCGAGCCGAAGCGGCGCGCGCGGCTCGTCTCCGAGGCGGTGGACCTCGTGTGCGACGAGGCGCCGTTCGCCTTCGCGTACACCGTGCGCTTCTACGAGGTCCACCAGCCCTACCTGCGCGGCTACCGACCCCACCCGGTGTGGGCCCGAGACGTGTCGTCTGCGTGGATCGATCGCGCGATGGCGGGCGCGACGCGCGGCGCGGTGGTGGGGCCGGGCGCCCTCGGGAGCCTGTTCGGGCGATGAGCGCGCGCTCCACGCTGGCGGCGACCGCGGCGCGCCGCGCGGCTCATGGGCTCGCGGTGCTGTTCGCCACGGTCACGCTCGCGTTCCTCGTGAACGACGTGCTCCCGAGCGACCCGGCCAGGATGGTCGCGGGCGCGCAGGCGCGGCCGGCCGAGGTCGCCAAGGTCCGCGCGGAGCTCGGCCTCGAGCGCCCCTTGCCCGTGCGCTTCGGCGCGTACCTCCGCCGGCTCGTGCACCTCGGGCCCTTCGATCGCGAGCGCGACGGGCGCCACTCCACCTGCGGGGCCATCGGCCCGCTGCACCTCGACCTCGGCCGGAGCTACCAGCAGCGACGGCCGGTGGTGGCCATCCTCGCCGAGCGCGTCCCGCGCACCCTCTTCCTGGCGCTCACCGCGGTGACGCTCCAGTCGCTGCTGGGGGTGGCGCTGGGCGTCTACGCCGCGCGGCACCGGGGCAAGCTGCGCGACCGCGCGACCGTGAGCGGGAGCCTCCTCGCGACGAGCGCGCCCACGTTCATGTCGGGGCTCGGGCTCCAGCTCGTGTTCGCGAAGGCGCTCCACGTCCTGCCGCTCGACGGGTTCGGGGCCACGCCCCTCGAGCACCTCGTGTCCGTCATCCTGCCCGCGGCCACGCTCGCGCTGTACGGCGCGGCGCTCTACACCCGGCTCACGCGCGACGAGATGATCCTCGCGCTGTCCCACGACTACGTCCGCACCGCCCGCGCGAAGGGGCTCGGCGAGCTCGGCGTCCTCCGCCACGCGCTGCGCAACGTGCTCGTCCCGCTGGTCACGGTCGTGGGGCTCGATCTCGGCGCGCTCGTGGGCGGCGCCGCCGTCACCGAGACCCTGTTTCGCTGGCCTGGCCTCGGCTCGCTGGCGGTGTCGGCGCTGCTCGATCGCGACGGCCCCGTGCTCATGGGCACCGTCCTCGTCACGAGCGCGGGCGTCGTCCTCGCCACGATGTTCGTGGACCTGAGCGTCCACTTCCTCGACCCGCGCGCGCGCCGGGCGCGGTGAGGCGAGCGCGACGGGCAGGGTGAAGAACAGCGGGCTCGCGAGGAGCCCTCGCGCGACGACCGCACCCCACGCGCCCGGCGGCGCGACACGACGCCAAGCCTTCAAACCTCGAATAAATTCAAGCGTTTGGGTGCGCTAGTCGCCCGCGAGCGCCTTGCACTCGCTCACGCCGGGTCCGAAGGCCTGCTTCGCGCACGATCGGTACGCCTCCCTGGCGGCGGCCTTGCGACCGATGGCGTCGTACGCGGCGCCGAGCGTGAGCCAGGCCTCGGCGTTGCCGGGCTGCTGACGCGTGGCCCGCAGCGCGAGCTCGGCCGCCTTGCCGGGCGAGCGCTGCTCGAGCAGACGTTGCGCCTGCTTGACGTCGCTGAGACGCGCGGGCTCCCCGCTGGAGATGGGCGGGGGGACCGCCACGGTAGGCGGGGTCGTCGGCGGCGTCGTCGGCGGCGCCGCGATCGTGGGCGGCGTCGTCGGCGTGGGCGGCGTCGTCGGCGTGGGCGGCGTCGGCGCGGTCGCCGTGGGCGGCGGCTCGGCGCTGGCGACGGCCGCGTCGTCCGCGGGAGGCGGGTCGATCGACGTGAACGAGATGGCGGGCAGGCCCGTCGGCGCCGACGCGCTCGGCCGCGGCTGGAGCGCCGCGGCGTCCGGGCCCGTGCTGAGGCCGGCCGCCGTGTCGTGTTCGCCTCGCACGGCGCGCCGAGCGAGGATCCCGAGGACCAAGACCACCGCGATGGTGCCCACCAACCACAGCGCCACGCGCGGCCCGGGGATCCGGGGCGGCGCGCTCTGTTCGGCGGCGCGACGGCGCGAGGGCACGGTCTCGCTGTCCTCGTTTCGCGGCTCGTCGTCGGCCGACGCGCGGCGCCTCGCGCGTGAAGGCGGCGCCTCGGGCTCCCGATCCTCGTCCGCCACGACCACCTTCGGCTCGAGCTTCACGTTGCGCCGGGAAGGCGGCGGGCGGGCCTTCGATTGCTGGCGGCTCGAGACAGGCGCGGACGTCGGCGTGGCGTCGAAGGCGAGCTCGTCGATCTGCACCTCGAACGGCGGGGACGGCTCGGGTGTCGCCGGGACCTCGGGGAGGGTCTCCGGCCCCGCGCTCGACGCGGCCGCGGGCGAGACGTCGATCGGGATGGCGATGAGCACCGCCGGCGGCGGAGGGAACTTCGGGCTGACCTCGGGCACGAGGTGGGTCTCTTCCAGCGCGTCGACCGGCGTCGCGTCCGCGATCCGGCGCAGCTCGGTCATGACCGAGTCGGTGAGCGCGGGCTGGGAGCTGGCGGCCACGGGCGGCGAGGCCTTCGTCGCTTCGACGATGTCTGCCAGCTCAATCCGCGGCGTGGCGCGGGAGGGCGACAGGGGCCTCGGAGACGCGGCCGAGGGCGGCGGCGCGAGCGGCTCGGGCGGGAGCGTGGGCTTCAAGCTGGCGAGCCCGAGGGCGCCCGGCGCGACGCTCGGCCCGGGGTCCGCGGGCTTCGCGGGCTCCGCCGCCTTCGCGGGCTTCGCGGGCTCCGCCGCCTTCGCGGGCTTCGCGGGCTCCGCCGCCTTCGCGGGCTTCGCGGGCTTCGCGGGCTCCGCCGCCTTCGCGGGCTTCGCGGGCTCCGCCGCC
>DAORJJ010000600.1:0-4291 GCA_035439005.1 Polyangiaceae bacterium | reverse complement strand
CGGGTCGCCCGCCGCCACCGCCGCCACCGCCGCCGCCACCGCCGCCGCCGCGTCGCGCCTCGGGGGGCGGGCCGCCGAAGTCGTCATGCCCACGCGCCTCGCCGCCGCCACGGCGACCCGTGAGCAGGATGTTGTTCGCGACGATCTCGGTGCGGTAGCGCTTGTCGCCGTCTTTCTCGTAGCTCGACGTGCGGAGCGAGCCCTCGACGAAGATGTTGGAGCCCTTCGCGAGGATCTTGGCCAGCGCCTCGCCGCGCTTGCCCCACACGGTGATGGAGTGCCACTCGGTGCGCTCCTGACGCGTGTTGCTCTTGTCGAGGTAGGTCTCGGTGGTCGCGAGCCGGAGCTTCAGGATGGCCTGGCCCCCCGCCGTCATGCGCAGCTCGGGATCGGCCCCGAGGTTCCCCAGCAGCATCACCTTGTTCAACCCCTCGGCCATCGCGCGCTCCTTGTTCCTGGGCGCCGCGCGTCGTCGCGTCGGCGCCTGTGTGGGGGCTCGTATTCACTCGACAGGCGGGTCGGCGTCAAGCGGCGGCGCCCGCCCCGGGGAGAACCCCTGGAGTTTCCGGGCCGTCCGCGCTGCGCCTCCGCGTGTCTCGGCTACTTCCCGCCGGGCGCGTCCAGCAGGTGCTTCGTCTTGATGGTCTGGGTGATGACCTGCGCGGGGCCCTTCGCCGATTTCGGCACGTCGATCTTGGCGACGGTCTCGCTCTCGCCGGACACCTTCTGCGTGGGGCGGTCGAGCTTCACCTTGAAGGTGTAGCTGCCCTTGCCCTCGAGCGTGAGCTGCGCGCCGGGCATGCGGGGATCGCGCAGCGGCGACTTCGGCGCGGAGCGGGAGATCTCGGCGGTGACGACGCCGCCCTCCGGCGACCACTCCTTGAGGAGAAAGACCGTGGTGGTGGTGACCTTGGTGCCCTGCGCCGCGCTGACGGTGGACATCTCCCACTTCGCGCCGAGGCCGATGGGCTCCTCGGGGAAAGGCACGGCCGCGAACTCCAGGGTCTGCTGGAGCATCTGCAGCACCTCGGCCGTGCCGGGCTTGGCCATCTTCTCGTCGCCGGCGAACGCGAGCTCGCCCACCATGCCGCGCGGCGTGATGTCGAGCTTCGCGGCGAGGCCGACCAGCGGCCCGAGCTGCTTCTGGGCCTCGGCGGCGGAGCGAGGGTCGAGGCCCTGGCCCTCGGCGAGCGCGGCCTTCTCGAGGCGCACGTCGAACGGGAACGTGCCCTTGCTCGCGCCCTTGGTGGAGAGCTTCATCGTGAGCTCGAGGGCCGGCTCGGCTTGCTGCTCCGGCGGCCGACCGGGCGCGGCCACGGTGATCGCGACGCGGACCTGGCCTACCCGCACCTCGGGCTTGCCCGCGGCGAACGCGTACCTGCGAGGCGCCCGCGGCTCGGCCCCCGGCTCGACGAGCTTCGTCACGTGCGCGTCGCTCGCGGCCGCCGCGCCGCCGCCGCCTGCGCCTGAGGACGGCGCCGCGCCCCCGTCGGGCAGGTTCACGCTGGCGTCGCCCGCGACGCCCTTGACCTGGGTGTCGTCGGTGAAGAAGTCGTTCATGACGAAGTCGGAGGGCACCGGCTGGGGCTTCTTGGGCTCCGTCTTGACGGGCGGCGGGGGGTCGTCTTTGCAAGCGAAGAGCGCCACCGAGAGGGCGGCGACGAGGAGCATGGCCTTGCGCATGGGCACCACCTTAGCAGGCCGAGGGCGAAGCGAGCGCGCTCGCGAGCGCCGGCGGGCCGGCGGCCCTCGTCACGGACAGGCGGTCGCGAGCAGGGAGCGGCGCGGGCGGGATTCGGCTTTCGACCGCACGGCGCGTCTGCTAGGTAGCTTGCCGAATCGGATGAGCACCGCACCTGCGCCGCGTATCTCCATCGTCATTCCGGTCTACAACGAGGCGGGAATTCTCCGCTCGGCGGTGGAGGACCTGTGCGCGCGCCTCGAGCCGCTCGGCTGGTCGTACGAGCTCATCCTCGCGGAGAACGGCTCGACCGATCGCACCGTGGCCATCGGCCAGGAGCTCGCCGCGGAGCGCCCCGACCATGTGAAGATCATCTCCATGGGCGAGCCGAACTACGGGCGCGCGCTGAAGGAGGGCATCCTGCTCGCGAAGGGCGAGATCGTCCTCTGCGAGGAGATCGACCTCTGCGACACCGAGTTTCACCGCCGCGCCGTCGAGATCCTCGAGACCGGGGAGGCTGACCTCGTCATCGGCTCGAAGCTCCTCATGGGCGCGGAGGACGAGCGGCCGCTCGTCCGGCACGCCGCGAGCGTCGCCTACTCCGGCATGCTCCGGCTCTTGCTCGGGTTTCGCGGCACCGACACGCACGGCCTCAAGGCGTTCCGGCGCTCGGCGCTCCTCGACGTCGTCACGGCGTGCCTCGTCGAGAAGGACGTGTTCGCCAGCGAGTTCGTCATTCGCGCCGACCGCGGCGGCGTGCGCACCCGCGAGATCCCGGTCCGCATCAAGGAGAAGAGGCCCCCGTCGATCAACCTCTGGAAGCGCGTCCCCAACGTCTTGAAGAGCGTCCTCAAGCTCACGTACGCCATCCGCGTGCGCGGCTGAAGGCGGGGCCGCGCCGGAAGTAGTCCCGTTGGAAGACCAAGCCGCCAGCAAAGCCGTCACGGGGGCCGCGATCTCGCTGCTCGTGTGGAGCGCGGGCACGGCCGTCGCGCTCGCCGCGTGGTTCTCGCTCGCCGGCATGACCTGGAAGAGCCTCGTGGCCGGGGTCTGCTCGCTCTTCGGCGTGATCGCCAGCTTCATGCTGTGGAGGAGCCCGTCCCGCGGGAGCGTCATCGTCGGCATCCTCGTCATGTTGGGCTCGCTGGCGCGCATCGGCGGCCCGGCCGACTGGACCTGGGTCAGCTTCGCGCTCGTCGCCGTCACCTTCGTCCTGCTGATGCCGCTCGTGCACGCCGCCATGACGCTGCGCGGGTGAGCGGGGCCCCCGCCAGAAGTCAGCGGCCCTCGATCTTCGAGCGCAGGAGCTGGTAGCCCGTCCGGAGCGCGAGGTCCTTCGAGGTGGTCGGGTCGGTCGGCACCTCCGAGACGAGCAGCGCCTCGGCGCCCGGGCCGCCGTCGACCAGCGTCCCCGCGTCCCGCGCGGAGGGCGGGGCGCCGCCGAGCGGGCCCTCGGGCGGCAGGTGGTTGTCGAGGTCACGCTCGCGGAGGGCCGGCGCCCCCGCGTCGCCCGCGATGCGGGTCGTCGACTCGAGCAGCACGTCCGGGTGGATGCCGTCGGCCTGGATCGCGTGCCCGCCCGGCGTGAAGTAGCGCGCGGTGGTCAGCTTCAGGCCCGCCCCGCCCGGGAGCGACAGGATGGTCTGCACGCTCCCCTTCCCGAACGTGCTCGCGCCCACCACCATCGCGCGCTTGTGGTCTTGGAGCGCGCCGGTGAGCAGCTCCGAAGCGCTCGCGCTCCACTCGTTGACCAGGATGACCACAGGGACCGACACGAACGCACCCCCTGATTTGGCGCGGGCCTCCTCCAGCGTCTCGCCGCGCCGGCGCATCGAGTAGATGAGCCCGCTCTCGAGGAACTCGTCGGCGATCTCCGCGGCCTCGTCGACGAGCCCGCCGGGGTTGTTGCGCAGGTCGAGGAGCACGCCGGCCACCGGACCGCCCTTGCGCAGCTCGCCCGCCGCGCGGAGCAGCTCGTCGTGGGCGTGGTCCTGGAACTGCTTGAGCCGCAGGTAGCCCACGTTGCCGTCGAGGCGCTTGTGGGTGACCGCGGGGACGTGGATGTCCTCGCGCACGAGCTCGAACGTGAGGAACCCGCGCGTCCCCTCGCGCCGCACGCTGAGCCGCACCTTCGTACCGGCCGCGCCACGGAGCTTCTTGATGACCTTCTCGAGCCCGGCCTCGCGCACGCCGGCCCCGTCCACCGCCACGATCACGTCCCCCGCGCGGATGCCCGCGCGAAAGGCGGGCGCGCCCTCGATGGGCGCGAGCACCTTGATCTCGTCGCCGCGGGCGTCGACCTCCACGCCGATGCCGCCGAAGTTTCCCTCGGTGTCGCGTTGGAAGTCCTTGTACTCGGGCGCCGACAGGTAGTGCGAGTGGGGGTCGAGCGACGCCACCATGCCCGTGATGGCGCCGCGCAGCGCTTTGTCGCGATCGACGGGGTCGACGTAGCTCCGCTCCATCACCACGAGGACCCGGGCGAGCTCGCCCGTCACGGCGTAGGGGCTGGCCTCGGTGGGCGTGGCCTCGGCGCGCCGGCCCTCGACCGCCATTCCCGCGGCGAACGCGAGGAGCACCGGGGCCGCGACGCGGGCCACCCGCAGGGCC
>DAORJJ010000599.1:0-4301 GCA_035439005.1 Polyangiaceae bacterium | reverse complement strand
CGGGGCGTTGGCCGGTTCCGAGAGCACCGGGATGAAGCGGAAGTTGGCATGGGCGCTCTGCCAGCGTTCGACGGTGTCGGCCAGGTACAGGTCCTGCGGGTGGCTGACGCCCCAGTAGAGCTGCATCGGGCGCTGGACGCCGCGGGCGAAGGCGCGATCGCCGGCGCCGCGCGCCCGCCGAGGCGCACACCCGCGAGGACCAGGAGCCCAGCCGCGACCACGCCCCCGAACGCGCCCAGGAACGTGCGTGTGCGCCGCCGGCTGCCGCCCTGCGTGTGGCCCCACGTGCTCTGCGTGCTGCTCTTGTCGTCCGCGCGCAGCGACGCGGGGCTCGCGCTCCCGCCGGAGTCGGCGAGGGCGACCACCGCGTCGCGCGCCGTGCTGAGCTCGGAGGGGCCCGAGGCGTCGGCGGTGTCGGAGAACGAGCGCCACGACCTGTGCGGCGCGCCCTTCTCGGCGCTGCGGGAGAACGGATCGAGGGCGTCGGCCAGGGCGGCGACGCTTGGGTAGCGGTCGTTCGGGTCCTTGGCGAGGCAGCGGTGGACGATGTCGGTCAGGGCGGGCGGCAGCTCGGGCCTGTGCTCGGCGAGCGGGCTCTCCTTCTCGATCACGACCTTGAGGCACAGCTCGGTGACCGTCTCGCCGTCGAACGGCACCTTGCCCGCGAGCAGCTCGTAGAGGATGACCCCGAGCGCCCAGATGTCGCTGCGGGCGTCCACGCTGCGCGCCGAGCGCATCTGCTCGGGCGACATGTAGAGCGGCGAGCCCAGCACCGTGGCCGAGTCCGTGAGGTTCATCTGCCCCACCGCGGCGGCGCCGGTGGCCTTGGAGATGCCAAAGTCAAGGATCTTGACCAGCGGCGCCCCGTTCATCTTGCGGGCGACGAACAGGTTCTGCGGCTTGAGGTCGCGGTGCACGATGCCGGCCGCGTGCGCCTCTACGAGCCCCTCGCAGGCCTGGAGCACGAACTCGACGGCGTCGGGGATGGCCAGCGGCGTGGTGGAGCGCTTGCGCAGCACCGAGAGATCGGTGCCCTCGAGCAGCTCCATGACGATGTAGGGCGCGCCGCTGTCGAGCCGCCCCACGTCGTGCACGCGGGTGATGTGCTCGCTCGTGAGCCGCGCGGTGGAGCGCGCCTCACGGAAGAAGCGCTCGACCGACTGCCCGCCGAGCATGTGCGGGAGCACGAACTTGAGCGCCACCCGCTGGCCGAGCTCGGTGTGCGTCGCCGCGACGACCACGCCCATGCCGCCGGCCCCGAGGACACGATCGACCCGGTACTTGCCGGCGATGATGTCGCCGGAGCTCACCGGGGAGCGCTGGGCTTCGTCGAAGGAGAGGGGCACGGCGTGAAGAGGCTAGCACTCCTCGGGCCCGCCGCGACCCCTCCGCGCGGGCGCGCCGTGGTCTGGTCCGCGTCAGGTCTGGTCCGTCAGGTCAGGGGCCGATGCCCCCGAACCCGAAGGCCTGCTCGAACGCGAAGTAGAAGTTCACGGGATCCACCGGCTTTCCGCCTGGGGTGAAGGGGCCCCGGTCCATCGGGAAGCCCAGATCGGTGCGGAAGACGGCGCGGTTCAGCTGCGGGAACAAGAACCGCAGGCCGCCGCCGAGCGACTGCTTCGGCCGCAGGCGGTCGAAGCCGGTCATGGTGTCGCCCACGTCGTAGAAGAGCACCCCGCCCACGAGCACCGAGAGGATCTCGAGCGCCCGCGAGCGGTACTCGAGGTTGCCCACGACGAAGTCCTTCCCGTTGAAGAAGCTGCTCGGGTACCCGCGGAGGCGCCCGTCGCCGCCCAGGAACGACTGGCGGTTCAGGTAGTTCTCGTAGCGGTTCGCGGCGGCCGCGCTGAAGACGAGGCGCCCGAACCCGAGCCGCGGGGTCACCACGTGGAGGCCGCCCTCGATCGACGCGTCGGAGAGGCGCGTGTCGCCGCTCAGCTGCAGCTCCGTCGTCGACTCCACCGAGGTGCGCACGAGGCCGTCGCCGAGCGCCCACGTGTACTGTGCACCCAAATAGGCGCCGAGCAGATCGCGCGTGGAGCCGAGGCCCTGCACCACCGGGTAGAGGTGCACGTACACGTCGTGGCCGAGGCGGTAGTCCTCCTGGAGGCCGAGCGTCCGGAAGTCGGTCACGGTGAGGAAGTTCGTCGTGTACGCGTGCCCCTGCACGAACGGGCCGGAGCGGGTCTCGGCGATGGGCAGGTTCGCCCGCTCGAAGGCGGCGAGCTTGGCGGGGTCGATGGGGCGGCCGTACGCGGCGAGTCGCTGCGGATCGACCTCGTTCTTCGCGACGGTGAGCCCGTAGCCGAAGGACACGTCGAGCTTCTGGCGCCAGCCGAAGCTCCGCGTCGCGCTCGCGGTGCCGCCGGCGCTGCGCGCGTTGTACTCGAAGGGCACGCCGGTCTTGGGGTCGACGAAGAGCTTGGCCTGCGAGTAGCGCCGCACGACGCCCTGGCTCGCGTCGACGCCCGCGCCCCACGCCCACGGCGCGCGCGTGGAGTAGAGCGGCTGCGCGACCGAGGCCTTCGCCACGTAGCCCTCGGGGTCGCCGGAGCGCCGGTTGACGGTGACGCCGAGGTCGGCCGACGCCCCGATCCACGTGGTCCGCACGCGCGGCACCTTGTAGCCGAGGCCGAACGTGAGGCTCTCCGGCTTGTACGTGAACTGCGTGCGCGCCGTGTGGTGCAGGCCGAAGAGGTTCGTCTCTTGCGGCACGATCGTGAGCGTCTCGAGGCCGCCCGACGTGAGCGCGAGATCGTAGCTGAGGCGGAGGCTCCACACGTCCTTCGTGATCACGAGCACGCGCACGTGCCCGTCGTCGCTCCCCTTCACCGCGAGCACGACGACGAGCGAGATTTGGAAGAGCCGGCGCATGTTGCGCTCGGTCTCGTCGGCGATGACCGTCGCGTACGGATCGCCGGGCCGCTGGAGCAGCTCGCGCCGGATGACGTAGTCCTTCGACGTGGTGTGGAGCGAGTTCAGGAGCGCGGGCGCCGGATCGCGCGGCTCGATCACCTCGAGGCGCACGATCTCGACCGACTCGATCACCTTGCCGTCGGGGCGGGGCTCGGCGACGAAGCCCGTGCGCTTGAGCGTGTCCGCGATCGTCGCCTGCTCGTAGGGCGAGTAGCCCGTGCGCGTGGACGAGGGCGGCTCGGCCGCGCGCGCCTCGCCCGCGGGCGCGACCAGCGCCGCCAAGGCCGCCAGCGCGGCCCATGCGACGAGGCGCACGCGCCCAGGGCGAGCGCGACGAGGCGGGGCCGCGCGGGCGTGGCGTCGTGGAGGCACGGGCCGATGCTACCGGGAATCGCGCGGGGACGCCCGGACGCCCGCGAGGCGAGCGCGGCGCCACGCGCGCGCGTGCGTGGAGGTGGGCGCGCGTAGGACAAAAACGCCAAGCCTTCGTTGCCGCAAGGCGCTGGCGTGCAATAGGGTGTGGATCCCCATGCGCTCGCTGAAGACGTTCCTTTTTGGAGGCCTCCTGGCAGGCCTCTTCGCGTCCGCGGCGGTGGCCTGCGCGGGTTCTCCCGTGGTCGAAGACGACGAGACCCCCTCCGGGACCGGCTCGGACGCGAGCGCGACCACGAAAGACGGCGCCCCTGCCGCCTCGTCGTCGAGCCCGCGCGACTCGTCCCCGCCGCCCCCGCCCACCGACTCGTCCCCGCCGCCTCCTCCGGTCGACGCCGGGAGAGACAGCACGGTCGGCGTCGACGCCACCCCGCCGCCTCCTCCTCCTCCGGACGCGAGCCCCACCTTGCCACCTCTTTGTGACATCTCGGACCCGGCCGTGACGGCGAAAGCGCTGTTCCAGAGCGCCATCAACGACAAGCCCCCGTGTGACACCACGTGCCGCGGGTGCTGCTACCCGGTGGAGTTCTTCTGCGTGAAGTGAGGCTTGCGCGGTCGCGGTGAGCGCGCCCGATCTGCTCGTGCTCGGGGCCTTCCCGCCCGAGATCGCGACGCTCGCGGGACGCTTGCCCGCGGGGGTGGTCGCGGCCACGTGCGGCGTGGGGCTCGTCGAGGCGGCCCTCGGTGCCGCGCGCGAGCTCCGCGCGACCGGCGCGAAGAACGTTGTGTTTCTAGGCACTTGCGGCGCGTTTGAGGGCGCGGGCCTCGCGGTCCTCGACGTCGTGACCCTCGCGCGGACGCGCCTCGCGAGCGCGGGCGCCGCGGAGGGGCTCGCGGCCCTCCCCGAGCCGATGACGCGCGAGGTCGTGGCGGACGCCCCGCTCACCGCGGCCCTCGCGCCGGGCGCCGTGGCGGTCACGGTGGCGAGCACCCTGGCGCTCACGGTCGACGAC
>DAORJJ010000598.1:0-4318 GCA_035439005.1 Polyangiaceae bacterium | reverse complement strand
CGCCCGCGTCAAGCGCCGCGAGGCGCGACGCGTCGGGACGCTCCGGCGGGGCCGCGTCGCGGAAGCTCTTGCCCGCGGTCGGCTCCGCCGCGGGGGTCGAGGTGGGCGGCGGCGGCTCGGGCGCGGGGGTCGGCGGCGGCTCGGCGGGCGCCTCGACGGCCATGAGCTCGACGGGGATCGTGAGCTCGTCGTCCACGTCTTTGAACGTGATGCCGCCCGAGTCCGGCAGCAGCGCAAACGGCGAGAACACATAGTGAATCACCAGCGACGCGACCAGCGCGGCGGCGAAGGCGAGCCGCGCGCGACGCGACGCCCAGAAGCGCGACGGGCCGGTGGGCGCCTGGCTCTCCGTCGCGTCGCCGGCGTGCGGCGCGGTGGGAGCGGAGGGAGCGGCCCCTTCGCGGGCGGCCCGGGCGCTCGCGCTGCCCCCTCGAGGGCGTGTCTCAGGAGCCACGCTTCGTTCCCATCGCTGCCACACCTTTACGGCAGAAACAGCGCATTGGCGAAGGCATTGGCGAAGGCATTGGCGAAGGATCGAGCGGTGGCATCGAGCTTGCGAAGGCTGCGGAGCAAGGCGCGGGCCGCGCCGGTTCGTGGTCGATCGCGCGGGGTCACAAACTGGATCGGTGCCGCGCAGAGGCGTACTAATGACGCGCCAAGGGCAGAAATGACGCTATTTCCCATCCTACGTCGCGCGCGAGGCCCTCGCCTCCCCTCGAACCACCGCGCCCTCGCGGTCGCCCTCGTCGCCGCCGGGGCGGTCGCCGCGTGCTCGCATGACGACAAGGCCGAGGCCGTGAAGCCGCCGCCGCCCAAGGCCGCGCCCGCGCCGACCCCCGCGCCCCTCCCCGCCCCGAGCGCCGAGGCCCACGCGGAGGCCCGCGACGCCGCGGCCGCCGAGGTCGCGGACGCCGGGTACCAGGGGCCGCGCATCGGCGCGATGGCGATGGTCACCCTCGTGATGAGCGACATGGAGTGGCCGCACGACGACGCGCGCCGCAGCGACAAGTCCAAGGGCAGCGTCCGGCTCGGCTACCTCCGTCACGGCGCGCGCGCGCCGGTCATCCCCGAGAAGCACGTCAAGCCGAACTGCACCGAGGGGTGGTACGAGCTCGTCGCCGGCGGGTTCGTGTGCGGCCGCTACGCGACCCTCGACCTGAACCACCCGCGGGTGCGCCTCGCGCCGCACGACCCCGACCTCGAGGCGCCGCTCCCCTACCAGTACGCGTACAACACCACCAACGGCGTGCCGCTCTACCGGCAGGTGCCTTCCCGGGAGGAGCGCCTCAAGCTCGAGCCCTGGCTCACCGGGGGCACGACGGCCTCGGCCTCGCCTTCGCCGAGGAAGCGCAGGCGCGACCGCGACCGCGAGCGCGCCGAGCGCGACGCGGGAGGCAGCAGCCCGCCGGAGGTGCAGGTGCAGGTCGAGACCGACGCCGGCGGCGGCATGTTCGGCCTCGCCCTCGCCGCCGCCAAGGCGCAGGAGGAGCCCGAGGTGCCGTGGTATCTGCGCGACGCGGGCGCGGGCAAGCCCAACGTCACGCTCGACGACCTGCGCGGCGACGGCCCCATCGCGCGCCGCATGGTGAAGGGCTTCTACCTCGCCCTCGATCGGCAGTTCGTGTCGGGCGGCTCGAGCTGGTGGAAGACCACCGGCGGGCTCATCGCGCCGGCCGACCGCCTCTACGTGCAGAAGCCCCTCACCGACTTCAAGGGCGCGTGGCTCTCCGATCGCGCAGCGCCCGCCCCCGCCGAGGCCGGGATGGCGCCGAACCCGCTCGTCGGGTGGGCCCTCCACCGCACGAAGAAGTACACGCTGAGCGGCAAGAAGGCGGTCGCCGGCGACTCGGTGCCGCGCTTCACGATGGTGAAGCTCACGGGCAAGAACGAGGTCGTGGGCGGCGTGCGCTACGACGAGACCGAAGACGGCTGGTGGATGCGCGTCACCGAGGGCGCGCGCACGCGCCCCGGCCCGCTCCCGCGCGACCTCGCGCCCGGCGAGAAGTGGGTCGACGTGAACCTCACCACCCAGACGCTCATCGCCTACGAGGGCGACAAGCCGGCCTTCGCGACGCTGGTGTCCACCGGCAAGCGCGACCACCAGAACAAGGAAAAAGACCACGCGACGCCCCAGGGCTCGTACCGCATCCGCGAGAAGCACGTGGCGGCGACCATGGACGGCGACGTCGCCACCGACGGCCCCTACTCCATCGAGGACGTGCCGTGGATCATGTACTTCAACGGCAGCTACGCGCTCCACGGGGCCTTCTGGCACGCCTCGTTCGGGTCGGTGCGCAGCCACGGCTGCGTGAACCTCGCGCCCGCCGACGCGCGCACCATGTTCAACTGGACCGAGCCGCACGTCCCCGAGGGCTGGCATGGGGCGAACGCCACCGCCGAGAAGCCGGGCACGCGGGTCGTCACCCACGACTGAGTCGCGCGGGCGGCGCGACAGACGGCGCTACTCATGCGCGCGAACTTCCGCTAAAGCCTCCCCCGTGAGCTCCGACAGTGCCATGGACCAGTTCTCCGCCACGCTCGACCGCGGCTGGGATCTCGCGCAACGCGGCGACGCGAAGGGCGCGATCGTGTGCGCCCGCCGCGCGCTCGAGCTCGACCCCCAGTCACCGGAAGTGCATAATCTCCTTGGCTATTCGGCCGCGCTCGCGGGCGACGCCGACGAGGCGCTCGAGCACTACCGGCAGGCGATCACCCTCGACGAGACCTACTTCGAGGCGATGCTCAACTGCGCCGAGCTGCTCATGCACCCGGTGGGCGATTTCGACGAGTCCATCGCCCTCTGCGACGAGGCGCTCGACTTCGCGGAGACCAACGAGGAGCTCGCCGACTGCCTGCTGCTGAAGGTGGACGCGCTCCTCGCCAAGGGCGACGTCGCCGAGGCGAAGCGCGCCATGGCCCGCCTCCCCGACGGCCCCTGGGAGAACCCGAGCTACACGTTCCTCGTGGGCCGCGCGCTCTACGAGGTGGGCGAGGTCGACAAGGCGCGCCCGCTCGTCGAGGAGGCGGCCAAGGCCGAGCCCGACCACGTCGACGCGCACTACTACCTTGGCCTCATCCGCGACGAGGCCGGCGATCTCCGCGGCTCGATCGAGTCGTTCCTGCGCTCGCGCGCCATCGACAACGCCAACGCTCCCCCGCCCTGGGCGCCCTCTGCGGAGGCGTTCTCGCTCGTCGTGCGCGCGGCCCTCGCGGGCCTCGACGCCATCCTCGCGCGCTACGTACGCGAGGCCGAGGTGTTCGTCGTCGATCTGCCCGGCGCCGAGCTCGTGGTCGACGGCGTCGATCCGCGCGCGCTCGTCATCCTCGACACGCCGCCCACCGAAGACGGCGAGCGCCGCACCGTGCGGCTCTTCGTCTACCAGCGGAACGTCGAGCGCGCCGCGGGGTCGCTGGCGGCCATCGAGGAGGAGCTCGCCGCGGCGCTCGAGCGCGAGGTCACGAGCGTCTTCCTCGACCAGGCCCCGCCCGCCGCCGCCGACAAACACGGCCTGAACTAGCGCGCGATCCCGGCGCTCAGCGCGGGCGCTGGAGCAAGAACGTGACGAGCGGCTCGGCGTCGATCTTCGCGGTCGTGACGAGGGCGTCGAGCAAGCGCTTGCCGAGCCGAGCGAGCTCGAGCAGCTGACCGATGCGCTCGAACTGCAGCTCGGCGCGCGCGCGCACCTTCGGATCGGCCGACGTGCGGAGGGGCGCGAGCGACGCGAGGGCCTCCTCGAACGACTCGATGGCGTTCGACACCTCGGCCTTCTCGCGCTCGTTGAACACGCGCGAGATCATCTTCCAGAGCTGGATCTCCGCGTTGAAATAGTCGCGACGATCGCCCTGCACCCACACCTTGCGCACGACGCCCCACCGCCCGAGCTCGCTCAGCGTCATGCTCACGGCGCCGCTCGAGAGCTGGAGCGCCTCGCGCAGGTCCTCCGCGCTGAGCGGCTCCGGGGAGAGGTACAGCACGGCCCAGATGCGGCCCATGTTGCGCTTGAACCCCCAGAACTCGATGAGGCGACCGACCTGGTCGCTCACCGCGGCCTCGCTCGGCCAGAGCTCTTTCGCCTTTCGGGTCACGCTCTCAGCCTTACTCGACGCGCGCCGCGAGGCCAACGCCCGCGCGACGACGGCTCGGGCCGCCGCTACGACAGCCTGCC
Source organism: Polyangiaceae bacterium (assembly GCA_035439005.1). Taxonomy (GTDB): domain Bacteria; phylum Myxococcota_A; class Polyangia; order Polyangiales; family Polyangiaceae; genus JAAFHV01. Next base: position 152 of record DAORJJ010000598.1, on the reverse strand, counting down.
GACGAGCTCGCTCGCCACGGCGCCGAGCAGCGCCCGGGCCGGCGAGTCGGCCACCGCGGTGAGCTCGTCGAGCGCGCGGCGCGACTCGGCCCAGGCGCGCTCCCGCACCTCCCCCGCCGCGCGCGCCCCCGCGGCGACGAGGCGCTCGAGCG
>DAORJJ010000597.1:0-4320 GCA_035439005.1 Polyangiaceae bacterium | reverse complement strand
AGAAGCCGCGCCCGCACGTGGCGCCCGGGGCAGGGGAGTGCCCGACCGCGACCACCACCGCGACCCCGAGCGCCGCGAGCGACGCGACGCCCACGCCCACGAGGCGCGCGCGCGGCGCTCGCGCCGCGGGGACCGAGGGTGGCGTGGGCGGCGTGGGCGCGGTCACGCCTCGTCGCGCACGCCGACGCGCAGCTCCCCGATGCCGTCGATGGCCACCACGAGCTCGTCGCCCGCGACCAGGGGCCCCACGCCCTCGGGCGTGCCCGTGACGAGGAGATCGCCCGGCTCGAGGGTCATCACGTGGCTCATCGCGCTGAGCAGCGCGGCCACCGAGAACACCATCTGCGAGGTGCGCCCCGACTGCCGGAGCGCGCCCGAGACGACGCAACGCACGCCCAGATCGCTCGGGTCGAGCTCGGTCTCGAGCCAGGGCCCGGTGGGACAGAACGTGTCGAAGCCCTTCGCCCGCGTGAACTGCACGTCTCTCCGCTGCAGGTCGCGGGCGGTCACGTCGCAGACGCACGTGTACCCGAACACGTACCCGAGCGCGTCCTCCGGCGACACGCGCCGCGCGCGCCGCCCGATCACCACGCCGAGCTCGGCCTCGTGCTCCACGCGCTCGCTGGCCCGCGGGAGCACGACCTGCTCGCCCGGGCCGATGAGCGCGGTCGGGGGCTTCAGGAACAGCAGCGGCTCCTTCGGCACCTCGTTGCCCAGCTCCTTCGCGTGCGCGGCGTAGTTCCGGCCTACGCACACCACCTTGGTGGGCCGGACGGGCGCGCGCAGCTCGGCCGGGACCCAGCGCACGCGGCGCTCGCCGAGCACGCCCCCCTCGAAGGGCGAGCCCTCGAAGGCCGTCGCCCACGCGTCGTCGTCGAGGCGATAGAACGAGGGGCCACTTCCTTGGTCGAGCACCGCGACGCGCATCGCCTCGGTGTACCAAAAACGCGCGCCCGAGGACACGCGCCGCTGGCCGCCGAGCGCGGCGCGCCCTATGTCGGGGCCTGCCGTGGCCCGAGAGGGTTGCTTTCGCGGCGCCGTCCGTGCGCAAGTGGCGCGCGTTCGGCAGGGCCGTCGCCCGGGTCGACCGCCTCCAGGAGCCCCGCTTTGCCCACCTCGCGCACCCTGAGCCTCGCGTTCTCGCCCGACAGCGACGACATCTTCATGTTCCTGCCGCTGCTCCGCGGCCACATCGACACCGAGGGGCTGACCTTCCGGCACACCCGCGCCGACACCGAAACTCTCAACGATCTCGCGGCGAAGGGCGAGGTGGACGTGCTCGCCCTCAGCGTCGCCACGTACGCGCGGCTCGCCGACACCTACGCCCTCATGCGAAGCGGCGCGTCCGTCGGCCGGGGCTACGGCCCGGTGCTGGTGTCGCGCGAGGGCGGCCCGCTCGAGGCGTACCGAGGCAAGCGCATCGGCATCCCCGGGCACGGCACGACCGCCGCCATGGTGCTGCGCTTGCTGCTGCCCGACTTCACGCCGGTCGTGGTCCCCATCGCGCCGTACGCCCGGTCGTTCGAGGCCCTCCGCGCCGGCGAGGTCGACGCCGCGGTGCTCATCCACGAGGGCCGGCTGCTCTACGAGCGGGAGGGCTTCGCGCTCGTGCGCGATCTCGGCGAGGGGTTCGCGGCGCTCACCGGCCTGCCGCTCGCCCTCGGCGGGAACGCGGTCCGCCGCGGCCTCGGCGCCGAGACGATGAGGCGCGTCGCGCGGCTCTGCAAGCGGTCGATCGCGTGGGCGCTCGGGAACCGGGAGGCCATGATGGACGCCCTCCTCGCGGACGAGTCCCGCGGCGACCTCGCGCTCGACCGGGGCCTGCTCGACCGCTACCTGGCCATGTACGCCAACGCCGACACCCTCGAGGCGCCGGACGACGTGCGGCGAGGGATCGTCGAGCTGTTCACGCGGGCGCACGCGGCGGGCCTGCTCGACGCGGTGCCCGACGTCACCTTCGCCGACGACTGAGGCGCGCGCCGATCGGCGCAGTCGCTGCGCGTCGCCGCATCGGATGCGGGGCAGGGCGGGTCCTCTCGCGGTCAAGACGGGCGGTGTCGCCGGTATGGGCCTTGCCTGACCCCGCGCATGAGGTCGATCATCGCGCTCTCCGCCGCGCTCACGCTCGCGAGTGCATGCAGCTCCACCACCCCTCCGGCGGACGCCGGGATCGTGTCCGATGCGAGCCCCGACGCTCCCCTCGACGCCTCGTCGGACGCTTCCTCCAACGTCGACGCGTCGATCCGCCCGACCGTTCGCCTAACCGGCACGATCGCCGAGGGGGACGGCTTCGAGGTGTGCGTCTACGAGCACCCGGAGGTGGCCTGCGCGCTCTCGAAGAACGGGGGCATGGTCGAGCTCACCGGCGTGCCCGCGTCGTCCGAGCTGCTCGTGTCGGTGACCAAGGCCGGCTACGTGCCGCAGCTCCGGTTCGTCGTCACCGAGACGGCCGACCTCGTCATGGGCACACCGCGCGGGCCCTTCACCCCGGAGTCGATGGCGAGCGAGACCGCGCGCGTGGGCGTCACGTTCGACGCCGCCAAGACGACGCTGGTCGTCGCCGCCTACGAGGCGACCGACGCGGGCGTGACCCCGGCGCTCGGCGCGACGTTCACCCTCGCTCCCGCGAGCGGCTCGGGGCCCTTTTATCTCGACGAGGGCAACCACCTGAATCCGGACACGAAGGGCCTCACCTCGCAGGCGGGAGCCTGGTTCGTCAACCTCGACCCGGGCGAGGGCGAGGTGGTCGTCAAGACGTCGGACGCGGGGAGGGTGTGCGCCGCTCGCTCGCAGCGGTCCTGGGCTTCCCCCAAGCCCAACACCTTGAGGATCCGAAACGTGCCCGGCTACCAGACGATCGCGGCGTTCGACTGCAAGTGAGTCGACGCGGCGCACGGTGCACTGAACGTGCGTGCCCTGTCGGCGCCGATTTACAGCGAGATCTTGCGCCGTTGCCGGTGCACCGTACACTGCCTCCGGGGGCTGGCCGTGTGTGTGGCTCGCACCGCAGGAGTTCCATGATCCGTCGCCTTCGCTTCGCCTCCGCGCTGTCCACGTCCCTCGTCGTGGGTACCCTGGCGGCGCTGCCTGCGTGCGCCTCCGACCCTGGCCCCGAGGCGCCGCGCGTCGGCACGACCACGCACGCCATCCAGGGCGGCACCCCCGACTCCAGCAACCAGTACACGTTCAACGTCGGCGTCTGCGCCGGCGGCCGCGGCAACTGCCGGGGCGTGTGCTCCGGCACGCTCATCACGCCGAACCTCGTCCTCACGGCGCGCCACTGCGTCGACAACGCCCCCGATCAAATCGATTGCACCAGCGGCGAGGGCTTCGGCGGCCAGACCACGGCGACGAGCCAGATGTTCGTCACCACCTACAACCAGATGGTGGGGCAGAGCACGCAGGGTTGGCACTCGGTCAAGCAGATCCTCCGCCCCTCGGTGAACGCCCCGTGCGGCGCCGACATCGCGCTCCTCGTGCTCAACGACCGGGCCACCGAGGCCGACGTCGCCGTCCCCGCCGTGCAGTCCGCCATGTGGGACCGCTCACGCTACGGCGCGGTCATCCAGGCCATCGGCTACGGCGTGACCTCGTTCGGCGGCAACGACTCGGGCTCCCGCCGCTACCGGACGGACGTGCCCATTTTGTGCATCCCGGGCTCGCCCAACAACAACTACCGGGAGTCGTGCCCCACCTCGTTCCCGGAGAACGAGTTCATCGGCGGCGACGGCGTGTGCCCCGGCGACTCGGGCTCGGGCGCGATGGACCAGGCCTCGCTCGCCACGGCGACGCCCATCGCCCTCGGCGTCGTCGTGCGCACGAGCCAAGACGGCGCCAACTGCAAGGGCAGCGCGATCACGCGCATCGACAAGTGGCGCGACTTCATCGTCGCGGGCGCGCGCACCGCGTCGGCCAACTGGACGCTCTACCCCGAGCCGAGCTGGACCGCCCTCGTGGCCCCGCCGCCCGTCCCCTCGCCGCCGAGCGGCACCGTGGGCGCCAAGCAGCTCGGCGAGGCCTGCAAGCTCATCGTCGACTGCGAGTCGCGCCTCTGCAAGAACCGCCCGGACGACGGCTCGCTCGTCTGCTCGCAGGCGTGCAGCGCCTCGAAGGCCTGCCCGTCGGGCTACGAGTGCGTCGACAAGTTCTGCTTCACCCCCTCCGCGCCCGAGCCGCCGGCGCCCGCGCCCTCCACCCCGCCGGCGCCTGCGCCCGGCGACCCGGGCGCTGCCGCGGGCCCGATCACGACCACCACGACCACGACGGGCTGCTCCGCCGCGCCCGACCCCACGAAGCCCGTCCCCTGGCGCACCGTCGCGG
>DAORJJ010000596.1:0-4323 GCA_035439005.1 Polyangiaceae bacterium | reverse complement strand
GAACCGACGCGCCAGCACCTCGTACATCGCGCCATAGTCGTCACCCAGCGCGCCCGCCCCGCCCGACGCCTCGCCCACCGTGCGCACATGGTACGTGCGGTAGCGGGCCTTGTCGGGCGCTCCGTCGGCCATCGCGACGACGGCGCCGACCGTGTCGCCGCCCCCGAGGTGCGAGATGTCGCAGCACTCGATGCGCCGCGGGAGCTGCGGCAAGCGCAGGCGCTTCTGGAGCTGCGCGAGGCGCTCCATCACGTCGTCGGAGGCGCGGCGCTTCTCGGCGAAGGCGTGGCGGGCGTTCTCGTCGGCGAGCGCGAGCAACGCCGCCTTGGGCCCGCGCTGCGGGTGGTGGAGCCGCACGGCCTTGCCGGCGCGCTCCCCGAGCCACTCGGCGATGCCCTCGGCGGCGTCCGGCAGGCAGCCGACCAGGACCTCCTCCGGCACGGCGCTGGTCGGAGCGACGTCGGCGGCGCGCGCGCCCTCGCGCCCTCGGACGCGGGGCGCCACGTCGTCGCGGCCGTAGTGCTGCGCGAGGAACGCCGCGACGACCTCCTCGTCGGGCACCTCCGCGCCGCGCACGCTGAACGTCGCGACGCCGGCGAGCTTCCCGTCGCGCACGTGGAGCAGCGCGAGCTCGGCCAGGTCGCCCTCGCGGTAGAGGCCCAGCACGTCGCGCGAGCCGCGCTCGACCGTGACCACGCGCTGCTCTTCGCGCACCTTGGAGATGGCGTGGAGCTGGTCCCGGTACACGGCCGCGAGCTCGAAGCTCATGGCCGCCGCCGCCTCGCGCATGCGCTGCTCGAGTTCGCTCGAGAGCTCGTCGTGGCGCCCCTCGAGGAAGAGCGCGACGGCGCGCACCTGCTCGGCGTAGAACGCGCGGTCGACCTCGAACACGCACGGCGCCGGGCAGCGCTTGATCTGGTGTTGGAGGCACGGCCGCCGACGCGAGGCGAGGTCCGCGTCGGTGCAGGTGCGGAGCTGGAAGTGCTTGTTGACGAGGTGGAGCGTGCGCCGGGCGGCCGTGGCCGAGTGGTACGGCCCGAAGTAGCGCGCGCCGTCGCCCGCGGGGGTGCGCACCACGGTGAGGCGGGGCCACTCCGCGCGCGGGTCGAGGCGGAGCGAGGGGTACTCCTTGTCGTCGCGCAGCTTGATGTTGAAGCGTGGCCGGTGCTGCTTGATGAGCAGGTTCTCGAGGATCGCCGCCTCCTTCTCGGACTGCGTGACCAGGGTCTCGAGATCGGCGACCACTCCGTGGAGCAGGGGCACGAAGTAGCGCGTGTCCGAGGTGCTCTCCTGGAAGTACGAGCGGACGCGCGCGCGGAGGCTCTTCGCCTTGCCCACGTAGACGACCGCGCCGCCCGCGTCCTTGAAGAGGTACACCCCGGGCGTCGTCGGCAGGGCCGAGAGCTTGTCCTCAACCTGACGCGGGAGCACGGCTCAAAGGCTAGTCCGCCGACCCCGCGGAAGGAATCGCGACTTCGCGCGCGGCGCCCGGCGCGGATTTTCGCTCGAAACTTGGTGGCCTTCGAGCTACGGTGCCGCGCTCGTGCGTGAGGGCACGGGAAGGCTGGAGCGCGATCGTGAGCTTGTTTTGGATGGACCGACCCACGCTGGTCACGGGCGGCACGGGGCTCGTCGGGAGCTGGCTCGTGCGGCGCCTCGTCGCGGCGGGCGCCGACGTGGTGTGCCTCGTTCGTGACTGGGTGCCGCGCAGCGAGCTCATCACCGGCAAGACCGACGACGGCGAGCGCCACCTGCTCGAGCGCGTGCGCGTCGTGCGCGGGGACGTGTGCGACCAGGCGCTGCTCGAGCGGGTGCTCGGCGAGTACGAGATTGACACGGTCATCCACCTCGCCGCGCAGACCATCGTCACCATCGCGAACCGAAACCCGGTGGGCACCTTCGAGTCGAACATCCAGGGCACCTGGTCGCTCCTCGAGGCCTGCCGCCGCAGCCCGAAGGTCAAACAGATCATCGCCGCGTCGAGCGACAAGGCGTACGGCGACTGCGACGTGCTGCCGTACGACGAGAGCACCCCGCTGAAGGGCACGCACCCCTACGACGTGTCGAAGTCGTGCTCCGACCTCATCTCGCACGCGTACGCGCACAGCTACGGGCTCCCGGTGGTCATCACCCGGTGCGGCAACTTCTTCGGCGGCGGCGACCTCAACTGGAACCGCATCATCCCGGGGACCATCCGCTCGGTGCAGCGGGGCGAGCGGCCCATCATTCGCTCCGACGGCCTCTACGTCCGCGACTACTTCTACGTCGAGGACGGCGCGGCCGCCTACATGCTGCTCGCCGAGAAGCTCGCCGAGAACCCGAAGCTCGCGGGCGAGGCCTTCAATTTCTCGAACGAGATCCAGCTCACGGTGAAGGACATCGTGGGCCGCATCCTCGGCCTCATGGGCTCGAACCTCGAGCCCGACGTGCGCAACGAAGTGTCGAACGAGATCAAGCTCCAGTACCTCTCGGCCGAGAAGGCCCGCCGCATGTTCGACTGGAAGCCGCTGTTCTCCACCGATGACGCCTTGCGACGCACGATCGAGTGGTACACGCGCTACCTCGCGGAGAAACAATGAGCACCATCACCGCCTGCCGTTCGTGCGAGGAGCCTGGGCTCCTCCCCGTCCTCGACCTCGGACGGACCCCGCTCGCGAACGCCCTGCCGACCCCCGAAGAGGTCGCGTCCGGCGCCCCGGAGGAGACCTTCCCGCTCGAGCTCGTGTTCTGCCCGAGCTGCTCGCTCCTGCAGATCAACGAGACCGTCGCGCCGGAGATCCTCTTCCGAAATTACCTGTACTTCTCATCTTTCTCCGACCAGATGGTGCGCCACGCGGAGGCCATCGCCGACCGCCTCGTCACCTCGGAGAAGCTCGGCCCGAACAGCCTGGCCTGCGAGATCGCGTCGAACGACGGCTACCTGCTCCAGCACTACAAGAAGCGCGGCGTGCCGGTGCTCGGCGTCGAGCCGGCGGTCAACGTGGCGAAGGTCGCGCGCGAGGAGCGCGGCGTGGACACCCTCGCCGAGTTCTTCGGGCGGGAGGTGGGCGAGCGCCTCGCCCGCGAGGGCCGCAAGGCCGACGTCATCCACGCGAACAACGTGCTCGCGCACGTCGCCGACCTCAACGGCGTCATCGCCGGCTTCGCCGCCTGGCTGAAGGACACCGGGGTCGCCGTGGTGGAGGCGCCGTACGCGAAGCCCTTCATCGACCACGTCGAGTTCGACACCATTTACCACGAGCACCTCTGCTACTTCTCGCTGACGGCGATCGATCGCCTCGCCGCCCGGCACGGCCTCGTCGTGCGCGACGTGGAGCGGCTCCCGATCCACGGCGGCTCGCTGCGCTACTTCTTGGCGAAGGCGAGCCACGCCGAGCGCGGACCGGCCGTCGTGGCGATGCTCGCCGAGGAGAAGGCGTGGGGCGTCCTCGACCACGCCGCGTACCTGTCGTTCGCCGACCGCGTGAACGAGCTGCGCGGCAACCTCACCACGCTGCTCCGCGACCTGAAGGCGGCCGGTCGATCGATCGCCGCCTACGGCGCCGCCGCGAAGGGCTCGACGCTCATCAACTTCTTTGGCATCGGCAAAGAGACGCTCGACTTCGTCGCCGACCGCAGCACCTACAAGCAGGGCCGCGTGATGCCGGGGGTGCACGTGCCGATCGTCGCGGCCGAAGAGCTCGCCAAGCGCCAGCCCGACTACTGCCTCCTGCTGACCTGGAACTTCGCCGACGAGATCCTGGCGCAGCAGTCCGCCTACCGAAAGGCCGGCGGCAAGTTCATCGTGCCGGTCCCCGAGGCCCGCGTCCGCTGACGGACCTGGCCGCCCTCGCGCGAGGACGGCCCCGCTCAGTCCTCGATGTCGACCGGCGTCCCGTCGGGTACTCGCGCCGAGAGCGCGACGATCTCGTCGTCGTCGAGCGCCACGCAGCCGGCGGTCCAGTCGACCGTCTTGTGGAGCGGCTTCGCGAGGCGCTCCGGCGGCGCGCCGTGGATGCCGATGCTGCCGCCGATCGTCGCCGAGGAGCCGAGCGCGCCCGTGCGCTTCCGCTCGGCGAAGCGCGCTCGGTCGGCCACGTTCGGGTAGTCGAGGCGTAGAAAGACCCGGTAGCGCGACGGGTTCCGGCTGATGACGTGGTAGCGCCCGGTAGGCGTGACTTTGTCGCCCTCGCGGAGCTTCGGCCCGGCGCCGCCGGGGCCGATCGCCACGCGGTACACGCCGAGCGCCCGCGGGCCGTCGTAGAGCGTCAGGGTGTGGGCGCCCTTTCGCACGACGAGGCGGGTGACGCGGCCGGGCGCCGGGCCCGCGGCGCTCGCGCGCGG
>DAORJJ010000595.1:0-4328 GCA_035439005.1 Polyangiaceae bacterium | reverse complement strand
CGCCGGCGATCCCCAGGCTCGTGGAGCTCGGCGTTCGCGTCACCCAGGTCCACAAAGCGCCGCGTCTGGCGTGGCGGCAGGTCCAGACCGTCAACTGGCAAGCGGTCGCGGAGGGGCTGCCCGCGCTGCCGCCGCTCGGCGAGGGCCTCGCGGGCGCGGGGTCGCCCGGCGACTGCCCGCGCGACATGCTCGCGATCGAGGGTGGGCTCTTGCTCGACCCGCGCGGGCGCGCCGACACCGACGGCGTGCTCGACCTCCAGGACTCGGTCTGCGAGGCGTGGCGCGTCCCGAAGCGCATCTGCGAGCGCTTCTCGAAGGAGCGCTGGAGCGCGGTGGCCGCGACCCTCCCGCGGAGGCCGCTGCGCTTCTGCGTCGACCGGTACGAATACCCGAACCGGCGAGGGGAGTTTCCGCTCGTCGTGACGACCTTCTCCGAGTCCGCGAAGTACTGCGCGCGTGAGGGAAAGCGGCTCTGCACCGAGAGCGAGTGGACGCTCGCGTGCGAGGGCGAAGAGGGGAGACCCTACCCCTACGGCTACGCGCGCGACGCGACCGCGTGCCCGCTGGATCGGCCTCGCGTGGAGCCGCCGGAGGACACCTTCATTCCTCGAGCCAACGCCCACACGGCGCGGGGTATCGACGCGATGTGGAACGGGGAGCGCTCGGGCGCGTTCGCGCGCTGCGTGAGCCCGTACGGGGTCTCCGACATGACCGGGAACGTAGACGAGTGGACCCGCTCGGATCGAAGGTGGGGATACCGGATGATCCTGAAGGGAGGACACTGGAGCTACGTGCGCGGGCGCTGCCGCCCGCAGACGCGCGGACACGGTCCGCTCTACGTCAACGTGGAGACGGGCTTCCGCTGCTGCCAGGACGCGGCCGCCCCCCGCTGAGGGCTCCGCGCACGCGTGGCGCGCTCGCCGCGCGGCGCCGCCGAGGGCCGCCGGGGTGGTCATGGCGCGCGCCGTCGGCGCATGGAAGTCGCGGCGGGGGGCCCGGTGCTGGTACCCTCCGGTGAATCGACGCATGAAGAAGGCCAAGATCATAGGGATTTCCCTCGCGGTGCTCGTCCTCGGGGGCCTCGGCGCCTACGGCCTCTCCCGCCCCAAGGCGCCGCCCGTGTCCGCCACGGAGGGGGGGCCTCGGCCCCCGGGCGTCGCCGCGCAGGGCTCTGGAAAACTGCGTGTACTCTGCAGCGAACCGGGCAAGGCCATCAGCCCTCGGATCTACGGCATCGCCTTCGCCGACGCGCCGAAGGAGCTCGGGGCCACGCAGCACAGGTGGGGCGGCAACACGACGAGCCGCTACAACCCCGACGTCGAGGCCTGGAACACGGCGACCGACTGGTTCTTCCAGAACGTGAAGATCGACTCCACCGAGACCTTCCTCGGCAAGGCCGAGCAGGCCGGCGGCACCGCGGCCGTGACGGTGCCCATGCTCGGGTGGGTCGCGAAGGACACGAAGTCGTACTCGTTCCCCGTGGGCGAGTACGGGCCCCAGTCGAAGGTCGACCCCGAGGACCCGAACAAGGACCGCGGCAACGGGCAGACCTCCGGCGGCGTGGAGCTCACCGCGAACCCCGAGCGCGCGAACGTGAAGAGCACGCCGGAGATGATGAAGGCGTGGATCGCGCGGCTCCGCGAGGCCGACAAGAAGGCGGGCAAGCGCCGCGTCGTGCAGTGGATCCTGGACAACGAGCCGGCCCTCTGGAACTCGACCCACCGCGACGTGCACCCGTGGCCCACCACCTACGACGAGCTGCTCGAGAAGACCCTCCAGTACGCGAAGGCCATCCGCGAGGCCGACCCCGAGGGCGAGATCGCGGGGCCCGCGGCGTGGGGGTGGCCGGCGTATTTCTACTCGGCCAAAGACGCCAAAGAGGGCTTCTTCTGGTCGCCCGACCGGAAGGCCCACGGCGGCGAGCCCCTCCTCGCGTGGTACCTGCGCAAGCTCCGCGTCGAGGGCGAGAAGGACAAGAAGCGCTACCTCGACGTCCTCGACGTGCACTTCTACCCGCAGGGGGAGAACATCCAGAACCGCGACATGACCGGCGCCGACGACGTGTACACGTCGCAGCGCCGCTTCCGCGCGACGCGCTCTCTCTGGGACAAGAGCTACGTCGACGAGAGCTACATCAAAGATCGGATCTTTCTCATCCCGCGCATGAAGGAGCTGATCGAGCAGAACTACCCCGGCACCAAGCTGCAGATCGGCGAGTGGAATTTCGGCGCCGAGCAGCACGTCTCCGGCGCGCTCGCGATCGCCGAGGCCTTCGGGCGCTTCGCCGAGTTCGGCGTGGACTCCGCGTTCTACTGGCAGGCCCCCAAGAAGGAGCTGCCCGCGTACCAGGGCTTCCTCGCGTACCGCAACTACGACGGCCAGGGCGCCCACTTCCACGACGAGCTCGTGAAGACCGAGGCCCCGCTCGGCGTGTCGATCTTCGTCTCGCGCGACCCGAAGACCCGCGCGCTCGTGGCCATCTTGCTGAACTTCGAGGCCGACAAAGAGTTCGACGCCAGCGTCGACTGGTCGGGCTGCGGCACCACCGCCGTGAAGCGCAAGTTCGTCTACACCGGCGGCCAGGGCGCCACCTTCACGGAGGCCGCCGACGCGAAGGGCGCGAGCGCCGAGGCCCTCAAGCTCCCGCCGTACTCCATCACCGTGCTCGAGCTGTAGCGGCCTTCAGCAGGCCCGATTTCGCTCGCCGAGCTTGCGTCACAAGGGGAGGCGCGCTACCTCTGCGGCGTTCACCTCTTGCTGCGCGACCCTCCGCCGACTACGGCGCGAGCGACCCCTGCGCCTCGTGGAGCTGAACCCCGGCGCACGCACCACTGCACCACGCGCCGGGGCAATCCGTCCGCGCCCACGCGGCAGCACGACGGCCCCTCATGACGCACGCTCCGCGCGCGTCGCCGCGAGAGAGACCCGCTTCCACTCATGAATTTCCGTCCTCGTCGCCGCCGCTCCGCGTCGGCTTCTTCCTCGTCGTCTGCCTCGTCCACCTCGTCCGCTTCGTCCGCGCCGCGCAGCCCTGGTCGCCCCGGAGAGCGCCGCCTCCCGCCGTCGCAGCTCGCGGCGTTCGCGCCGGCCGCCGCGCCTCCTCGCCTCGCCGCGGCGACCGCGGAGGAGCTCGCCGCGATCGCGGCGTCGCCCTTCACCGCGCTCGGCCTCGCGCCGGAGCTCGTGCGGGCGGTGCTCGCCGAGGGCTACGACACGCCCACGCCCATCCAGACCGCGATCATCCCCTCGTCCCTCGCGGGGCGTGACGTCATCGCGTGCGCGCAGACCGGCACCGGCAAGACCGCCGCGTTCGTGCTCCCGCTGCTCCAGCGTCTCGCGAAGGAGCCCGCGAACACCGGCAAGGTGCGCGTGCTCATCCTCACGCCCACGCGCGAGCTCGCCGCGCAGATCGGCGAGCGCATCGGCGCCTACGGCCGGCAGCTCAACATCCGCCACGTGGTCGTCTACGGCGGCGTGAGCCAGCTCCGCCAGGAGATCGCCCTCGAGCAGCGCCCCGACATCGTCGTCGCCACCCCGGGCCGGCTCCTCGACCTCACCGGCCAGGGCAAGCTCCGCCTCGACGGCGTGACCGACTACGTGCTCGACGAGGCCGACCGCATGCTCGACATGGGCTTCGTCCACGACGTGCGCCGGGTCACCGCGCAGCTCCCCCGCGAGCGCCGCACGCTGTTCTTCTCGGCGACGTTCCCGCCCGCGATCGAGGGCCTCGCGAGCAGCATGCTCCGCGACCCCGTTCGCGCGTCGATCACGCCGGCCGTGACCACCGCCGAGGGCGTCCACCAGACCGTGATGTTCGTGCACCGCGAGGACAAGCGCGCCCTCCTCGAGAAGGTGCTCTCGGGCCCCGAGGTCGAGCGCGCCATCGTGTTCACCCGCACGAAGCACGGCGCCAACCGCCTCTCCGAGCAGCTCGACCGCGCGGGCATCGGCTCGGCCGCCATCCACGGCAACAAGTCGCAAGGCGCGCGCGAGCGTGCGCTCGAGAGCTTCCGCGCGGGCACCACGCGCGTCCTCGTGGCGACCGATCTGGCGGCGCGAGGCATCGACGTCGACGGCATCTCGCACGTCATCAACTTCGAGCTGCCCAACGTGCCCGAGAGCTACGTGCACCGCATCGGTCGCACCGGCCGCGCGGGCGCCAAGGGGCGCGCCATCTCGTTCTGCGACGGCGAAGAGCGCCCGCTCCTCGCCGACATCGAGCGCTTCATCCGCGCCCGGATCACGCAGGCGCCGACCGACCTGCCCCCGCGCCCCGAGGCCCCGGCCGGCGCGGCCCCGGCGCTCGCGAGGCCCACGCAGGGCGGGCG
>DAORJJ010000594.1:0-4345 GCA_035439005.1 Polyangiaceae bacterium | reverse complement strand
CGGCCGCGGGCGGCATGCTCGAGTGGCTCGCGCGCGGGCTCCCGGCCGTCGGCGCGGCCGTCCCCCACCCCGACGACGCCCGAAGGTACGCGCGGCAGCTGCGCCTTCCCGAGGTCGGCCCGCGAGGGCAAGCGCGGCTCGCGCGCGCCCGGCTCGCCATCGTCGGCGTGGGCGGGCTCGGCTGCCCCGCGGCCCTCTACCTCGCCGCGGCGGGAGTCGGGCACCTCACGCTGATCGACCCGGACGTCGTGGCCCTCGACAACCTGCACAGGCAGGTGCTCTTCCGCACGGAGGACGTGGGCGCCACCAAGGTGAGCGCCGCGCGCGCGGCCCTCCTCGCCCGATCTCCGCGCCTCGCGGTCGACGCGCGCGCCGAGCGCCTCGCCCCCGACAACGCCCGCGCGCTGCTCGCCGGGCACGATCTGCTCGTCGACGCGACCGACAACTACGCCGCGCGCGCCGAGGTGAACCGCGCCTCGTGCGACCTCGCCGTGCCCGCCGTGTTCGGGGCCGTCGCGCGCTTCGAAGGGCAGGTCACCACGCGCCTGCCCGGGCGCGGCCCCTGCTACGTGTGCCTCCACCCGAGCGCCCCGGGCGCCGGCATGGCCCCGACCTGCGCCGAGGAGGGCGTGCTCGGCGTGGTGCCGGGCGTCATCGGGCTCCTCCAGGCCCACGAGGCGCTGAAGGTGCTGCTGGGGTACGGCGAGCCGCTCGTCGGCACGCTGCTCTACTTCGACGCGCGGACCAGCCGCTTCCGCGCGCTCGGCTTCGACCGCGCGCCCGGCTGCGCCGCCTGCGGCGCCACCTGAACGCCGACGCCAGAAATGCCGCGAGGCGAAGCGCCGCTCGGGAGGACCGAGGCGGGCTTCGCCCAGCGTCAGGCGCGTCTGGCGCGGGTGATCAGTCGCGCACGCCGTCGAGGAGCTCCTGGGGCTTGGCGCCCTTCGGGGCCTCCGGCTTGTCGGCGGCCGAGGGCTCCTTGGCGACCTCGTCGGGCGGCGTGGACGCGGGGTGCTCGTCGCCCCCCGTGCCCGCGGCGGGCTCGGAGGCCGCGGGCTTCGCGGTCTTCAGCGGCCACTCGGTGACGTAGCGCGGCGTCTCGCCCGGGCCGCTCGCGTCGATCCACGAGACGTGCCCGGCGCCGGGGTCGCGCACGTCGACGTGCACGAAGGACGAGTTCGGGTAGTAGCCGCAGCCCGTGTCGGGGATCGACTTGCAGAAGGCGACGAGCTCCTCGTTCTCGACACCCTCGACGCGGATGTCCATCGCGCGGCCGTGCGCGTGCTGGCTGCCGGCCGACGCGGGGCGGTAGCCGGAGACCACCGACACGCGCACCGGGCGACCGGGCTTCTGGAAGTGGGTCGCGATGAGGTCGAGGCGCTCCGCGAGGCCGGGATCGACCCGCTTGATCTGCGGCGGGAGCACGTCCTTCTCGGCCTCGGCCTTGCCGGCCTTCGCGACCTCGTGAGCAGACTTCGCCTTTTTGGAGAGCGACCCAGGTCTCGGCGTCGACCGGAGGTCGAGCACCGGCCGCGCCACCTGACTTGGGCGCAGCGCGACGCTGAGGCGCTCAAGCGCTAAAGGGGCGAGGCCTCCTTCACAGCGCTGGAGGGCGAAGCGATCGAGCTCGGCGCCGCGCACGAGCTCCACGGGGTCGTGCAGGCACTCGCGGGCGGCGGCCTTCGGCTGCCGGTCGGACGCCGTCTTGGGGCAGCCCCCCTCCTTGGCGGGCGCGCCGAGCTTCGGCGCGGCCTTGGGCGCCTTGTCCTCCGGCTTCGCGCCGCGGCGCTCGTGGCCGGGCCGGGGCGCGGCCTTCGACGCGCCCTCGCCGAGCTCGAGACCGAGAGCTTCGCGGAGGCGTGCCCGCTCTTCTTGCGCGCCTACGAGGAGTCGCCCGCGCCGACCACGCTCGCGCTCGCGGCCGACTGCCTCGACCGCGGCGGCCGGCTGGCCTCGGCCCATGCAACCTACACGCGTCTGCTCGCGCTGGAGGGCGCCGCGCTCCCCGAGGCCGCGCGCGCCCGCGCCCTCGCCCGGGTGGCGGAGCTCGGCCCCCGCCGCTCGCGCCTCACCGTGCGCCTCCCGCCCGACCTCCGCGCACGCGCAGGCCTCGTCGTGTGGCTCGACGGGGCGCCCGTACCGCGCGACGCGTGGGACGCGCCGCACCCGCGCGACGGCGGCCCGGTCACCGTGCGCGTCGCGGCGGGCGATCTCGCCTTTACGACCACCGTCGCGCTCGCCGCCGAGGGGGACGACCGCGTGGTGGACGTGCCGGGCCCCGCGGGCCTGACGAGCGGCCGCGTAGCGCGGGTGGAGCTCTCTCCGCGTGGCGGCGCGCGCGCGCCCACCGCGGGGTACCTGCTCGACGAGGGCGATCTCGGCCCCGCGAAGCTCACGGGCGCCGCGCTCGTCGCGGGCGGCGGGCTCGCCGCGATCACGGGCGTCGTGCTCGGCGTGCTCGCGAAGGCCGACCACAACCGCGCCGCGACGCTCTGCGACGCCAACCGCTGCGCCGATCGCGCGCTCGTCGACGCGGCCGACGACGCGCGCACGAAGGGCGACGTGGGCACGGCGGTCGGCCTCGCGGGCCTCGGCCTGATGGCGGGCGGCGCGGCGCTCTTCTGGCTCACTCCCGCGCGAACGCCCGAGTCGGGGGCGACCCTCTCCGTGGCGCCGCGGGGGCTCGGCCTCGTCGCGCGGGGCTCGTTCCAGTGAGGCCCGGGGCGCGCTGGGCGGCGGCGCTGCTCGCGTGCGCCGGCTGCAACGCCGTGTTCGGGCTCGACCCGCTGACCTACGAGGAGCCGACGCGCCCCGCGCCCGCGCTCGACGCGACCACCGACGCCGACGCGACCACCGACGCCGACGCGACCACCGACGCGAACGACGCGAACGCGAGCCCCGACGCCGGCGCTCTCGACGCGAGCGCCGACGCCGCTCCCGAGTAGCTCATCCATGGCAGCCCCGAAGATCACGCCGCGCCGGCGCGAACCCGCGATCGAGGGCGAATTCCCCTGGAAAATGCGCTCCCACGAGTTGCCTCTCCGTTCCATTCAGCGCTAAGAGAAGGGCATGGCAATCAAGCCCACGCCCCCAGCGGCCGAGGCCGCGCAGGCCGCTCGCCCGTCGCGTCGCGAGGCGCTCACGCGCGTGGGCGCGGCCGCCGGCGTGCTCGGGGGCGCCGCCCTCCTCGGGCGCGCCGTCTGGGACAGGGGCGGCTTCGGCGCCCGCGAGGGCCAGGGCGATCGCCAGGTGCGCGACTTCCGGCTGAAGCCGAACGACGACGCCGATCTCTCGATCGCGCGCGGCCCCAAGGGCGACGAGAACGCCAGCGCCGCCGACGTGGTGCGCAAGGCGATCGCCGCCCTCGGCGGCATGAAGCGCTTCGTGTCGCGCGGCGACGTGGTCGTGGTGAAGCCCAACATCGGCTGGGATCGCATGCCCATCCACGCGGCGAACACGAACCCCGACGTGGTGGGCGCGGTCGTGCAGCTCGCCTTCGAGGCGGGGGCGAAGCGGGTCGTCGTGGCCGACGGGAGCTGCAACGATCCCGATCGCTGCTTCCAGCGCTCGGGCATCTGGCGCAAGGCCCACGAGCTCGGCGCCGAGGTCGTGCTGCCGCTCCAGCACCGCTTCCGCACCACGCGCATCCGCGGCGAGGTGCTCGACGAGTGGCCCATCTTCACCACCCTCGTGGAGGCCGACAAGGTCATCAACGTGCCCGTCGCGAAGCACCACAACCTCGCGAAGTACACCGCCGCCATGAAGAACTGGTACGGCGTGCTCGGCGGGCGCCGGAACCGCCTCCACCAGAACATCGACGTGTCCATCGCCGATCTGGCGACCTTCATGCGCCCCACGCTCACCGTGGTCGACGCGATGCGCGTGCTCATGCGCAACGGCCCGCAGGGCGGCAACATCGATGACACGAAGGTCATGAACACCGTCATCGCCTCGATCGACCAGGTCGCCGCCGACGCCCTCGGCTGCACCCTCATCGGCCAGTCGCGCGAGAACCTGCCCTACCTGAAGATGGCCCACGATCGCGGCATCGGCACCATGAACTGGGAGAGCCTCCGAGTGAAGGAGGTCTAGCGTGGGCCGCGAATCCTTGCACTCTACACGCTCACAGGCGCGCGGTCGCCAGAGCGAGCGCGCGGCGCAGCAGGCCGGCGCGCCGCACGCGGCCGTCGTGCTCGACGTCGCCGCGCTCGAGGCCACCGCCGCCGACGACCTCGCGAGCGGCCACCCCGCGCCCATCCCATGGAAGACGGGCGAGGTGGGCGTCGTCGCCGCGCTCGACCAGACCACCACCGTGCTGCTCATCGCGCCCGCGCCGCCCTCGGCG
>DAORJJ010000593.1:0-4345 GCA_035439005.1 Polyangiaceae bacterium | reverse complement strand
AGCCGAGGCTCGGCCCGAGCCACTTCTCCGCCTCCACCACCGGCACGCCCTTGCGGGCGGCGTAGCTCTCGACCTGATCGCGGCCGATTTTCCCGAGGTTGAAATACCGCGCCTCGGGGTGCGCCAGGTAGATCCCCGACACGCTCGAGGCGGGCCACATGGCGAACGACTCGGTGAGCGTGATGCCGACCTCCCCGCACCCGAGCAGCTCGAAGAGCGGCCCCTTCAGGGTGTGGTCGGGGCACGCCGGGTAGCCGAAGGCCGGGCGGATCCCCCGGTAACGCTCGGAGACCAGGTCGTCGTTGCCGAGGTCCTCGGTGGGCGCGTACCAGGCGCGCCGGACCCTCTCGTGGAGCATCTCCGCGGCCGCCTCGGCCAGCCGGTCGGCGAGCGCCTTCACGATGATGGCCGCGTAGTCGTCGAGCTTCGCCTCGAGCTCGCGCACGAGCGCGTCGCTCCCGGTGCAGGTCACGGCGAAGGCGCCGATGTGGTCTTGCAGCGGCGTGGTCTCGGGCGCCACGAAGTCGGCGAGGCACGCGTGCACCTTGGTCGCCTCGCCCTCCTTCGCCTGCTGCTGCCGCAGCATCGGGAAGAGGACCACGTTCGACTCCGCCGCGCGCGCGCCCGGCGGCCCCGCGGGGTAGAGCACGAGGTCGTCGCCGCGCGAGGCGGCCGGGTAGATCCCGTAGACCCCCTTGACCTCGATCCGCGGATCCGCCGCCATGACGCCGAGCCAGTGCTGGGCGGCCTCGTAGAGCTCGGTCGCGGTCGCGCCCACGGCCGGATCCGTGAGTATTTTCGGAAACTTACCGACGAGCTCCCACGCGGTGAAGAAGAACGTCCAGTCGATGTATTTGGCGACCTCGGCCACGGGCGCGGAGAAGAGCTGGCGGCCGAGCTGAGGGGCCGGCGCGACCGTGGTCGCGTCGAACGTGCACACCGCCGCCCTCTCGCGCGCGGCGGCGTACGGGACGATCGGGCGCACGCGCTTCTGCGAGTGGAGCTCGCGCAGGCGCTGCTGGTCCTCGCGGTTCTGCGCGTCGTGCGCCTCGGCCTGTTTCGGGTCGAGGAGCGCCGCGACGACGCCCACCGCGCGCGACGCGTCGAGCACGTGCACCGTCGTGTGCGCGTACTTCGGGGCGATCTTCACCGCGGTGTGCTGCCGGCTCGTGGTCGCGCCGCCGATGAGCAGCGGCGTGGTCATGCCGCGGCGCTGCATCTCCTCGGCCACGCTCACCATCTCGTCGAGCGAGGGCGTGATGAGGCCCGAGAGGCCGATGATGTCGGCCTTCTCCGCGACCGCCGCGGCCAGGATTTTGTCGAGCGGCACCATGACGCCAAGATCGACGACCCGGTAGTTGTTGCAGCCGAGCACCACGCCCACGATGTTCTTGCCGATGTCATGCACGTCGCCCTTCACCGTGGCGAGGAGCACCGTGCCCTGGCCGCTCGTGTCGGAGTTCGCGGCCTTCTCGGCCTCCATGAACGGCAGGAGGTAAGCGACGCCGCGCTTCATGACCCGGGCGCTCTTCACGACCTGCGGCAGGAACATCTTCCCGGCGCCGAAGAGATCGCCGACGGTCTTCATGCCGTCCATCATCGGCCCCTCGATGACCTCGAGGGTGCGGGCGTACGCGTGCCGCGCCTCCTCCACGTCGGCCTCGACGAAGTCGACGATGCCGTTCACGAGCGCGTGCGCGATGCGCTCCCCGACCGGGCGCTCGCGCCACTCGAGGTTCACCTCGCGCTTCTTGCCGCCGCCCTTCACCGTGCCGGCGAAGTCGACGAGGCGCTCGGTCGCGTCGGGCCGGCGGTTCCACAGCACGTCCTCCACCCGCTCGCGGAGGGTCGGCTCGATCTCCTCGTAGACCACGATCTGCCCGGCGTTCACGATGCCCATGTCGAGGCCGGCGCGGATGGCGTGGTAGAGGAACGCCGAGTTCATCGCCTCGCGCACCACGTTGTTGCCGCGGAACGAGAACGAGAGGTTCGAGATGCCGCCGGAGATCTTCACGCCGGGGCAGCGCTCCTTGATGAGCGACGTGGCCTCGATGAAGCTCTTCGCGTATTCGGCGTGCTCCTCGAGCCCCGTCGCGATCGCGAGCACGTTCGGGTCGAAGATGATGTCCTTCGGGTCGAAGCCCGCCTTCTCGGTGAGCAGCTTGTAGGCGCGCTCGCAGATCTCCAGGCGGCGCGGCGTGTTGTCGGCCTGGCCGACCTCGTCGAACGCCATCACCACGGCGGCGGCGCCGTACTTTCGCACGCGCGCGGCCTTGGCGAGGAAGTCGGCCTCGCCCTCCTTCAGGCTGATGCTGTTGACGATCGCCTTGCCCTGCACGCAGCGGAGGCCGGCCTCGATCACCTCCCACTTGGAGCTGTCGATCATGAACGGCACGCGCGCGACCTCGGGCTCGGTCGCGAGGATGTTCAGGAACGTGGTCATCGCGGCCACGCCGTCGAGCATGCCCTCGTCCATGTTCACGTCGAGGATGTTGGCGCCGTTGCGCACCTGCTCGAGCGCCACCGCGGTGGCGGAGGTGAAGTCGCCCGCCTTCACGAGCTCGGCGAACTTCGCGCTGCCGGTGACGTTCGTGCGCTCGCCGATCATGAGGAAGTTCGTGTCGGGCAGCACCTCGAGGCGCTCGAGGCCGGTGTACACGGTGTACGGGCGCGACTCCTTCGGCTCGGGGCGCGGCGCGAGCCCGCCGACCGCCTTGGCCACGGCGGCGATGTGATCGGGCGTCGTGCCGCAGCAGCCGCCGAGCACGTTCACGAGCCCCGCGGCGGCGAACTCGCCGACGAGCGAGCTCATGGTGGCGGGATCCTGGTCGTACTCGCCGAACGCGTTGGGGAGGCCCGCGTTCGGGTAACAGGAGATGCGGCACTCCGCGATCTTCGCGAGCTCGACGAGGTACGGGCGCATCTCTTGGGCGCCCAGCGAGCAGTTGATGCCCACGCTGAGCGGCTTGGCGTGCGCGATCGACGCCCAGAACGCGTCGACCGTCTGGCCCGAGAGCGTGCGCCCCGACTGGTCGACGATGGTGAGCGAGATCATCACCGGGAGCCGCACGCCCCGCTCGGCGAACACCTCCTCGAGGGCGACCACGCAGGCCTTCACGTTGAGCGTGTCGGTCACCGTCTCGGCGAGCAGCAGATCCACCCCGCCGTCGATGAGCCCTCGGATTTGCTCGGCATACGCGCGCCGCACCTGTTCGAAGGTGACGGTGCGCATCGCCGGATCGTTCACGCTCGGCGACATGGAGAGCAGGCGGTTCAGCGGACCTATCGCGCCCGCCACGAAGCGCGGCTTCGAGGGGTCTTGCTTCGTGTACTTGTCGGCCGCGGCCCGCGCGAGCTGCGCGGCGGCCACGTTCATGTCGAGCACGGCGTGCTCGAGCGCGTAGTCGGCCTGCGCGATCGACGTGGAGCTGAACGTGTTGGTCTCGATGATGTCCGCGCCGGCGGCCAGGTAGCTCTCGTGGATCTCCTGGATGACGTCGGGCCGGGTCAGCACGAGGAGATCGTTGTTCCCCTTCAGGTCGTGCGCGTGGTCGCGGAAGCGCGCGCCGCGGAAGTCGGCCTCCCCCAGGCCGTACCGCTGCACCATCGACCCCATCGCGCCGTCGAGGACAAGAATGCGTTGGTCGAGCAGGTCTCGGATGGTTTTCTCAGAGGTCTTCACGGGCGGGCTCCAGGTGTGGCGCCGTCATAGCACAGGGCGGCCCGCGCGCCGGTACGCCGCCCCGCCGCGAGCGCGCGCGCAGGAGAGAAATGCGTTGCCGACCCGTGGGCGCGAGGGTACGTGTTCCCCCGTCCGGGCCTCGCAGACGATCGCCGGCGCGCGCACCCTCTCGGGGGGGCGCGGGCGGGAGGAAAGTCCGAGCTCCAAAGAGTGCGATGCCGGGTAACGCCCGGTGGCGGTGACGCCAAGGAGAGTGCCACAGAGAACAGACCGCCGGCCCGCGCACGCTCCTCGGAGCATGCACGCCGCCGGTAAGGGTGAAACGGCGGGGTAAGAGCCCACCGCGAGGGCGGCAACGTCCTCGGCATGGCAGACCCCATCGGGAGCAAGGCCGCGTAGGCGGGCGCGGACGTCGCGAGAGCGCCGTCCAAAGGGTGACTCGCCCAAGCCCGTGGGTTGGCTGCTCGAGCCGTTCGGTAACGACCGGCCTAGAGGAATGATCGTCGGCGCGGCGGGGGCGATCCCGACGCGACACAGAACTCGGCTTATGCGGGACCCGGACCGCTTCGGGCCTGTCTCCGCGAGGGGGCGGGCCCCAGGTGTTTTGTGGGCCTCCTCTGGGCGTCCCTTGGTGGGTGGGGGCGGGTGCGGGTGCGGGAGGGG
>DAORJJ010000592.1:0-4358 GCA_035439005.1 Polyangiaceae bacterium | reverse complement strand
CGCGACGCCGGGGCCCCCGCGGTGGCGCCCGCACCCGTCGACGGTGGCGCGGCGGACGGGGGGGCAGGCACGAAGAAGAAGCCGGCGCTCGGGCTCGACGCGTACAAGGAGAAGTGGGACAAGGCCGCGGACAAACACGACGACTTCCCCACGGGCTACTTCGCGAGCGCCGACGGCAAGACCCTCGTGCTCCGCATCATCACGAGCGCGCAGGGCATGGGCGAGACCAGCGGGGACGCCTTCACGGTGCAGATGCAGCACCTGGTCGAGGAGCTCCGCAAGCGCGACGAAGGCGCGCACCGCTACGACGCGGCCATGCTCGTCGGGTTCGCGGGCGACATCCCGAACGCGAAGGCCGAGAAGGAGTCGATCGTCGACGAGGCCCTGTGGGCGACCATCCTCGCGATCATCTGCGTCGCGCTCGGCATCGTCGTGTACTTCCGCTCGCTCGCTTCGCTGCTCGTGGTGCTCCTGCCGGTCGCGGTCGGCATCGGCGCGGCGTACGCGTTCGCGACCTTCCACTTCGGGTACGTGAACACCGCGGGCGCGTTCCTCGGCGCCATCATCATCGGCAACGGCATCAACTATCCGATCGTGCTGATGGCGCGGTACCGCGAGTTCAAGTCGCGCATGCCCCCGCGCGTCGCGCGCCTCGAGGCCGTGAAGAACGCGTTCCGGGCCGAGCTCGTGGGCGCGAGCGTGGCCGGCATCGCCTACGGCTCGCTCACCATCACGGCCTTCCGCGGGTTCAGCCAGTTCGGCACCATCGGCATCCTCGGCATGTTCCTCGTGTGGGCGTCGATCATCCCGCTCGTGCCGGCCATGATCGTCCTCATCGAGAAGGTGCACCCGCGCTTCCTCGCCGCGCCCCTCGCCGAGTCGCTCACGGCCGAGGAGCTCGCGGCGCTGCCGCAGAAGCCCGCGGGCGCGGTCGTGCGCGGCATCTCGTGGATTACGGCTAAAGTGCCGAAAACACTGGTGTTCTTGTTCCTTGGTGTCACGGTCGCGGCGGCCTGGAGCCTCCCCACGTTCCTGCGCGATCCGTGGGAGTACAACTTCCACAACCTCGGCTCGCGCGGGTCCAAGGCGGCCGGCGGCGGCGGCGCGGGCGAGTGGAGCACGAAGGCGGACCACGTCTTTCAGGGCAAGACCGACATCTCCGGCGCGCGCATCATGGCCGACACCCCCGAGCAGGTGCCCCTCGTGAAGGCGAAGATCCTCGCGAACGACGCGGCCGATCCGAAGGGGGCGCTGATCGACAAGATCGTCACGCTCGACGACTTCCTCCCGGGCACGCCGGCGGAGCAGAAGGAGAAGCTCGACATCCTCGCGCAGATGCGCGACCGCCTCACGCCGCGCGTGCTCGAGGGGCTCTCGCCCGACGAGCGCAAGCGCGTCGAGGACATGATGCCGCCCGAGGACCTCGCGCTCGTGGGCCCGAAGGACGTGCCGCCGCTCATCCGGCGCCGCTTCGAGGAGTGGAACGGCAACGTCGGCACGCTCTTCTACGTTCAATACAAGCCGAACACCTCCTGGAGCGACGGCCACACGGTGCTCCGGATCGCGAAGGCCTCCGACAACATTCGCCTCGACGACGGCACGGTCGTGCAGACCGCCTCGCGCCCAACCATCTACGCGGAGATGATCCGCTCGCTCGAGCACGACGGCCCGCTCGCGACGCTGGCCTCGTTCCTCGCGGTCATCGTGGTCGTGCTGCTCGCGACCCACCAGCTCCGCGGCGGGCTGGCGGTGCTGCTCGCGCTGCTCATGGGCGTCGTGTGCACGCTCGGCGCGGCGGCGCACCTCGGCGTGAAGCTGAATTTTCTGAACTTCGTCGCCCTGCCCATCACGTTCGGCATCGGCTGCGAGTACCCGTTCAACATCTTCGATCGCACGCGGCTCTTCGGCGGCGATGTCCGCCGCGCGGTGCAGCGCTCCGGCGGCGCGGTCGTGCTCTGCAGCTACACGACCATCGTGGGCTACGGCTCGCTCATCGTGTCGGACAACCAGGCGCTCCAGTCGTTCGGCTACCTGGCGGTGGCGGGCGAGGTGGCGTGCATCGTGATGGCGATGTTGTTCCTGCCCTCGCTGCTGCACCTCATCTTGCCGAAGCCGAAGGCGGCCTGACGGGTCGCGAGCGTGGACCGCGAGCCCGCGGGGACAAAGGCGCGAGGCGCGCCCCGCTCTCGCGGCCGCGCGCCTCGTCCTCGCCGAGCCGGCCTGCGCCGGGCCGCCGCTCACCAGTCGATGATCATCGCTCCCCACGTGAACCCGGAGCCGAACGCCACCGCGGCGACCTTCATGCCACGCTTGAGGCGGCCGGCCTCGAGCGCCTCGTGCATGAGCAGCGGGATCGTGGCCGCGGTCGTGTTGCCGAACCGCTGGATGTTGTGGATGACCTTCTCGTCGGGGATGCCGAGGGTCTGCTGGACGTACTGGTTGATGCGCAAGTTGGCTTGATGAAAGAGGAAAAAGTCGATGTCACTGCCGACGATGCCGGACTCGGAGCACACCTCCATGAGGCCCCCGATCATGCGCTCGACGGCGTTCTTGAAGACGACCTTCCCCTCCATCTGCGGCCAGAGCATGAACGGGTCGACGACGCCGTTGCCCTCGTCGTTGACGGGGATGAACGGGCGCTTGCGGATGTCGAAGACGCGGAGCGCGAGCGTGTCGGCGTAGCGGCCGTCGGCGCCGAGCTTGTAGTGGCGGATGCCGCGGTCCTCGTCGGTCGCGCTCACCACCGCGGCGCCGGCGGCGTCGCCGAAGAGCGAGGTCACCGCGCGCCCGCGCGTGCTGAAGTCGAGCGCCGCCGAGTGGGTCTCGGAGCCGACCACGAGCACGTGCTTGGCGGCGCCCGAGCGCACCATGCCGCTCGCGGTGGCGAGCCCGTAGAGGAACCCCGAGCACTGGTTGCGGATGTCCATCGCCGGGACGAACTTCGCCTTGGGCCCCTCGCAGAAGCCCATCTTCTTCTGCAGGTACACGCCCGAGCCGGGGAACTGGTGCTCCGGCGAGAGCGTCGCGAAGAGGATCATGTCGATGTCCTCCTTCTCGAGCCCCGCGTTCTTGATGGCCATCTCGGCGGCCGGCACCGCGAGGTCGGAGGAGCCGACGCCCTCGTCGGCGTAGCGGCGCTCCTCGATGCCCGTGCGCTGGAGGATCCACTCGTGGGTCGTGTCGATCCCGTACTGGGTGCGAAGATCGTCGTTCGTGACGACCCGCGGGGGTACGTACATTCCGGTGCCGGAGACGTAAGCGTTCTTCACCTGGGTGCTCCTGTGGTTCTGGCCTCTTCGACTAACGCGAGGGCCGCGCGACGGAAAGTCAAATCCCAAGCGCGGACGTCGATCGTACGCGCGGGGCGCTCGTTTTCTTGCCCAGTCGGCCGCGGCTGTGGCTCTGTCGAGGGGCGCGCTCCGGCGGCGCTCGGGTCGCGGCTCATCGGCGCGCGACGCGGACGACCGGAGAAGGCCGAGAGAGAGAAGGAGAGAAGCGTGCGCCCCTGCCCAGAGTTCCCCTGCGACAACGAGCGCGTCGCCGCGACGACCCACGCGGAGCCCGTGCTCCGCCTCGGGGCCCCGCGCGCGCCGATCGAGCCCGCGCCGCCCGCGCCCCTCGTCGAGGGCGCCTCGCCCGAGGGAGGCCCGCCTCCACGCGTGGAGCGACGCGCGCGGCCCCGCCAGGCGAGCCCGCCGCACGACCCGTACCTGCACGGCCTCGTCGAGGCGATGGCCGAGGTCGCGGGCGATCACGAGGGCGACGTCCGCGCGTTGCTCGCGGGCGGCGTGGCCGGGGAGGGGGTGCGCGCGCGGCTCGTCGACGCCGCGCTCGTGGGCGAGGACGGCGCGCTCCGCCCGCGGCTCGCCCAGGAGCTGGCTGCGTGGCGCGCGATCGTGCGCGGCGAGCTCTCGGTGGTGGCGCAAGATCCGAGCGCGTGGAGCGGCAAGATGCTCGACGACTGGGCGGCCGAGCTGCTCGCGTCCCTGTTGGGTCAGCCCGCGCTCGCCCCGTCGCTGCGCACCGCGCTCCGCGCCCGCGGCCTCTGCGCGTTCGGGCTCGCGAGGGCCGCGTGACGGGCCCCCCGCCCGAGCCCGCCGATCGCCGGGTCGAGGAGCGCTTCGCGACCTACGTGGCGGTCGAGATCACCGGCGACGGGAAGCGCGCGCGCTTTGGCGTGTCGCGAGACGCGAGCACCGGCGGCATGAAGATCGCGACGCCCAGCCACTTCGACGTGGGCGCGGAGCTCACGCTGCGGCTGCACGCGCCGGGCGCGCCGCCCGCGGAGCTGAAGGCCACCGTGCTGCGGGTCGAGACGTCGACGCTCGGCTCGGCCGAGCCCTGGCGCTACCGGCTCG
>DAORJJ010000591.1:0-4365 GCA_035439005.1 Polyangiaceae bacterium | reverse complement strand
CCTTCGGCTTCGCGCCTGCCTCCGGCTCGACCGACGGGCGCGTGGGCGCTGCCGCCCGCATCTTCGCCGACGCCGCTAGAAACGGGCTGGCGGGGCCGGACGGGGTCGGCATCGCCCGAATTTCGGCGATGAGGTCGGCCTTCGACGGGTTCAGCTGGAGGACGGACTTCGCGAGCGCCTCCGCCCGGGCTTCGAAGCCTTGCGTGTGGTAAAGCTCGATCGCGCGAAGGAACGCGTCGGCGGCCTCCGCGTGCTTCCCCAGGCGCCGCAGCGTCTCCCCCGCGCGATGTGGCCAGCGTGGCTCCTTGGGCTCGAGGCGCTGGAGGCCCTTCAAGGCCGTGAGGGCGTCCTCCGGTCGATTGTTCTCGACGGCTCTCTCCCAGTCAGTTCGAAGCGACGTGACGGTGGCCATCGCCCCCCCATCGTACGAAAGCTTCACGCTCTCGCGGGGAAAATCGCTCGCGGGGACCCCTTTCGCGGTCGCGGGGTCGGCTCGCGCGCGCGGGCTCACCACTGTTTCGGGACACGCGCGCCCGCACTCGATACACTTTTGGTGCGCCGATGGCCTTCGACACCGAGTCACTCACGCTGCAGGAGCTGCTTCGCCTGCAAGACGAGCTCTCCGCGGCGCTTCAGAGACGCTTCGGACAGACGCTCGCGCTCTGCGTGACCGACGTCGTCGGCTCCGTGGAGTACTTCCGACGCTTCGGGGACGTCGCCGGGCGAGCGCTCCAGCAGCGGCATTTCGATCTGGTCCACGAGGCCATCGGCGCGCACGGGGGCCGCCTGGTCGACACCGCGGGCGACGGCGCGTTCTTCGTCTTCGGGGACGCCGTGTCGGCCGCCGAGGCCCTCTCCGCGATCCAGCGCGGCGCCTCGGCGCAGAACCTCGCGCGGCCCCGCGAGCACCACCTCACCCTCCGCGGGGGCCTCCACTGGGGGTTCGTGCTCACCGACGGCGTCAGCGTCGCGGGCGACTCGGTGAACCTGTGCGCGCGCGTCGCCGGGAGCGGCAAGGAGCAGGGGCTGGCCGAGGCGGAGCTGCGGCTCACGCGGGCCGCCTACCTCGAGCTGCCACCGCAGCTTCGAATCCGGTGCCGGGCCCTTCCGGCGGCGCACATGAAGGGCGTCGAGCCGCCCGTCACGCTCGTCGCCCTCGAGTGGGAGGACGAGGCGAGCTTCCCCACGACGGTCCGCTGCGAGGAGACCGGCCGCGTGTGGACCCTCCCGCGCCGCGACCTGCTCGGGTTCGGCCGGATCGACGAGCACGAAGGGGTCAAGGCGAACGACATCGTGCTCGAGGCGGCCGACCCGCAGGCGACCTCGATGATCAGCCGCTGGCAGTTCGAGCTTCGCCGCGGCCCCGCCGGCTTCACGCTGCGGGCGCTCTCCGACTCTCGGACCGAGGTCAACGGGGTGGCCGTGGCGAAGGGCGCCGAGGTGCCGCTGCCCGTCGGGGCGCGCGTCGTCGTCGCCCGGACGCTCACCCTCGTGTTCCTCGCCCCGCGCGAGGGGGTCGCGGGCACCCGGCTGCCCTAGCGGGTCGAGACCACGAGACTCGTTCCCCCGTGGCCGGCCCGGGCGCGGGGTCGGTCCGCCACGCCCTCGGCGGCCGAGCGCGGACTCCGATGGGCACGCTGCAGTCGACCGGACGCTAGTATTCGCCGAAGAGGTCTTGGATGCGCGACTCGAGCGCGAGGGCGATCTTGTACAGCGACGAGATCGAGGCGGACGACTCGGCGCGCTCGATCTGCGACAGGAGCGACACGCTCAGGTTCGTGCGGCGGGCCATCTGCTTGAGCGTGAGATCCTTGTCCTTGCGGAGCTGGCGGATCGTGTCGCCGATCACCCGATGGAGCTGCTCCTCCGGCGTGCGCGCGAGCCCCTTCTTGCGCATGACGCGCCCGATCACCTCGCGCAGCTCGTCGGGGACGACGGGCTTCTTCAGGTAGTCGACCGCGTCGAGCTTCATCGACGCGACGGCCGTCTCGAGGTTGGGGTAGCCCGTGAACATCACGACCGCGATGTCGGTGTCGATCTTGCGGACGCGCTTCAAGGTCTCGATGCCGTCCATCTTGGGCATCATCAGGTCGAGGATGGCGAGGTGGTAGCCGCCCGCGCGGATCTCGTCCTCGACGGTGGTCGGATCGGTGGTCGTCGTGACCTGGAAGCCGTCCTTCTCGAGGAGAGTCTGCATGTACTCGCAGATGGCCCGGTCATCGTCGACGATCAGGATCTTCACCGCGGGCGTCTCGGGCTGCATGGGGTCTCCTCGTTGCGGACGCGTACCTTTCTACACCCGATCGTTTCGACGCGCGCGAAACCCGTTGACGCGGGGCTCGCAAAAAGCAATAAGCTGCCCGCAAGTTTCGGGGCGTAGCGCAGCCTGGTAGCGCACTCGGTTCGGGATCGAGGAGTCGGAGGTTCAAATCCTCTCGCCCCGACCAATTCCCGCTCCCCATTGGGGGAGATAGCAACGGCCTTCGCGAGCATCGCGAGGGCCGTTGCGCTTTTTTGGGCCGCGTCTGCGCCGCGGCGCGCGGCGCGCGGCGCCTGACGGCGTGTCAATCGGCCGCGATTCGCCTAGAGTTCTCGCCCATGGAGACCTCTCGCTCGGGCCACTCGCCGCTGCTCGTCCCCTCGCGCCTCGCGCTCGCGCTCGCCGTCGGCGTCGCCGTCACCGCGCTCGGCTGCAAGGGCGCGCCCATCACCCCTGGGGGAGGGAAGGTCAACGTCACCGCCGACGCGAACGGGTTCTCCCCGAGCTCGGTCAAGGTGGAGAAGGGGGCGCCGCTCGAGCTGGTGTTCACCCGCACGACCGACGAGACGTGCGCCAACAAGGTGGTCTTCCCCGAGCTCGGCGTCACGAAAGAGCTGCCGCTCAACACGCCCGTCGCGCTCACCGTGCCCACGGGCGACGCGCGCACCCTCACCTTTCAGTGCGGGATGGGCATGTTCAAGAGCAAGGTCGTGATCCAGTAACGGACCTCAGGTGAGCGCGGCGCGCACGCTCTCGGCGAAGATCGAGAGCAGCGTGTCGAGCTCGCGGTCGTCGATGGTGAGCGGCGGGCACACGTACACGGTGTTGCCGAGCGGTCGAAGGTACGCCCCGCGCGCGCGCGCCTCGCGGTACACGCGCCACCCGGCGGCGCCGAGGTAGTCGGAGGCCTCCCCCTCGAACGGCGAGGCCTCTCCGTCGAGGTCGACCGCGCCCACCATCCCGAGCGCCCGCGGACGCGACACCCCGGGGAGCGCGGCGAGCTCGTCGACGAGGGCCCGGATCCGCGGGGCCTTCGCGGCGACCTGACCGAGCACGTCCTCGTCGCGGTAGATCGCCAGCACCTCGCGCGCCACGGCCGCGCCGAGCGGGTTGCCCGCGAAGGTGTGCCCGTAGAGGAGCGCGCGCGCCTTGTCGCCGCGGAACTGGTCGTAGAGCTCGCGCGTCGCGAGCGTGGCGCCCATCGGGAGCAGCTGGGAGAAGCCCTTGCCGAGGCACATCATGTCGGGGGAGACGCCCGCGTGGTCGGAGGCCCACATGGGCCCGGTGCGCCCGTAGCCCGTGAACACCTCGTCGCACACGAGCAGAATGTCGAGCTCGGTGCACACGGCCCGCAGCCGGGTCAGGAGCTCGGGCGCGTACGTGCGCATGCCCTCGGCGCCTTGGAGCACGGGCTCGACGAAGACCGCGGCGACGGTCGCGGCGTGCTCGCGCAGCAGCGCCTCCATGGCCTCGAAGACCCGCGGGAGCCCGCCGGGATCGGTCGTCTTCGCGTGCAAGCATTCGAAGAGCACGCCCGCGAACGGGCGGCGAAAGAGCTCGACGCCGCCGAGGCTCGCCGCGCCGATGGTGTCCCCGTGGTACGCGCCGTCGAGGGCGACGAACCGGGTCTTCTCGGGCAGGCCCCGCTGTCGGAACGACTGGACGGCGATCTTGACGGCCACCTCGATCGCGCCGGAGCCGTTGTCCGTGTAGAATACACGTTCGAGCCCTGGGGGCGCGACGCGCACGAGCTCCTCCGCGAGGCGCGCCGCCGGCTCGTGGGTGATGCCCGCGAACGCGACGTGATCGGCGAGGGCGCACTGCCGCGCGAGGGCCTCGCGAAGGCGCGGGTGGCCGTGGCCGAGGGTCTTGGTCCACCACGACGCGTTCCCGTCGAGGTACCGTTTGCCGTCGACGTCGACGAGCCACGCGCCGCGGGCGCTCGCGACCACGATGGGGTCCTCGCGCTCCCACAGGTCGGCGGCCGTGTAGGGGTGCCAAACGTGCGCCCGGTCGAGCGCCACGATCTCGGCGCCGACCGACCAGGATCCGATCGAAGGGCTGATGACGAAGTGCGGGCTCGACAAGGCGACCGCGCACAAGGT
>DAORJJ010000590.1:0-4393 GCA_035439005.1 Polyangiaceae bacterium | reverse complement strand
GCCAGCGGCGGCCACCCGTCGGCGCGCGCTCATGGCTCCTCCGTGGTCTGCGTGGCCTCCACGGCCTCCGCCTTGCCCGACGCGGCCTCCGCGGGCTCCGCGTCGAGGGCCTGCGCCGCGGGCGCGCGCTTGCGCGTGAGGGCGCGCGCGAAGAGCTCGGCGAACGTGTCCCCCGCGGCCGCCGGCTCGAGCGGCACCTCGCTCGCGGGCAGCTCGCCGAGCTTCGCGAACCCACCTTCACCTACCCCCACCAGGAACACGCGCGCGCCCACCCGCACGAGGTAGAGCCCGCGGCGGGCGTCGAGCGGGAGCTGGCCCACGAGCGTGATGGGCCCCGAGGCGCGGCCCACGCCGACGCGCTTGGCCGCGACCATCACGACGAGCGCCAGGCCGCACACCACGACGAGCATGAGCACCGTCTCGAGCAAATACGACGCGTACGGTCCCATCCCCTCCTCGGCTCCTCGTGGTGCGGCGCTACCAGAGCGCGGTGGGCGCCGCAACAGCTCATGCGGCTCACGCGCCGTCGACGGCGACCCGCGCCGCGCGCTCGAAGCGGCGCACGAGGGCGTCGCGATCGCCCTCGCCCGCCTCGCGCGCGAGCGCCGCGAGCTCCCGCGCGAGCGCGTCGCACGCGCTCGCCGCCGCGGGGTTCTCGCACAAGAGATCCGCGAAGAGCCCAGGCCGCTGGGCGGCGAGCCTGACCAGCGTGTCGAGCTCGGCGCGCGAGGTCTCGGTGGAGAGCGCGCGGGCACGCCCGAGCGACACGCCGGCCTGGGCGAGCGTGGCGCCGAGGGCGATCGCCTTGGCCTGCGTGAGCGCCTGGCCGAAGGCCATGTGCCGGTCGTGCTCCTCGGCGGTCGCCTCGACGACCTCGGCCCCGAGCAGCTCGAAGAGCTTCGCGACGCGGGGAAGCCACGCCTCCCCGCGGCCTGGGCAGAGGACCACGCGCCGGCCCTCGAGGTCGGCGGCCGCGGTCGGCCCGAAGAGCGGGTGCGCCCCGACCACGTCGACCTCGGGCGAGGTGGCGGCCAGCATGGCCGCGAGCGGCGCGCGCTTCACCGAGGTGACGTCCATCAGGCACGCGCCGGGCCGCACGTGCGGGCCCACCTGCGCCGCCACCGCGCACGTCACGTGGATGGGCACCGCGAGCACGACCAGCTCGCTCCGCGCCGCGAGCTCCGCGGCGGGCGCCCCCGCGTCGAGCCCGGTCCCCTCGACCTCCACGCCGGCCCGCGCGAGCACCCGCGCGAGGGTCGCGCCGATGCCCGCGGTGGCCCCCACGATCCCCACGCGCAGCGGCGGCAAGGCGTCGAGGCGCACCCGGCGCTGCGCCGCGCGCGACGCGGCGAAGAGGGCCGCGAAGAGCGGCCGCACGAGGTCCTCGGCGAGCCCGAGGGCGTCGCCGCGCGCGAGCATGGCCTCGAGGTGGGCGGTCTCGCGCGCGCGATCGAGGGCGGGCACGTCCTCCCGCGCCTTGAAGGCGGCGATCTGCGCGACGCAGCGGCTCCGCCGAGCCACGACCTCGAGGAGCGCGGCGTCGACCGAGGAGAGCTCCTCGCGGAGCGCGGCGAGCTCGTCGGAGGCAGGGGGGTGCGGCATGGGGGTACGAGTACTCGAACGCAGGCGAGAAGACAGCGGGAAGACAGCGGGAAGACAGCGGGAACGCCTGCCGCAGAGCGGGACGAGAAGAGGGCTCCAGGAACGGGCACGGGCACGTTTACGGGCGAGAACTCAGGGACAGGCTCTACTCTGGGAGCCGCATGCGCGCGCTCGACAAGGCCCTCTTCTTCCTGCTGTACGGGCCCTCGCCGCCTCCCGCGTGGCTCACCTTCATGGCGGCGTGGTCGTTGGTCGGCGGCGGGTACGCGCTGCTCGCGATCGCGCCGTGGGTGCTCGTCGCGCGGGTGCGGCGCGCGGTGGTCGGGCTGCTCGCCGCGATCCTGCTCACCGCGCTCGTGGTGTTCGCGATGAAGCACGGGTTCGGGCGGGTGCGGCCGTACGCCGCGCTCGAGGGGGTGCGCGCGCTCGCCTTCGCGCCGCCGACCGATCCCTCGTTCCCGAGCGGGCACGCGGCGGGGAGCGCCTGCCTCGCGGCCTACTTCGCGGACCGCGCGCGCCCCGCGCGCACGGCCCTGCTCGCCCTCGCCGCGGGGCTCGTGGCGCTCTCCAGGATCGTGCTCGGCGTCCACTTCCCGCTCGACACGCTCGTGGGGGCGCTCGTGGGCGGCACGATCGGGGCGCTGATGGCGCGACGCGCCATGCCGAAGACTGAACAGCGCTGAACGCTCTGTGACGATTACGAAAACTGCGTCATCGTGAGGGAGACTTCCGCCGATGTAGGCGTACGTAGTCCGCGATGCCGACTTGCTCCTCCCGCTCCGGTCTCTTCGTCGCGATGGCGCTCGTTTCTGCCGTGATTGGCGGCTGTGGCGACTACGTCGTGGGCCCGCCCCCCGAGGCCGCGGACCCGCTCGACCTCCCCGCCGACGTGTACG
This sequence comes from Polyangiaceae bacterium, assembly GCA_035439005.1. Classification (GTDB taxonomy): domain Bacteria; phylum Myxococcota_A; class Polyangia; order Polyangiales; family Polyangiaceae; genus JAAFHV01. Next base: position 1,895 of record DAORJJ010000590.1, on the reverse strand, counting down.
ACCAAGACGCCGGTACACCTACACCGGAGAGCCACACGGAGCCGGCGATTGACGCGGGGCGCAAGGGCGACGCCGACGCGGCGCCCCCTGCGGTGGTCATCCCCCCGTGGGAGATGCCGCCCACGGGCGTGCCCGCGTCCACGGGACGGGGTCACGTGCTCTTCCTCCACCCCGACGGCAAGTTCCGCCGCGTCGAGGCCGTGACGGGCGGGGTCATCGAAGACGTGGGCGCGAAGCTCGACCGGCTCTCGCCGGGCGTCGACTCGCGCATGACCCAGTCGAAGGACGGCGCGCTCATCGTCGGCGAGACGACGCGCTTCGGGTGCACCACGCCGTGCCTCGCCCTCTTCGGGTCGGACCTCACGTCGGGCGGCCGCGTGCTCCGCGGCGGCGAGACCATCCAGATCGGCTCGACGCCGCCGGTGGTCGCGGCGGGCGGGCGTCTGATCGTGTTCGCGGCCGCGGGCGCCCACAACCTCGACCTCTACTCCATCACGCGGCCGGCCGACCCCACCCTGGGCTGGAGCAAGGCGCGGCTCCTCACCGGCTCCTCGCCCATGGGGTGGAACCACCGCCCGAGCTTCTCGCCCGACCAGACCAAGATCGTCTTCGACTGCGGGTCCGAGGCCGACGGCGCGGAGGCGACGAGCGTGTGCGAGGTCGGCGTCGACGGCGCGGGCTTCCGCGTGGTGGCGCGGCCGGTCTCGCCGCTCGTGAACCTCCACAACCCGAGCTACGACGCGGACGGCTCCATCGTCTTCGAGGGCGAGGGCACGACCGTGATCGATGGCGTGACCGGCCGGGGCGAGCGCATCCACCGGATCGCGGCGACGGCCTCGTCGCCCACCCCGCTCGCCCCCACCTACACGAACGACAACACGCCGTGCGTGCTGCCCTCGGGCAACGTCGTGTCGCTGTGGCTCGGGCGCCAGGGCAACACGCAGGGCGGCCACGAGCTCAAGCTCATGTCGCCGCGTGGCGAGTTTCTGGGCATGATCGCGCAGGGCTTCGACATCCGCGACGTGGGGCTGAGCTGCGGCAACTGAGCGTCGCGGCGCGAGAACGCGGCGCCTACCGCGGCGCTCGCGGCCATCAATCGTGCACGGCGCGGCGTGAGCCCGTATAGTCCGACCATGAGCTCGGTCCGGCGCGGGGGCGCACACATGGGTCTCGCGGCGTTCTCGATCTCCGCGTTCTTGGTCCTCGGCGCCCTGCACACGTCGTGCAAGGACACCATCGAGCCTGGGGTGCCGGTCGACGCCTCCGACAACGACGACGTCGACAGCGTGCACGACAACCTGGACGAGGCGGGCGAGGCCTCGACCCCCGATCGCGACGCCTCTGGCGAACCGCCGCGAGACGCGGCGCGGCCCCCGACGGACGCGACCACGCCGCCCCCCGCGGACGCGGCCCCGGCCGACGCCCGCCCCGGCTGAGCTCCAGCCCGGAGAGTCCCCCCGAACGCCCAGCTTGCCAGGGGGGCCACCCCGGATGCACAGTGTGCGCGTGCGCGTCTCCCGAACGGCGCCTCGCTGGCTCTCGCGAGTGCTCTTCACGGCCACCCTGCTCGTCGCGTGGGTCGTCGCGGGGCCGGCGTACGCGCGCACCCTGGCGCAGCTCGCGCGGCCGGTGAGCGCGCTGCCCGCGGGGGAGCTGTCGTCGAGCGCGCTCGCGCCGCCCATGAGCCTGCGCCACGACGAGGCCCCCGCGCCGGCCGCCATGGCGCGCGCGCCGCTCTGCGACCTGCGCTGCGCGACGACGTTCGCGCCCGCGCCGCAGCTCCAGGACGAAGAGGTGTCGCTGTCGCTCGCCGCCGACGACGACGCGCCGCAGCTCGACGCGGCCCGCATGGTGCCCGGGGGCGACCCGCCCGCGGCCGACGCGGCGCAGGCGCT
>DAORJJ010000589.1:0-4408 GCA_035439005.1 Polyangiaceae bacterium | reverse complement strand
CGACGCACACGAAGGTCGCGTCGCTCGCGGCGACCCGCCCCGTGGCGCCCGCCACGCTCGCGACCTTCGCGATGCCCGGCTTCATTTTCTCGAAGCTCCGCCGCGCGAGCGCGTCGCCCGAGGGGCCGTCTTTGTCGTAGACGACGAGCTCGGCGTTGGCCCACTCCCCGCCCCGCGAGAACACGCCGGTGCGATCGCCACCCCAGCCCGCGGCCGCCACGCGCGCGTCGGCCGGGGGGACCCACTCCTCGAACGCGATGAGGAGCCCTCCCTCGCCGGTGGTGTCCTCGTCCACGCGCGTGAAGCCCGCGCCGAGCGCCGCCGCCGTGGGCGCGGGCACGACCAGCGGGGGCTCGTGGGACGCCCATTTCGCCGGGTGGAGCACCTGCTCGGTCGAGGTGGGCAGGCTCCGCCACGCCTCGTCGACCCGCGGGAAGCCGCCCTCGCGGCGCAGCGCGTGCACGAAGAGCGTGCCCTCGACGTACGGGAACACGAGGGTGCTGCGCAGAAAGCGCGGCGCCTTCGAGGCCTCGCCCACGTTCATCGCGTTCGTGAGCATGCTCGTGAACATGGCCTCGGGCAGGTCGAGGGCGGTCTGGCCCTGCGAGCGCAGCATGACGTCGAGCATCGCGCTCGTGGCGTCGCCCTCGGCGAGGAGGCTGCCGGCCATGACCTGATCGCTCATCCCGGGGTGGTAGCCCGCGCGCTTCTTCAGGTCGAAGTGCTGGTCTTGGAGGGCGTGGACGAGCTCGTGAGAGAGGGCGAGCTGCGCGGTGTCGCCGGTGAGATCGGCGGCGACGTACATGGTGCCCGTCTTCGGCTCGTAGAAGCCGTCGAGCTGGGCCTCGAGGAGGGCCGACAGCTCCTTCAGGTAGTCGAACGGCGCGGGCGCGAAGCCCATGAGCTCGACCACGCGCGCGTCGCGCTCGAGGGCCGCGGCCGGGTACTCGTCGTTCGCCTTGCGGCGCACGGCGGCGACGAGCTCGGTGCGCTCGAGCACCACGCCCGGCACCGGGCGAAGCGCCGCGAGCCCGCGCGCCTCGCTGGCGCGGCGCAGGATGGCGGCGATCCGCTTCTCTTGCGGGGAGGGACCCGGCGGCGTGGGCGCGCGCTCGGCGCTCGGCGCCGGCGGGGGCGTGGTGGGCGACGCGACCGGCCGCGCGCTCGGCGCGGGCGTCAGCGCGGGGACCCGCGGCCCATCGCACGCCACGAGCGTCGACCACGACGCCGCGGCGACGGAGACCGCCAACGCGAACCGCGAGCAGCGCGCGCCGCGCCTCACGTGGGGCTCCGGAGCGCGGCGATCGCCTCGGCGTAGCTCGGGGCCGAGAAGACCGCGTTGCCCGCGACGAGCACGTCGGCCCCGGCCTCGACCACCCGGCGCGCGTTGTCGCGCTGCACCCCGCCGTCGACCTCGAGGTCGATCGCGAGGCCCTGCGCGTCGATGAGCTGGCGCACGCGCTCGATCTTCGGCAGGACCGCGTCGATGAAGCTCTGGCCACCGAACCCTGGGTTCACGCTCATCACCAGCACCAGATCGGTCACCTCGAGGACGTAGCGTAGCGCCTGCTCGTCGGTGCTGGGGTTCAGCACGACGCCCGCGCGCTTCCCGAGGGCGCGGATGTGGGAGAGGGTGCGATGCAGGTGCGTGCTCGCCTCGGCGTGCACGGAGATCGTGTCGGCCCCGGCGGCGGCGAACGCCTCCACGTAGCGCTCGGGCTCGACGATCATCAGGTGGCAGTCGAGCGGCAGCTTCGTCACCTTGCGGAGCGCCGCCACGACCGGCGGGCCGAGCGTGATGTTGGGGACGAAGCGCCCGTCCATCACGTCGACGTGGATCCAGTCGGCCCCCGCCGCCTCGAGCGCGCGCACCTCCTCGCCGAGGCGCGCGAAGTCGGCGGAGAGGATCGACGGGGCGACACGCACGGGCGCACGGCTCATGCCCCGTGGTTCGCAGCCCGCGGCCGCCCCGTCAAGCGCCGCGTCGCGGCGCACGCGCGCGCGGCGCAGTTTCTGCGCGCGTCGCTGAGCCTTGCGTCGCGCGGTGAATGGGTCGAACCTGTCGTGAATGCAGACCCGCGAGATCACCAAGGCGTACTTCGACGAGATCGTCGAGGTGATCGACCGCTGGTGGGGCGGCCCCATCGGGACGTTCGCCCACCCCATCTTCTTCTACGAGCTCGGCGACAACGCCCTCATCGTGGAGGAAGACAACAAGATGATTGGCTTCTTGCTGGGGTTCATTGCGCATCAGCCCGTGCGCACAGGCTACGTCCACCTCGTAGGGATTCACCCCGACTACCGCCGTCGCGGGGTCGGGCGCGTGCTCTACGCCGAGTTCACCGAGCGCTGCAAGAAGGCCGAGTGCGAGCGCATGAAGGCCATCACCACGCTCGGCAACGAGGGCTCGATTCGGTTCCACGAGGCCGTCGGGTGGGAGACCGAGGCGATTGACGATTACGCGGGCCGCGACCGAAAGCGCCTCGTGTTCACCAAGGTGCTCGCCCCGAGCGCCTGAAGTCGAAAGGAAGCCCGTGTCCGACCGCTCCTCTTCACGCATGCCCGCCGCGCCTCGCGTCGACGCCCCCGTCACCCCCGCTCAGCTCCGCGAGATAGGCCTCTTCGGCGCGCTGCCCGACGACGTGCTCGAGCACCTGTGCGGCACGCTGAAGACGCTCCGGGTCCACCCCGGCGACGTCATCTTCCGCGAGGGCGATCACGGCCGAGAGCTCTACGTGGTGCTCGAGGGCGAGATGGAGGTCATGAAGAAGAGCCGCCGCGGGCGCGACACCCGCGTGGCCATCTTCGGGCCGAACGACGCGTTCGGCGAGATGTCGATCATCGACCTCCAGCCGCGCTCGGCGAGCGTGCGGTCGCTGGGGCAGGCGCGCCTGCTCCGCGTCTCGTCGGAGGACATGGACGCGCTCTACCGCTACGATCTGAAGGCCTACACGCTCATCGTCCTGAACATCGCCCGCGAGATGTCCCGGCGGCTGCGGGTCACCGACGGCCTGCTCGCCGACTTCGCGTCCAACATCCTCGACGAGTACGTGGTCGCCGACCCCGCCCGCCCGCGCTAGCGGCCGGCGCCAGGCTCAGTCGCGGGTCGCGGCGTCCGTCGCGGCGTCCGTCGCGGCGTCCGCGTCGCCGCCGTCGAGCGCGGCGTCCACGGGCGCGGCGTCCGCGTTGCCCGCGTCCACCAGGGGCGGGGCCTGCGCGTCGAGGGGCGTGCTGGCCGCGTCGCTGAAGTTGCCCCCGCCCGTCGAGGGCTCGCCTGTGGGCTCGGCGGCGATTCGGTCGTCCTCGCCGTCGCCCGGCGGGAGCGGCTGGGGGTTCAAGCTGCACGCGACGGTCGCGCCGACCAGCGCGCCGACCAGCGTGAGCGCCATCGCCGGGCGGAGGCGCGCGGGCGAGGACTGCGACGGTGGGTGGAGGGGCTTGTTGCGCATGACGAGGCCTGCTCGAGGAGAGAGTAGCGCGCCCGGGGCTCGGGCGCATGGACCTAGAAGCAAAGTCCAGGCCCAGCACCGATCCCCTCGATTGCCGCGCGATCGGCTTTGTGTGCCAGACGAGATCGCCAGACGCGGCACTTGGTGGCACACGATTCTTGCTACACTGCCCGGGTGGCCCCTGCGGTGAGAGTCGAGGCGGTGAGCAAGCGCGTACGCGACGGCGACGGCGAGGCCCGCCGCACCGTCCTGGCCGACGTCTCGTTCTCCGTCGAGCGCGGCGAGCTGGTGGTCCTCCGCGGGCCGAGCGGGTCCGGGAAGACCACCCTCCTCGCGGTGGTCGGCGGCATGCTCTCCCCGACCTCCGGGGAGGTGTACCTCGACGGCGAGCCCACCTCGCGCCTGCGCGAGGCCCACCGGGCGGAGGTGCGCCGCCGCAAGGTGGGCTTCCTGTTCCAAGACCTCCAGCTCATCGACGCCCTCACGGCCCTCGAGAACGTGCTCCTGCCCGAGGTCCCGCTCCACGCCGTCACGCGCGCGCGGGAGGACCGCGCCTTGGCGCTCCTGAAGCGCTTCGGCGTCGACCACCTCGCCGCCACGCCCGCGCGCTCGCTGTCCGGCGGCGAGCGGCAGCGCGTGGGGCTGGCCCGCGCCCTCCTCTTCGATCCCCCGCTGCTCGTGCTCGACGAGCCCACGGCCCACCTGGACGACGCCCGCACGCGCGAGCTGGGCGACGAGCTCGTCGCCATGAAGGCCGAGGGGCGCGCCATCCTCGTCGCGAGCCACGACGCGCGCGTCGTCGGGCACCCGGCGGTCACCCGCGTCCTGGCGCTCGCCGACGGCGCGCTCGTCCCCGAGGCCCCCGCGGCCCCGGCCGAGGTCGCGCCGTGAGGAACCTCGAAGCGAGCCCCGAACGGGCGAACGTAGGTCGATGGCGGCCCCGAGCCGAAGGCGAGGTG
>DAORJJ010000588.1:0-4412 GCA_035439005.1 Polyangiaceae bacterium | reverse complement strand
GGGGAGCGGCTCGGGGAGCGGGAGCGGCTCGGGGCCATGATGACACGCCTCGTCGCCCTCGTTCCGTCGATTGAAGGACGGCCCCATGCGGCCTGTGAGCTCCGGCTCCGCGAGCTCGAGCGCAGAGGCGTCGAGGTTCGTCGCGTCGGGGGTCACGCCGCGATCGACGTTGGGCGCTCGATCATGGCGACGCGTGCGCTCGCGGAGGGCTTCGACGAGCTGCTGTGGATCGATGACGACGTGGTCTTCGATCCAGACGACGTCGGGCGGCTGCGCGAGAGCGGGGCCCCGCTGGTGGCCGGGGTGTGTCCGAAGAAGGGCAAGCGTGAACTCGCCGTTCACGTGATGCCGGGGACCGCGTCGTTCACCTTCGGTCCGAGTGGCGGTCTGGTCGAGGTGCTCTACGCCGGGACGGGGTTTCTGTACACGCGACGTAGTCTCTACGAGGAGATGGCCGCGGAGCTGCCGGTGTGCAATGCGCAATTCGGCGAGCCGATCGTCCCGTACTTCTTGCCATTTGTCGTGCAGACCGAGAAGGGCCCTTGGTATCTCGCCGAAGACTACGCGTTTTGCGAGCGCGCACGTCGCGCCGGACACCGCATTCTGGTCGACACCCGCATCCGGCTGCTTCACCTCGGGTCCCACGCCTACGGGTGGGAGGACGCCGGTCGAGACGTCGAACGCCACGAGAGCTTTACGTACTCGTTCAGGGCTTGACCGGCGCGACGCGAGGGCATCCGGTGCGGTCGAAGGATTCTTCGCCCCGCGATGTCACAACCCCGCGGGCTCACCTCTACCCGTTGGAGAGGTGATGAATACCATGAAACTTCGTACATTTGCCCGCGCCCACCGCCCGCTCGTCCTCCTCTGTGGCTTGGCCGCCGGTCTGGCCGTGGCCATCGGTTGCTCGACCTCCTCGCAGACCACGCCGCCGAGCGGCGGCGGGACCGACGGGAGCGTCGACGCGGTCGCGGACTCCCCGACGGACGCGCCGACGGACGCTGCGCAAGACGCGGGCGCGGACACGGGACCGGCGGCCTGCAACGCGCTCTCGAACGTCGGCGCGGCCGTTCAACAGATGTACGTCGCGACGGACCCAGTGACGGGGGACGGCGGGGCGATCCCCGCGGGGACCTACGTGCTGACCGCCGCCGTCGTCTACACGGGGCCCGATGGCGGCGTCGGCCCGACGGGCACGACCTACGCGGATACGCTCGCCTTGTCGAACGGAGGCAACTACGAGCGCGTCGCCTCGGTCGTGAATGACGCGGGGCTGGACGGGAGCCCCCTCCACCAGAACGGGGCGTTCATGATCGACGGGGGCAGCATTCAGGTGACCATGACCTGCCCACGGGGCTCGCAGCCGTTCCAATCGTACGACTCGGACGGGACGAAGCTCCGCATCTACGCGCCGGCCGCGGCCTTCGGGCCCGGCGTGATGTTCGAATACACGAAGCGGTGACCTCGATGGGCGACGCGACCGCCCTGCGAGGGGCTGTTTCGGGGGCGCGCACGATACCCCACGTGCCGCCCCCGTCGTCTGTCCCTGCTCCACGCCCTCTCGCCTACTTCTTCGCGAGCGCCGCGCGGAGCCCATCCTGGGCCAGCGCGTTCTGCGGGGCGATCTCGAGCAGCTCGGAGAAGATCGTGCTCGCCTCGCGCGCGTGGCCCTGCTTCAGCTCCGCCCAGCCGAGGCCCGCGCGGGCGTCGACGTCGCTCGGGTACGCGACCACGAGCGCGCGGTACGTGGCCGCCGACTCGGGCAGCTTCGCCTGGTTGAAGAGCGCGAACGCGAGCCGCAGCGAGGCGGTGTAGTTGCCGGGATCGCGGCGGAGCACGTCGCGGGCGGTCGCCTCGGCGTCGACCCACCGGCGGAGCGCGAGGAGCGGCGCGAGCTTGCCCACCCGGGCCTCGACCGAGGCGGGCGCGGCGGTGATCGCCTTGGTGTACGAGGTGATCGACTCGGCGTGGCGGCCGGAGCGGTAGAGGAGCCACCCGCGGCGCAGCTCGGCGACGTAGCCGGCGCGCTGGGCCGGCGGGAGGCCGTCGAGCGCCGCGAGCGCCGCCGGGAGCTTGCCTTGCGCCTCGGTGTCGTACGAGAGCTGAAAGGCCTTCGCGGCCTCGCTCGGCGGCGGCAGCGCGACCACGGCGGAGGCGACGGTCGCGCTCCCCACCGAGCGCTGCTCGGCGCTGGCACGGCCGGCGCAGCTCGCGCCGAGCGTGAGTCCGAACACCATCAGCGCGCCAGCAGAGAGAATGCGGTTCTTCATGGGAGATCTCCTTCGAGTGGGCAGACGACGTAGTGAGAGCTTCAGAGGGCGGGGCGAGCGCTCGCGAGCGAGTGGAGGGTGCGCGTGCTGCGAGGCGGCGACGTGAGCGCGCACGCCTCGCGGGGGCGAGAGGCCGGCGGGGGCGAGAGCGCCAGCGTGGGCGTGGAGGCGCTGGCGTCGGTCGAGGCGGCCCCGAGCGCGTGCCCTCGCCGCCTCACGGCGAGGGTCTGTCCGCGGGTCTCGACCTCGAGCGAGACGAGGCCTTCGGCCGGCGAGAGCTCGGCCCGAGTGCGCACGATCGGGGCTCCGCGTCGCGTCGCGAGGGAGGCGCCGGAGACGACCAACGAGCCGCCCTCGCGCCTCGCGCGATAGGCCATCTCGACGCCCGGGCTCGGCGCAAAAGGGGAGACGAAGTCCCAGGCGAAGCGGGCGAGGGCGCCCAGCACGCGCCGCCCCGACCAGCGCGCCGCGAGGTAGTCGAACCAGACGAGCTTGGGGTCCGCGTCGAAGGGCACGCGGGCGAGCGCGGCGCGGAGCAGGTGGAGCGACGAGCGGGTGTCCCCCGTGACCTCGAGCGCCGTGAAGGACTCGCCCGAGCGCGCCAGGTAGAGCCGCGCGCCGAGCTCGCGGGAGCGGAGCACGAGGCTCCCGAGCAGATCGACCTCGGAGTGGAGGTGCTCCACCGCGCCGCTCGTCGTCGTCACCTCGAGCACGGTGCCCGGCTCGAGGGCAAAGCACGCGGCGCGCTCGGCGTCCGCCTCGAGGTTCCGGAGCTGCTCGTTCACCGTAGGCACGTGGGTCCGGTGCAGCTCGAGCCCCGCGTCGCCGCCCTCGAGCACGGCCTCGGTGAAGGCGCAGGGGAGCGTCGGCGCGCCGAGCTCGGGCGTGGCCTGGAGCTGGAAGTGCAGGTGCGGCCTGGGCGAGCGCCCCGAGCTGCCGCAGAGGCCGAGGACCTCGCCGCGCTTGACGTGCTGGCCGACCGCGACCTTGGCGCTGCCCTTCGCGAGGTGCGCCACGAGCGAGTACACGCCCGGCGAGTGATAGAGCACGACCACGTTGCCCCAGTTGCGCGCCAGGTCGAGGCCGCCCACCGCGTTGTCGTTCACGTCGCTCACGACCTTGGCCACCACGCCGTCGGCGGCGGCCAGCACGGGCAGGCGGAAGCAGTGGTGGTCCTCGAGGCGCGCGCCGTCGTCTCGGTACACGAGGCCGTCGGGGCCCGCGACCTCGAAGTCGAAGCCGTGGCGCCACGGGCCCTGGTGGGTGTGCTCGCCGTCGACGCCCTGGGTGCACGTCCACGTGCCACGGAACGGGAGGCGGAGCGCGTCGGGGCGGAGCGCGCCCTCTCGGGCGAGCCGCGACTGGTCGTAGGCGAGGTTCTCCTCCGGAGTGCCGGGCGCGAAGTCGACGGCCTTCGGCGCGCCGTCGCGGCTGCGCTGCCGGCTCGAGAGGAGCATCACGGCGAGGCTCGCGCTGAAGGGCAAGATGAGCACGGGCAGGCCGACGCGATCGAGCGGGCCGGCGAGGCCGAGCAGCAGCGCGCCGCTCACGAGCGTGGCGCAGGCGGCCAGGGCGTACGAGCGCGCCGACGGGACGAACCAGATGCCCCCCACCGCGATGGCGGTGAGCGCGCCGTTGAGCACGAGCGGCGTCTGCATCGAGGGGCCGAAGGTGCCGAGCGCCTCCGTCAGCCCGAGCCCGATCGCGACGGCGATCGCGACGAGCGTGGTCGCGATGCGGCTGTGGAGCAGGAGCGCGCCGAGCACGAGCGCGCCGGCCGCCTCCTCCGGCGCGAAGAACAGCGCGCCGAGGCCGCGGAGCACGCCCGAGAGCGGCTCGGGCGCGATGGGATCCGTGAGCGGCAGGAGGTGCGCCACCGGGGCGGCGCCGGCGACCGGCCCGAGCCCCAAGAGCGCCCACGAGACCAGCACGAACGGCACCGCCAGGACGGGGATGGCGAGGCGCGCCAGCAGCGACGTCAGCGCCGCGGTGAGGGCCACGCACACGAGCGCGGCGCCGACGGTGAGCGCGATCGAGGCGGGCCCCGGCGCGAACGTGTTGGCGACGAACAGCCCGACGAAGAGCGTGTTGTAGCCGTACGGCCCCTCGCGCAGCGAGCGCGGATCGAGCCCTAGCGCGCGG
>DAORJJ010000587.1:0-4422 GCA_035439005.1 Polyangiaceae bacterium | reverse complement strand
TGAGCGCGGTCTGCAGCGCCTCTTCGCCGCCCCCGAAGTGCTGCTTGAAGAGCTTGCGCAGCGGCGCCACGTAGCGCTCGGAGAGCTCGCGCAGGTCGTCGGCCGTGGCGCGCTGGGCGCAGAGCGCGCCGCCCGCCGCGGGCCCCGCGGGGAAGCAGAGCAGCTCGAACACCTCGGGGAGCGACTCGAGGGCCGACATGAGCTCGAGCAGGCCCCCGGGATCGGCCAGGCGCGCGCGGAGGTTCTCTGCGTCGACCCACGCGCGCGCGGGCAGGTCGATGCGCAGCTCGACCGCCTCGAGGTACACGAGGAGCGCGACGTGGAGGTGGGGAAGGTACGGGGCCTCGCCCATGCGGGGCCGGAGCGAGCGCGTGTCCTCCGCCAGCTCCTCGACCGTCGTGCGCGCGAAGCGCTCACGCACGAACACGACGCCCGAGCCGTCGCCGTCGGGGTCGCGCACCGCGTGGACCTCGAGCGGGCCGAAGCGCTCCGAGAGGTGCGCCGCGGCCTCGGCGGCCCACGAGAAGAGCCGCCCCTCGAGCGACCGGCGCGCCTTCGTGGGCGCCTGCGGGAGCGTCGCCGCGAAATCGTCGTCGGCGAGGCGAAGGCTCGCGCTTCGGGGGAGGGCCCGGGGGTTCATGGAGAGGGACGGAGGGATTCGTGGCGAGGACGCGAGGACGCGAGGACGGCCGAACATACGGAGTTGCGCGGGCGAGTCAATCGCGCGTCGGCGCCCGCGGAGACGCCGGCGCCCCACGTCCTGCGTCGAGACACCTTCCGCGGGCCGCGGCTTCGAGCTACATCGGTGCCATGCGGCCAGGAATCCTCGCGCCTCGGCGGCTCCGCGTGCTCGGCCTCTGCGCCGTCGCCGCGCTCGGTTGCAAGAAGGACCCGGGCCCCGCCGACGGCGCGGCCAAGGGCGGCGCCGCGCAGGCCGCCACCGCCCCCGCGCCCGCGAGCGCCCCCGAGGGGGAGGCCGTGTCGTCCCCCGCCTCGAACGGCGAGTCCGCGGGCGCCGTCGCGCTCGGCCCCGCCACCGCGCAGGTGCGCCTCCGCCCGCGCACCCCTGCGCGCGCGGGCGAGATCATCGCGGTCCCCGCCGGGGTGCTCCTCTCGGGCACGCTGCCGAGCGACGACGGGCGCGATCCCTCGGCCGTCGCGGGGCTCTCGCCTTACCCGCTGGGCGCCTTCAGCATCGACGCGCTCCCCTTCCCCAACGACCCGGCGCGCCCAACGAGGACCCAGGTCTCGCGCGAAGACGCGGCCCGGGCCTGCCAGGAGCGCGGCGCGCGCCTCTGCACCGACCTCGAGTGGGAGCGCGCCTGCAAGGGGCCGGACGCGGACACCTACGCGACCGGGCCCACGTGGGACCCCGCGTGCGAGGCCGAGCCCGCCACCTGCGCGTCGGGGTTCGGCGCGCGCGGCATGGGGGCCCTCCGCGAGTGGGTCGACGCGAAGGGCGGCGGAGAGGCCGGCGAGGGCGCGCCGTTCCGCGGCGGAGGCCCAAAGGAGCCGGGCCTCGGCGTGCACCGGTGCGCGCGGCGCGGCCGGAGCCAGGGGCTCTCCTCGGACCTCGGCTTCCGCTGCTGCACGGGCGGTGAGCGCCCGAAGCTCGTCGAGGTGGAGCCCTTCCGCAAGACCAAGCTCGACGCGAGCGAGCTCGCCGCGATCGTCGCCGGCGCGCCCGAGCTCGCCGGGCGCCCGGGCTTCGGCGCCGAGCTCCGGCTCTTCGACCCCGCGGACGCCACGTCGGTGGTCGGCCGCACGCAGGCGCCGCACGTCGGCATGGTCTTCAGCACGCAGCCGCTCCTCTGGAGCCCGGATCCCGGCGTCGAGGTGCTCGTGGTGACCGGCCGGAGCAAGACCGCGTCGTTCGTGCTGGCGCTGTTCCCGCTGCCGTCGGGAAAGTACAAAATCGCTTCTTATTTCGTAATGTTGGGCGACGTTGCGCCGGTCGCGTTGGCCTACAACCCGGGCCGCCGGCGCGAGCTGCAGTGGACCACCTGCTGGGGCTGCTCGGGCGAGACCGGCGGCGTGAGCTTCCGCGAGGACCGGCGCATCGTGATCGTGCAGTTCTAGCAGGATGGCCCCTCCGCTCCGAGACGGCCTGCTCCTCGCCCTCGCGGTCGCGGTGGTGCCCACCGCCGTCGCCCTGCTCGTCTCGCCGGCGGCGCGCGCGTGGCTCCGGGGCACCGGCAGCGTGCGCCAGACCCTCTCGAACGCCTCGGTCGGTCTGGTGTTCCTCGCGTCGCAGCTCGCCCTCCGCGGCGCGCTGGTCGGTGTCTTCGCGGGCGCGGCGGCCGTCGTCCCGTGGAAGCTCCCGGGCGGCGTGGCGAGCGCGCTGCTCGCGTTCGTGCTCCTCGACCTCGTGTACTACGTGCAGCACCGCGTCGAGCACGCGGTGCCCGTGCTGTGGGCCGTGCACGCGGTGCACCACCAGTCGCGCGACTACAACCTCTCGGTCTCGCTGCGGGTGGGCGCCCTCGCCTCGCTCTCGACCGCTGTGTTCCACGCCTCGCTCGCGCTCGCCGGCGTGACGGTCACGCAATACGCCGTGGTCGCGACCGCGCACGCCATGCTGCTCTTCGGCCTCCACGCGCGCACCAAGCTCGCGTTCGGGCCCGGCCGCGTGTTCAACGCCCCCGTGTTCCACCGGGTGCACCACGGCGCCGACCGCGCGTACGTGGACAAGAACTTCGGTGGCGTGTTCCTCGTGTTCGACCGGCTCTTCGGCACCTTCGCGCCGTACACGACCGAGCCTACGTTCGGCGTGGTGGGCGAGGCGTGCCCCGAGCTCCCGCTGGCCGCGAACGCCGCGCCGTGGGTCGCGCTCGCGGCGAAGGTGCGCCGGCAGCCCACGCTCCGCGGCAAGCTCCGCGCGCTGCTCGTGCACGCCCCCGAAGCGCCAGGCTGAGCGCCGCCGGCGCCCTCGCGGGGCGCCCTCCTCGACGCCCTCCTTGACGCCTTTTTTGACGTACGGGCGCCCGCCTTGCGACCCTCGCCCCATGGATCTCCAAGAGCGCCTCCTGGCCGTCATGGACGCGAAGAACCACTGGGCCTTCCCCTCGTTCACGCGCCCCGGCCTCCGCCGGGAGCAGCTGCTCGTGCATTTCCATGCAGAGTACATGGTGTACGTGCGCGACTTCCCGGTGCTCCTCGCGCGGGCGCTCGGCCAGGTGCCCGATCTCCTCGAGGTGCGGCGCGCGCTCGCGGAGAACCTGTACGAGGAGCAGACCGGCGGGCTGTCGCGCTCGGCGCCGCACCCCGTGCTCTTCCTCGAGATGATGGCGGGGCTCGGCTACCCGCGCGCGGCGTTCGCCGAGGGCGCGTTCGCGCTCTCCGACGCCGCGCGCGCCTACAAGCGCTTCCTCCTCGACCGCTCCGCCCCGGCGCCGTGGCAGGCGGCGGTCGCGCTGCTCACCATCTTCGTCGAGGGGAGCGTCAACGAGCGCGCGGAGCTCGCGGGCAGCTTCGCGCGCAAGACGGGCGACGCGGCGGTCGACGCGCACCCGCTGGTCGTCCACTACGGGTGCCCGCGCGAGGCGATGCGGCTCGCGCGGGCACACGGCGACGTCGAGGGCGGCCACCGAAAAGACGCGTGGGCCATGGTGCTCGCGAACGTCGACGCCGCCCTCGAGGACGCCGTCGTCGCGACCTGCGAAGAGGCGCTCGCCCTGTGGCTGGCCTACCGCGACTCGGTCGCGAGCGAGATGGGCCTCGCCCGGTCGTAGGCGCGATCGGAAGCGCGAAAACGCTCAGGTGCCGAGCATGCGGTCCACGGCGCGGAAGTACTTCCGCACGTAGGCCACGATCTGTCCGTCGGTTGGGTGGTCCACCGTCTCGACGCCCACGACGCGCTTGGCGAAGCCGGCGTCGTGCTTCGTGACGTGCTTGATCATCGCGAGCTTCGCCGTCCCCGGACCAAGGACGACGATCTCGCGCGCGTCGCCGACGGCCTTCACGATCTTGTCGAAGTACTCCTTCTCTTCGCGCGTCTCTCCGTGACCGGCGTGCGGGTTCGTGTGCCCCTTCACGTGGTGCTTGGGGGCGTGCACGAGCTCCTCGTGGACCTCTTCGGCCCCGATGTGAAAGACCTTGGCGTCGTTGTGGTCGAGCCAGACCGCGGCGTGGAACGTCATGCGGCTCGCTTACCACCCGACGAGGCGGAATTCCAACACGGCAAGCGCGCCGGACGAAGTCCCCGCGCTCGCCGCGTCGGCGGCCGGGTCTAGAGCGACGCCTGGCCGCGGTACGGACCGCCGCCGCCGAACGCGAGGCGACCGCGCCACGGGCTCGCCGAGCCGTCCACGATCTGCGCGAGGCGCTCGCGCTGCATGGGGTCGAGCACCTCGTGGATGCTGCGGAACGCGGCGACGACGGCCTGCTCCGCGCGGTCGTACGCGGCGCGCGCCCCGGCCTGCG
>DAORJJ010000586.1:0-4433 GCA_035439005.1 Polyangiaceae bacterium | reverse complement strand
CCGACGCTGGGCCCACGGACCGCTGCGCCGCGCCCTCGGACTGCGCCGCGACGCCCGCGCCGCTCTCGGTCGCCGCCTGCAAGGAGTCGTCGTGGAGCTGCGTGCTCGGCCGCTGCACGTGGGAGTGCCGCGGCGGGCGCGCGTGCACGCGCGACGCGCGCGGGTGCCTCGCGTGCGACCGCGCCGGGGTCGTCGAGCGCTCGTGCCCCGGCGAGGCGTGCGTGGAGGGGCTCCTGCCGCGCGACGTGGACGCGGGCTGGGGGGGCGCCGAGTCGACCTGCGCGCGCGCCTTCGTGGTCGACGTCGCGAGCTGCGACGGCGAGGACGTCGCGCTGCGCACCGGGGAGACCTGCACGCTGCAGAGCCTCTTCACCGGCGCGCCGCGGGCGGTGCTCCAGTGCGGCCCCTGCCAGACCGTCCTCGGCCCGTGAGCGGTCCGCGCCCGCGTGCTAGGTCTCAGCCAATGAGCTCTCGCTACCTCACCTCGCCACGCGGCGCGGCGCTCGAGTCCCGCCTCTGGCCCACGGTCCGGCTCTTCGGCGGGCTGTTCGGGATCCCCACGGGGTGCGGCTTGGTCATCGCCTTGGCCGCCGAGCTCGACATGCCGATCCTCGCGGCGCTCGCGATCGGGGTCATGGTCCTGTCGGTGCTGACCGCGACCGTGCTGCAGTGGATTTATATTTTCGGCTCCGCGTCGCGGCTGCGCAAAGCGGAGGAGCACCTGCGCGGTGGAAACGTCGCCGTCGCCGTCGGGCTCGCGCAGTGGGTCCTCGCGCGCGTCTTTCGCTCGGATTTCCGCACCCGAGCGTTCTACGTGCTCGCGCTCGCGGCCGAGCGGGCCGGCGACTTCGCGGACGCCGCCTATCTCTTCCGCTGCGCCTTGCGGGCGCTCCCTACCTTCGCGGGGAAGTCCCACGCCGTGCGCCTCCGCGCGCTCGCTGCGTCGCACGAGGCCTTCGCGCTGGCCGCGTGCGGCCGTGACGCGGAGGCCGAGCGCGCGCTCGGCGTCGCGCACGGCGCCCTGCCCCTCCTCGGCCAGCGCGGGCTGCTCGAGGCCCTCGACGACCCCGCCCTCGGCCCGCTGTCGATGAACGCGACGCTCTCGGAGATCGAGGGCCGCCGGGACCCGCGCGCGGTCGCGACGCTCGCCGGCGCGCTGCTCGCGTGGAAGCGCCGCGATCCGCAGCGCGCCCTCGACGCGTTCACGGGAGAGGCCCCAATGCTGTCGCACAACACTCTGCCCCACGAGCAGCTCCTGCTCGCCCGCCTCGAGGCCTCGTCGATCGCCATGCTCGGTGGCGCCCAGTACCGGGGTGGCGCCGTGGTGAGCGCCGCCGGGGTCGACCCCGCCACGGAGGCGTGGGTGTCGGCCGTCATGGGCGGCTAGCCCGCGCGGCGCGCCTCACGCGCCGAGGTGGCGCGCGACGATCGCGTGGAGCGCGTCGGGCGCGTCGACGTGCACCCAGTGGCCGGCGTCCGGCACGACCTCGAGGGCGATTTGCCCAGGGGCGCGCGCGGCCGCGGCCAGCACACGCGCCCGCGCGGGCGCGTCGAGCGTGGGGGAGCGCCCGCCCGCCACGACGACGATCTTCCCGGTGAACGCGGCCGGCGGCGCCTCGAGAAAGGAGAAGAGATCGACGCGGAGGTAGTCGGCGAGCAGCGCCTCGATGGCGCGGAGGTCGAGCCGAAACGCGTGGCCGTCGTCGCGCGCGACGAGGTTCATGGCGAGCCACGCGACGACGCCCGGCTCGAGGCCCGCGCCGACGAAGTGGGCCGTGAACGCCTCGCGCGACGCGAAGCGCGGGGGCGCCGCGGCGAGGAGCCCGAGCACGCTGTGGGTGGTCTCGGAGCCCGAGGCGCTCGGGCCAGGGTTCGAGTCGATCACGAACACGTGCTCGAGCCCCTCGGGGTGCGCCGCCGCGTAGGCGAGCGCCACCTTCCCGCCGAAGCTGTGCCCGAGCACGGCGCGGACCCGCGCCCCGCGCGCCCGCTGCAGGTCGGCCAGGTCCTCGGCGCACGCCGCCACCGTGTGGGGAGGCGGGAGCTCGAGGGACCGCCCGTGTTCGCGCAGGTCGACGAGCCACCCCTCCGAGCGGGCGGTCGCGGCGCGGTCGGAGGCGAGCAGGCGCTTGGCGAAGCCGCGCCAGTTCGCGCCGCTCCCCAGAATTCCGTGAAGGAATACAAAGGCTTGCGACGCGGGCTCGGCGCGCGCGGGCACGGTGGTCAGGGCGAGCGGCACGGGCGCGAGCGTACCGCACTCGCGCCTCCGCGCGCGACCCCGGCCGGCCCGACCCGCGCCTGAAAAGTTCGTCGACCACGCCCCAGAATTGCGGCCCGCGCTCGAGCTTCGTGCTGGGCCGACACGCATGCGGACCCGCCTGCTTCCTTTCCTCTTGCTGAGCGCTCTCGCGACCCCGATCTCGCTGGGGGCCTGCGGCGCGACCCCCCGGCCCGGCGGCGAGTTCGACCCCCCCGACGCCACGGCCGGCGACGCCACCGTGGCGCCGGTCGACGGCCAGAGCTTCGTCGACTCGAGCTTCCCCACGCCCGACGGCTCGGTGCTCCCTCCGGGCGGAGAGACGCGCGATCCGGTCGACTGCGACGAGGCCAAGCGCACCAAGAGCTACGTGGGCTGCGACTACTGGCCCACCATCAACGCGAACAACGTGTGGTCCATCTTCGACTTCGCCGTCGTCGTGTCGAACACCGGCGCGAACCCCGCCACCGTGACGGTCACCGGGCCGGCCGCGTTCTCGAAGCAGGTCACCGTCCCCGCCGGAGAGCTCAAGAAGATTTACCTCCCGTGGGTGCCCGCGCTGAAGGGCCCTGACACGAACGAGCAGGGCTCGGCCACGCCCATGACCGCGTCGGTCATGGCGGCCGGCTCGGCGTACCACCTCGTCAGCAGCGTGCCGGTGATCGTCACGCAGTTCAACGCGCTCGAGTACAAGCCCGCGGGCGGCGAGGCGCCCGGCGGCGGTCCGAAGAACTGGAGCTCGTGCCCCGGCAAGGGCAACGGCACGAGCCCCCCGTGCTTCTCGTACTCGAACGACGCGTCCCTGCTCCTTCCGAGCACGGCGATGACCACGAACTACCGCGTCGCGAGCTACCTCGGCTGGACGATCCCCGAGACGCCGAGCCCCATTCCCTTCTTCCCGCCCACGCCGCGCGAAGAGATCATGGGAACGCAGCTCACCATCACCGCGACCGAGGACGACACCGTCGCCACGGTGCGGCTGGCGGCCAAGGCCAAGGTGCTCGGCGGCGGCGGCCTCCCCGCCACCAACGGCGGCGGCACCATGACCGTCACGCTGGCGAAGGCCGGCGACGTGGCCGAGCTCGTCACCGACAAGGGCGATCGCTACGACCTCAGCGGCTCTCTCATCACCTCCACCAAGCCCATTCAGGTGATCGTCGGCCTCCCCTGCGTGAACGTGCCGGCCACAAAATCGGCGTGCGATCACGTCGAGGAGTCGGTGCTCCCAGCCGAGACCCTCGGCAAACGCTACATCGTGACCATGCCCTCCGGCCCCAAGGGCGGCGCCGTGAAGCACTGGGTGCGCTTCGTCGGCAACCGCGACAACACGACGCTCACCTACGCCCCGAGCCGCCCCGCCAAGTGCCCCGCCACGCTGCAGGCGGGCGAGGTGGTCGACTGCGAGCTCGTCACGGCCAACTTCGACGTCACGGGCACCGAGGAGTTCGCGGTGGTCACGCTCCAGGTCGGCGCCGAGGAGCTCGGGAGCGCCACCGAGCTGAACCGGGGCGATCCGGCCCTCAGCACGTTCGCGTCGGTCGAGCAGTTCCGCACCAAGTACCTGTTCCTCGCGCCCGACGACTACGACGTCGCCTTCGTCGACATCGTGGGCGACGCCGCCTCCGACATCAAGGTCGACGGGGCGACCGTGCCTGCGTCGTCGTTCACCGCGATCGCGAACGGCTTCGGCGTCTTCCGCGTGCGCCTCGGCGCCGGCAAGGGCGGCGCGCACACCCTCGAGGCCGCCAAGCCCGTGGGCATCCAGGTGCTCGGCTACGGCGCGAACACGAGCTACCAGTACCCCGGCGGGCTGAACCTCAAGCTCATCTCCATCCCGCCCGTGCCGAAGTGACCGCGTAGGTCACCCTCGACGAGGGCCGCCCGGTGCGCCGGACGGCCTTCGCTGTTTTGTGTCCACCGCGCGCCCGCGCGAGCACCGGACCTGCGCGCTCAGCGCTCCGAGGCCTTGAGCTGCGCCTCGAGGAGCTGCTCCTGCGCGCTCTTCGGCCGGGAGGGCTTCGGGGGCGGCGGCGGCGGCGCGGCGCGTGGGGGATCGGGCACGAGCGGGGGCGGCCCGTCCGCCGAGGGCTTCGCCGAAGGAGGCGGGGGCGCGGACGGGGGCGACGGGGACAGCCCGAGGACCTCGGCGGCGCTGACAGGCGCGACCGGGCGCGGG
>DAORJJ010000585.1:0-4436 GCA_035439005.1 Polyangiaceae bacterium | reverse complement strand
CCGAGGCCCACGTCGAGACCTCCGTCGACGCGGCGCCGGCGCCCCTCCGGTCGAACCTCGCGAACCTGGGCCCGCTCGAGCCCGCCGACGCGAACAACCTGCGGCTCCCGCCGGGCTTCACCTCGCGGATCGTCGCGAGGACCGGGCAGCCCCCGGTCGCGACCAGCCCGTACCGCTGGCACACGGCGCCCGACGGCGGCGCCGTGTTCCCACTCCCTGGCGGCGGGTGGGTCTACGTCTCGAACTCCGAGGCGTCCGCGGGGGGCGCCGGGGCGCTCCGGTTCGACGCGCTCGGGGTCGTGGTCGACGCGTACGCCATCCTGACGGGGACGTCGACCAACTGCGCGGGCGGGCCCACGCCGTGGGGGACGTGGCTCTCGTGCGAGGAGCACGCGGCGGGGCGCGTCTTCGAGTGCGATCCGACGGGCGCCTCGCCCGCCGAGGTCCGCCCGGCGCTCGGCGTCTTCCGCCACGAGGCCGCGATCGTCGATCCCGTGCGGCGCCACGTGTATCTGACCGAAGACGAGCCCGACGGTCGCTTCTACAGGTTCACGCCCGCCGGTGCGCCGGCGGGCGGCGCGCTCGATCTCTCGGCCGGCGTGCTCGAGGTCGCCGAGGTCGTGGGCGGCGCGGTGACCTGGCTCGCCGTCCCGGATCCCGAGCGGACAGGCGCCCTCCCGACCCGTTACCAGGTCCCCACGAGCACCCCGTTCAACGGCGGGGAGGGCATCTGGTACCACGACGGCAAGGTCTATTTCTCCACGAAGGGAGACGACCGAGTCTGGGAGTACGACGCGGTCGCCAGCGCGATGCGCGTTCACTACGACTACCTCACCGCGGCCGATCCCTTCCTGCGCGCGGTGGACAACCTGACTGGCAGCGCCGGCGGGGACATCCTGGTGGCCGAGGACGGCGACGATCTGCAGCTCGTGGCCATTCTCCCGGACGGCTCGCTGAAGGCCGTACTCCAGATCGTGAATCACCCCGGCTCGGAGGTCACGGGCCCGGCGTTCGATCCGTCGGGGACTCGCCTCTACTTCAGCTCGCAGCGCGCGCCCGGCGGCGCCGTTACCTACGAGGTCACGGGCCCCTTTCACGTATAGCCCGCTGGCGGCGCGTCAAAAGCTCACGCTCTGCCTGTATTGGTCAATGATCGGGTCGAAGGTCGACTGGCATGCGGGGCTCGTGATCGACTGGTTTACTCGGACACCCGGTGAACCGGACACATACCAGTCGTGCACCAGACTCGGGCCCCTCGGATACCAGCCGATCGAGTGCGCCGTGCGGTCGAGCGAAAAGAGAACGGAGGTGAGCATGCCCTTGTCCGTGAAATCGCGGACGCTCTGCGCGTCGGCCGCGGTGCCGTAGCGCGTGGCCAGGTGGTGCATCAGCTCGAGGAAACGCGGCCATGCGTCGCGGCCCGGGCCAAAGCCCGCGGAGGAGGCGTTCAGCTGGGCCGTGGGCCAATTCCCTGGGGGGGGGCCCATCGACCAGTCCCAGCTTCGCGGCAGGAGCGTATGGAAGTCGAACCCGTCGATGGTGATCTTGCCCAGGTCGGGCGCAGCCGCCGACAACCCGTACGTGAAGGCGAGCCTCCCGGGGCTCTGGATCGTCGCCGACCACACGCAGCACGCGCCGACCACGGTCGCGTACGCGGGGCAGAGCGCGCTCGCCGATGGCAACCGCGCGACGAACGAGAAACGTATCGGCGGCACCGTGCCGCGCACGATCCCATCGGGGCCGAGGCCTGTGGGCGGGCCGGCTTCGGCGCTCCCGTCCGAGGTGGAGCTGTCCGAGGTGGAGCCGTCCGAGGTGGAGCCGTCCGAGGTGGAGCCGTCCGAGGTGGAGCTGTCCGAGGTGGAGCCGTCCGAGCTCGTGCCCGCGTCGGTCGCCGCCTCGGTGGACGCGTCGCTCGCGGGGGTGGCGTCGGGCAGCGGCGGTGGGAGGGGCGAGCCCGTCGGCGTCGTCGTCGCGGCGTCGATCGGCGCTCCAGGGTCGACGGAGTCGTCGCCGGTGCACGCGGCCGCGAGCACCCCTGCACACCAGACGAACAGGAGAATCGAACGCTTCATCGGTAGCCCCCCCAAGACGGACAGCGCTCTCCAGCGTGACCGGGGGGATCGCGCTCGTCAAGGTCCGCCTTCGGCCGCGCAGAACGAGCGCCCGCGTCAGAGCTCGTCGTCGGTGAAGGCGAGCACCTCGCCGATGCGCGTCGTCCCCGCCGCGAGCGCCGCGAGGCGATCGAGCCCGAGCGCGTTGCCGGAGCAGGGCGGCAGGCCCGCCGCGAGCGCCCCGAGGAAGCGCTCGTCGAGCGGGTACACCGGCAGCCCACGCGCCTCGCGCGCGGCCTGGTCGGCGAGCAGACGCGCGCGCTGCTCCACCTCGCACGTGAGCTCGCCGAAGCCGTTGCAGAGCTCGACGCCCGCCACGTAGAGCTCGTAGCGCTCCGCCAGGTGGGGCGCGTCGGGGACTCGGCGCGCGAGGGACGCCTGCGACGCGGGGTAGTGGGTGAGGAAGACCGCGTGGTCGAGCTCCGCCAGCGCGGGCTCCACCTGGTCGACGAGCACGCGGAAGAACGTGTCCTCGTCGTGCTCGGCGAGCTCGAGCACGCGCGCCTCGGAGAGCCCGGCGTAGCGCTCGAAGGCCTCGCACACGGTGAGCCGAGGGAAGGGGGGCCGCGTCGCGATGCGGCGCGCGCGCGGCTCGCGCAGGTGCACGGCGCCGCCGGTCACCTTGGCGACGAGCTGCTCGGTGTCGCGCAGCGTGTCGGCCATCGACCCGGGCGACCGGTAGAACTCGACGAGCGAAAACTCGGGGTTGTGGCGCTCGCCGCGCTCGTCGTCGCGGAACGCGCGTGTCACCTGGAAGATGCGCCTCGCCCCGCGCTCGCCCCCCGCGAGGAGCCGCTTCATCTGGTACTCGGGCGAGGTGATGAGGTAGCGGTTGGGCGAGCGGGTCTTCACCTCGAACGCGGCGAGGTGCACGTCGAGCCCAGGCGACGGCACGAGGCAGGGCGTCTCGACCTCGACGAACCCGCGCGACGTGAAGAACGCCCGCACGTCGCCTAGCACGCGCGCGCGGAGCTCGAGCTGCTTGCCTCGCGCGAGGCTCACGAGGCGCTCACCGCCGGTCCACCGCTCACGCGGCCAGCCCCCGCAGGAGCACGTCGGCGAGCTGCTTGGCCGCGCGGCCGAGCGCGCCGTGCTCGGCGCGGCCGAGGGCCCACGTGAGGACGATGCCGTCGAGGGCCCCGAACGTGGCCCGCGCGATGAGGTTGGGGGAGACGTCGGTGCGAAACTGCCCGGTGGCCTGCCCCTCGGCCACGACGCGCGCGATGGCGTCGAGGTACTCCATGAAGCGCGGCGCGGCGTACTCCTTCATGAGCTTCGTCGACTGGCGCAGGATGACCGTGATGACCTCGGCCAGCTCGCGCTCGCCCTCGAGCAGCCCGAGCTGCAGCTCGATCACCGCGCGCAGCCGCGCGCTCGCGTCGGCGTGCTTCGGCAGCTCGCGCTCCATGTACGCGAGGAGGCGCTCCACCCGGTCCTCGAAGAGGGACACGAGCAGCTCGTCCTTCGAGCGGAAGTACAGGTAGATCGTGCCGTCGGCCACGCCCGCGGCCTTGGCGACCTCGCTCACCCGCGTGGCGTGGAAGCCGCTCCGCGCGAAGACGCGCACGGCGGCGCTCAGGATGCGCTCGCGCTTGTCGCCGCTGCGGCGCGCGGGGGGGGCCTCCGGCGTGGGAGCTGGCGCCACCCGCTTCGAGGCGGGCTTCGCGCGGCGCTTGCGGGCGGTGAATGAGGATTCAGTCACTTCTTCGTGGCTACCAAAGGCGCCCGCCACGGTCAACCGACGCGACGCGCGCCCGCGGCGAGCCGCGTGGCGAGCGCCCCAGCGCGCCCGGGCGAGCCTGAGCCTCAGCCGGCCGCGGCCAGGAGGACGCGGGTCGCCAGCTCGACGAGGGCGCGGCCCATCCACGGGGCGGCGACGACGAGCGCGAGCGCGCCCGCGAGGACGCGGGGCAGGTGCGACACGGCGGGGTCTTGGATCTGCGTCGCGCCCTGGAAGGCGCCCACGACGAGGCCGGCGAGCAGCGTCGCGAGCAGCACGGGGAGCGAGAGGAGCACCGCCAGGACGAGCGCGCCTTGCGCGTGACCGACCAGCGACTCCGCCGGCATGTCAGCCGCCGTCGGTCGGCGCGTCGGCCGAGGCGTCGCTCGCGTCGGTGCCGGTGTCGGTCGAGGCGTCGGTGCCGGTGTCGGCCGGGGCGTCGGTGCCGGTGTCGGCGGGGGTCGCGTCGGGCGAGGGGCCGGTCTCGGCGGGGATGGGGACGACGGCGCCGCCGCCCGGGGCCTGGCACGCGGCGACCGTGGGGGTGCCGGTGAGGGGGCAGCAGAGGTCGTCTTGGGCGCCGTTCAGCTGGGCCTTCGGCTTGC
>DAORJJ010000584.1:0-4458 GCA_035439005.1 Polyangiaceae bacterium | reverse complement strand
CGGGCCTCGGCCTCGCGGGCCTCGCGTTCGCGCTCGTGCGTCGCAAGCGGCGCGCGCGCCCCGCCGTGCCGCCGCTCGCCCTCGGCTGACGAGCCCACCACGCGCGTCGGACGACGCGGCGCGGCGAGCGCATGCGGCCCTTCCCGAACCAGGGAGGAGACCGCTATGGTTCGGCCATGCTCAAGTTCAGCGACGACCCCACCATGGCCGAGCAGGAGATGAACGCCATCATCTTCTACCTCGTGACGTTCGGCTACATCGACGGGGACTTCGACGCCGCGGAGAAGACCTTCGTGCGCGAGTACATCCACAAGCTCATCGACGCGCGCGCCCGCCACGCGATGCCGGACGCGGCGGAGGAGGTGCGCACCGAGATCGTGCAGAAGTACACGCGCCATTTCCTCGAGGTCTTCGAGGGCATCGACCAGAACGTGAAGGAGCTCTTCACCGAGTCGGTGTCGACCGACGAGGACCCCACCGCGTTCGTGCACGGCCGGCTCAAGTCGAAGTGCTTCGAGATCTTCAAGTCGTTCGACCGCACGGGGCAAGACCACCTCATGGCGAGCATCGACGATCTGCTCATGGCGGACGGCGAGGCGCACCCGGCCGAGGTCGAGTTCCGCGCCGAGCTCGCCGCGCTGCTCGAGGCCGACCTCGACCTCGACATCGAGATCGACATGCCGGTGCCGAGCCACCGGTCGAGCGTCCACCCGCCGACATCCATGCCGCGGAGCGAGGAGAACCACGCGTTCTTCGAGCCGATGGAGCAGCATTTCTCCAAGGACCGCGAGCGCATCCTCGCGCAGGTCGAGAAGGACCGCGCGCTCATCGATCGGTGCCTCGACGTGCTGGCGAAGCAGGCCGCGGAGGGGAAGGGGCGCCTCGCCGGCAAGCACAAGGTCGACGAGCTCGAGGGCTCGTTCCTCGACGGCCACGTGTACGTCCGCAAGCCGAAGCCCGGCCAGCGCCACGAGCTGCTCGTCCTCGGGGATCTCCACGGCTGCTACAGCGTGCTCAAGGCGGCGCTCATGCAGTCGCGCTTCTTCGAGAAGGTCGACGCCTACCGCGCCAGCCCGACCACCCAGCCGTACCCGATCCTCGTCTTGCTCGGCGACTACATCGACCGCGGCCTCTTCAGCCTGAACGGCGTGCTGCGGCTCGTGATGCAGCTCCTCGTGACCGCGCCCGACCACGTGATCGTGCTCCGCGGAAACCATGAATACTACATCGAACACGCCGGCAACATGTACGGCGGCGTGAAGCCCGCCGAGGCGATCAACACCCTCAAGCCGCACCTCAGCATCGACGTCTTCCGGCACTACCGGGAGCTCTTCGAGGCGATGCCGAACGTGTTCTTGTTCAACCGCATCTTCTTCGTGCACGGCGGCATCGCGAAAGATCGCCTGCTGAAGGAGCGCTACAAGGACCTCTCCAGCTTGAACGACCCCGACATCCGCTTCCAGATGATGTGGAGCGATCCGTCGGCGGCCGACGTCATCCCAGCCGACCTGCAGGACAAGGCGTCGCGCTTCATGTTCGGCCGAATGCAGTTTCGCGCGTTCATGCAGAAGGTCGGCATGAACACGATGATCCGCGGGCACGAGAAGGTGAACGCGGGCTACCACGTGCAATACGACGACGACCGCGGCCGGCTCATCACGCTGTTCTCGGCCGGCGGGAAGGCCAACGGCGACCTGCCCACCGAGAGCACGTACCGCAGCGTCACGCCCATGGCGCTCACGATCGAGCACGACGGCGAGGAGGCGCGCATCACGCCGTGGGCGCCCGACTTCGAGTCGTACAACGACCCGCAGCGAAACGCGTTCTTCAAGATCCCGCCCGAGATCGAGCACCGCGCGTGAGCGGAGGCCGAGCCCACGCTGGGCACGTCGATCGCCATGTTTGCGGGAGGGGCGTCGATGCGCGTGAGCGTCCCTCCGCGCGAACACGCGAACACGCGAACACGCGAACACGCGAACACGCGAACACGCGCTAGAGCGCCGATGGCGTGGTTGGCTTCGTGTCGAAGTCGGACGCGTCGTGGCGCTCCCGGAGCTGGCTCTCGAGCGCGCCCCAGACGCGATTGACCCTCCTGCCGCGCTGGGCCGCCGGGCGCTCCGAGATGAGGTCCGCCCATCGCACGACGTGGGTGTAGCTCGTGACCTGCAAGAACTCCCCTGCGCCATAGAGCAGACCTCTTGCGAGAGCGCCATACCAAGGCCACACGGCGATGTCCGCGAGGGTGTACTCGTCGCCCGCGAGATACGTGGTCTCGGCGAGGCGACGGTTCAGCACGTCGAGCTGGCGCTTCACCTCCATCGCATACCGGTCGATCGCGTATTCGATCTTCGTCGGCGCATAGGCGTAAAAATGGCCGAAGCCGCCCCCGAGGTAGGGCGCGCTGCCCATCTGCCAGAAGAGCCACGACAGGCACTCCGCGCGCTTGCCCGGCTCGGTCGGCAAGAACGCGCCGAACTTCTCCGCCAGGTGCATCAAGATCGCCCCGGACTCGAAGACGCGGATCGGCTCCGGCCCGCTGCGGTCCATCAGCGCGGGGATCTTGGAGTTCGGGTTCACCGCCACGAAGCCGCTCCCGAACTGCGCGCCTTCCTCGATCGGAATGAGCCACGCGTCGTACTCGGCGCCGGTGTGCCCGAGCGCGAGGAGCTCCTCGAGCATCATGGTCACCTTCACGCCGTTGGGCGTCGCCTGCGAATAGAGCTGCAGCGGGTGGCGGCCGACGGGCAGCTCGGCCTCGTGAGTGGGCCCAGCGGTCGGCCGGTTGATGTTCGAGAATGCCCCTCCGTTCTCGGAGTTCCAGGTCCAGATCTTCGGGGGTGTGTACGCTGCAGCTTCGCTACTCAATCGATGGCTCCCTGTTGGTTCGGTGCGACCGCCCCGAGAGTAGACGCCCTCGCAGACTCGCGCGACCCACACGGCCTCGCGGGGTCGCGCGCGTCGAACCCCCGCGACCTCCGCGCCCGTCCTGTGTAGCATCGGGCGCATGCAGTTCGCGGACACGAGGGCGACCTCGATCGCCTACTTGATCCTTCGGCACCTCTACGACGGCGACGTCATCGAGTGGCCCATCTCCGAGACCGATCCGCACGCGCCGATCTTCGCGGGCCTCGAGGCCCAGGGCTACGTCGCGCGGTGGGACCGCGTGTGGCCCCTCGCGGACCGGTACCGGCTCACCGAGAAGGGGATCGCGCTCATCGAGTCGGTGTACCGACCGGCGGGCGCCGACGCGTTCTTCGAGGAGGTGCGACGGCAGAACCTCGCGCCCCAGGACCGCCGCAACTACCTCGCGAACCGCCGCCTCGACCCGCTCCTGTGGCCGCTCCTCCACGACCCGTCCACGCACTGGAGCACCTACGCGACCGTGGGCTCGCGCTACCAGAGCTACATGTGGGAGGACCACGGCCCGCCCAAACGTCGACGCCCACCAGCGCAGCCGGCGCGGGGCGGAGGCGGGGGCATGCGCGGAGGCGGGGGCGTGCGCGTGCACCACGTGCACCACCACCAGGATCGCCGCCACCACCCGCACCTGGTCGATCTCGACCGCGAGGTCGATCACGGCCACGTCGCGCCGACAGGGCACGACTACGACGTGTCGTGAGCCGCCCGCTCCGCGCGATGTTCGTCGCGAACGACGGCTTCTCCGCGGGCCACGTCACGAGGGCGCTCGCGATCGCCCGCGCCCTGCGCGCGCGAGGCCCGGTGCGCGGCGTCGACGTCGCGGCGCTGCTCGCCACCACCTCCGAGGCCGACGCCCTCCTCGCCGAGGCGCCGGTCGCGCTCGTGCGGCTGCCCGCGCCGCTCGCCGCGCGTCGGGCCGGGCTCACAGACGTGGAGCGCCGACGCCTCGTGCGCGCGTGCCTCGAGGCCGCCGCGCGGTCGTTCGGGCCGGATCTCCTCGTGGTCGACACGTTCCCCTCCGGCCCGCACGGGGAGCTCGGCGGCGGCCTCGAGGGCTACGCGCCGACGGTGCGGCGGGTGCTCGTGCGCCGGCACGTGCCCCCTCCGCGTCGCGGCGACGAAGCGCTGGCGGCCGGGCTCGCCGAGTGCGCGCTCGCGATCTTGGTGGCCGACCCCGCGCCGCTCGAGCCCGTCCCCGCCGTCAAGTGTGTGCATGTTGCACCGATCGTAGGCGCGCTCGACCTGGCGTCGCGCGAAGCGGCGCGGGCGAGGCTCGGCCTGCCGCTCGGCGCGCGCGTCGTGCTCGTCGCGTCGGGAGGTGGAGGCGATCGCGACGCGTCCGAGCGCGCCGTACGCCTCGCCCAGGCCGCGCACGAGCACGACCCGAGCCTCGTGGTCGTCGTCGCCCTGGGCCCCCTCGAGCCGCTCCTGCCCGAGCGCGCGGCCCTGCCCCCGGGGCTCGTGCCTCTCCGCTGCGCGCCGCTCGGGCGGTGGATGGCCGCGTTCGACGGCGCGATCGCCGCCGCGGGCTACAACACG
>DAORJJ010000583.1:0-4481 GCA_035439005.1 Polyangiaceae bacterium | reverse complement strand
GCGCGTCGTGCGGGTGGTCGGGACGGTGAGCCTCGGGCTTCTGATGGGGCTCGGCTGCTCGACGCTGAAGCCCGGTGAGGGCGAGCCCGCGCCCGACGCCTCGTCGACGCCTCCATCCGTCGACGACGCCTCGGGGGTGGACGCGGGGGAGCCCGACACCGCGGCGCCCAGCCCGGCCGACGCGGGGGCGGACGCGCCCGACGCCGCGCGCCTCGACGCCGCGGACGCCGCGGACGCGCCCGATCTTCCGGGGCCCCTCGAGCCCTTCGTGGGCAACCTCCTCGCGGGGCTGGGCGTCAGCGCCTCGAGCGACCACGTCTACTGGCTCGAGCAGGGCGCCCGCGCCGGGGCCAGCAGCAACTTCGACGCGGTCTTCCGGCGGCGAGGCCTCACCGCCGCGCCGTGCTCCCCAGCGACCGACAACTGCGGGGCGTGGCTCCCGACCGCGGGCCGCACCTACTTCGGGGACGCGCACACGGGCCCCGTGTCCTCCGCCGACATCACGTGCTTCAGCGTCATCTACAACGCCACCCGCGACACCGAGCTCCACTGCTTGGTGCACGGGCCGGGCACGATGGCGCGCGTGCCCGGCGTGATGTTCGCCGCGAGCGTGCGCCTGGCGATTGGAAATGAGCTTTACTTCTCGGTCCCGTCGCGCGCCGGCGGGCCCGCGACCCTCAAGCGCTGGAACGCCACGACGCCCGCGACCGCCCCGGTCGACGTGCTCGTGCGCACCGCGACGGACATCACCGACGTCGTCGTCGACGGGGACCTCACGTTCTGGACCGAGTCGAGCGGGAGCGGCGCGTCCGCCATGACCTCGGTCTGGGCGCGGCAGGGCGTGGCCGGGACGCCCACCCAGGTCGCGCCGCCGTCCGCGGGGGGCGCGCGGCTCGCCCTCGACGCCTCCTCGCTCTACGTCACGCACCTCGCCGCGGGCACGATCCTGCGCCACCCCCGCGCGCCCGGCGGCGCCGGCGCGGGCGTGTCGATCGCGTCCGGCCAGGCGAGCGTCGGGCCCATCCTCCGTCGCGGCGCGTACCTGCTGTGGCTCAACTACGGCCCGGCGCCGGACTACACCGCCAGCGAGGTCGTCCGCGCCAACCCGGACGGCTCGGGCGCCCTCGTCATCGACCGCGACGAGACCCTCTCCGACCTCGCGGCGACGAGCGACACGGCCTACATGGTCACGTTCGGCAAGCCGCCCGACTACATCGGGACCGTGAAGCGGGTCCGCTTCACGCGATGAGCCAGCCTTCGCGGGCGCGATGCTCCCCACGGAGAGGTGTGCTAGAGCGCGCCCATGTGTGTCCGTCGCTCCGCGCTCTGCCTCGCCGCGGCTGTGGCCGTGGCGCTCGGATCGCCGGGCGCGCGGGCGGCTGACCGTAGCGCCTCCAGCGGCGTGGCCCTGCAGACCTTCGAGGACGGCCGCAGGCTCTACGAGAGCGGGCAGCTCGCGCCCGCGCTCAAGTCGTTCGAGGCGAGCTTCTCGGTCCAGCCCAGCCCGAACACGCGGCTCTACATCGCGCGCTGTCTCCGCGGCCTGGGGAAGGTCGCGAGCGCCGCCGCGGCGTTTCGGCTCGCCAGCCGCGAGGCCGAGGACCGCGTCGCCGCGACCGGCGAGCAGCGCTACGCCGCGACCGGGAAATCCGCCGCGTCGGAGGCCGAGCAGCTCGCGCCTCGGGTGCCGCGCGTCACCCTCGCGTTGCGGGGCGACGCACCGGAGGCGGCGGTGCTCTCGGTCGACGGCGCGCCCTTGCCCCGCGTGACCTGGAGCAAGCCGCTCGAGCTCGATCCAGGGGACCACGTCCTCGAGCTCACGGGGCCCCACCTCGCCCCGTTTCGCGCCGCGCTCAAGCTCGCCGAGGGCGAGCGCCGCGAGGTCGCCGTCGTCGCTCGGCGCGTCGCCTCGGGGCGCGTCACGCTCCGCTTTCACGCGCGCCCCCTCGGCATGGCCGCGACCCTCGACGGAGAGCCGGTGGATCTCGCGGCGCGCGAGCCCACGTCGGAGGTCGGCGTGGGCAAGCACAGGGTCGCTGTGTCGGCCCCGGGGTACGAGACGTTCGTGTGGCAGGGCGACGTCGCGGACGGCGCTGCCCGTGAGGTGCCGATCGAGCTGCGCGCCGCCGGCGCCGCGGCCGACGCAGCCAGCTCGGGCACGCCGCGGTGGCTCTTCTTCACCACGGCCGGCCTGGCGGTGGTCACCGCGGGCGCGGGCGGGGTGCTCCTCGCCGACGCGTCCTCCAAGGACTCCGACGAGCAGGCGAAGCCCATCGCGCAGCGCGGCGACGCGGCGCGCGAGAACATCCGCACCGAGGCGACCGTGGCGAGCGCTCTGCTCGTGGGC
This sequence comes from Polyangiaceae bacterium, assembly GCA_035439005.1. Taxonomy (GTDB): domain Bacteria; phylum Myxococcota_A; class Polyangia; order Polyangiales; family Polyangiaceae; genus JAAFHV01. Next base: position 2,134 of record DAORJJ010000583.1, on the reverse strand, counting down.
GGCGGGGTCGCCGCGGTCGGCGCGACCGTGCTCGCCTTCACGACGCGCTGGAGTGGCTCACGGGAGCGCCGCGCGTCCGCGGCGGTCGCCGTGGTGCCGCGCGGGCTGGGGCTGGGGATCGAGGGGAGGTTCTGAAGATGAGCGCTGGCGCAAACACGAGGTCTCGACGGGCCGGCTCCCACGTGGTCGTCGCGGTGGTCGCCGCCCTCACGGGGGCCTGCACGCTCGGGCTGGGCGACTACGCCGCGCGCAGCGACCGCCTGCCGGCCACGCCGGACGTGGGGGTCCCGCCGGGCGGCGATCCCGGCGACGCGGGCGAGCCGGTGGTCGAGCCCGAGGTCGACGCCGCGGCGCCCCCGGTGGCGGGGGGCGCCTGCGTCGAGGGCACGCTCGACACGACCTGCAAGGTCGTAGAAGGCGACGCGGGGAAGACCTGCACGGGCTCCCGGAGGTGCGTGCAGTCTACATGGAGCGACTGCAAGGTGGAGTACGGCTGTCCGGGCACGTGGCCGCCGCGGGACGCCGGCGTGACGATCTGCCAGAATACCGACGTGAAGGGTGACTCGGCTCGCTGGACCGACAGCGTCATGGCGGGCGGGGACGTCACGCTGTGGTCGCTCGACCGCAAGGCCTCGTTCGAACTTTACGGTCAGGTCGCGTCGTTCTGCTTTCGTCCGAAGGACACGGCGACATGCATCGCCGACTCGAAGGTCGTCGTGAGCGTCGAGTGCGGCGCGAAGCTCAAGCTCACGGGGCAGGACTTCCTGGCCGGCACCCTCCACAATCGGGAGTTCTGCATCCAGGGTGCCGGCAGCGCTTGCCAGATCGTGGACACGCACGCCGCCGGGCGGTGGCAGGGGCCCACCGCGGCCCCCTGCGAGCGTTGGTTCGAGTCGGCCCACTGGCGCGTGACGGCCGAGCCTCGCTGCTCTACCTGGTAGGCCGTGCAGCCGCTCCCCGTTGGCACCCTCGTCGCCCAGCGCTACCGCGTGATCGGCGAGATCGGCCGCGGCGGCATGGGCGTCGTGTACCGCGTCGAGCACGTCCACACCGGGCAGCAGCACGCCCTCAAGGTGCTGAACGTCCCCACCGGACTCTCCGAGGAGCTCGTGCTCCGGTTCAAGCGCGAGGCCCGCGCGCCCGCGCGCATCAAGAGCGAGCACGTCGTCACGGTCACCGACGCCGACGTCATGCCCGAGCTCGGCAACGCGCCGTTCCTCGTGATGGAGCTGCTCGATGGCGTCGATCTCGAGCACGTCATCGAGGAGCGCGTGCGCCTCACGCCGCGCGAGGTCGTCGACGCGCTGGGGCAGGTCGCGCGCGTGCTCGACAAGGCGCACGCCCTCGGCATCGTCCACCGCGATCTCAAGCCCGAGAACCTCTTCTTTCACCGCCGGGAGGACGGCACCACGCTGCTCAAAGTGCTCGACTTCGGCATCTCGAAGGTGAGCGGCGACGAGCCCAGCGCGCTGGCCGGCGCGCTCGTCACGCGCCCCGGCGCCCTCATGGGCACGCCGCTCTACATGTCGCCCGAGCAGGCGGGCTCGGGCACGGCGGTCGGGCCGGCCTCCGACGTGTGGTCGCTCGGCATCGTGGCCGTGCGCCTCCTGACGGGCGACTACTACTGGCGAGCCCAGTCGATGGGCGAGATGATGGCGCAGCTCCTGCGCGATCCGCTGTACCCGCCGAGCGAGCGCTGGCCCTGGCTCCCGCCGGGGTTCGACGTGTGGTTCCAGCGCTCGTGCGATCGGGCACCCGAGCGCCGCTTCGCGCGCGCCTCCGAGCAGGTCCGGGAGCTCGCCGCGGTGCTGGGCGAGGCGATGAGCGCGAGCGCGGTGCCGAGCGCCCCTCCGACCCCGACGGCCCCGCCGCCGACGCCGAGCTCGCTCGAGACGGCCACGGTGAGCGAGCTCGGCGCCACCACGCCGGTCGACACGCCGGAGTCGTCGCCAGAGCCGTCGCCCACCGCGCCCACGAGGAGGCGGCGCGCGGGCGGGCTGGTCGCCGCGGCCCTCGTCTGCTTCGTCGCGGCCGGCCTCGGCCTGGCCCGCTGGGGCTCCACCTCGCCGCCCCCTTCGCACGTCGCGTCCGCGCCCGCGCCGCCCGGTGAGCCGAGCGCGCCGGCCTCGGTGAG
>DAORJJ010000582.1:0-4484 GCA_035439005.1 Polyangiaceae bacterium | reverse complement strand
GGCTCGGTCGCGCGCGGCCGTCCGCGGGGCGCCGTCGTCGGCGAGCGCGAGCGAGCGCGAGGTGTCGGCGAGGACCACGACCCGCGGCCCGACGGCGCTCTCGCTCGCCGCCACGCGCACCGGTCGCAGCACGGCCAGCACCAGCGCCGCGGCCGACAGCGCCCCGGTCGCCGCGACGAGGAGCCGCCGCCCGCGCTCGCCGCGGGCGAGCTCGACGGTCAGGAGCGCCACCGACGCGAGCCCCAGCGCGATCGCCGCGTAGGGCGCCCAGCTCGGGAGATCCTGGGCGACCGCGAGCCGCGTGACCGTCTGGGTCAAGGCGACCCGCCCACGAGCGCGCGCCGGCGCATCAAGAACGGCGCGTGCACCTGGTCGTCTTTGTAGTTCGAGCAGAGCACGTACATCGCGATGTTCACGGCGAGGCGCACGGCGTGCTCGCGCTGGCCGTCGCCGTTGGGCACGACCGGGTGCTCCCACGCCCCGGTGACGCCGCGCGCGAGCGCCCCGCCGAGGTCGTGCGAGAGGAAGATCACCTGGGCCTGCCCGCCGCGCACGATCGCCTCGACGTTCTTGGGGCCGAGCACGCGGCCCTCCGCGCGCCGGAGCAGGTAGTACGAGCGGAAGAGCACGTGCTCTGGCCCGAGGGAAATGCGCGCCGAGTCGGGGAGCACGCGCGACAGCTCGCGCCGCGCGGAGCGCCCGAACGGCCCGGGCTCGCCCGCGTCGGTGACGCCCGCGTCGTCGACGAGGAGCACCCCGCCCAGCGCGAAATAGCGACGCATGCCCGAGAGCTCCCCCGCCGTCAGGGGCTCCGCCGCGACGTCGCCGCTCCACACGGCGAACGGCGCGGTCGGCAGGTCGCTCGCGTCGGCGCGGACGGTCGTCGGCTGGAGGCGCGCCGGCGCGCTCGTCCGCTGGATGAGCTCCCACGACCAGCGCGCCGCGGCGGTGGGGCGCGGCGGCCTCGTGACGCCCCCGGCGACGAGGGTGCGCGGGTCGAACGCGCCACGATCGCCGAAGCCGCGTGCAGGCCGCGGGACGGCGCACACGAGCGCCACCGCGCTCGCGACGCACAGGGCGACGAGCCTCGTGGTGCGCCGCGCGCGGCGATCAGTCGAAGTCATCGACGCGCCAGATGCCCGCTTCTCGCCGCAGGCGGACGTGGTGCCCGCCCGGGACGAGCACCGTGGCGACGTCGCCCTTCGCGCGGACGTCGAGGGACTCGGGGCGCTCGAGCCCGACGACCAACGAGCGGAGATCGTTCTCCACGGCGGCGCGCGTGCTGGGCGAGAGCACGCGCATGAGCCCGGCGTAGCTGCGGCGCGCGAGCACCTGCCGGAGCCCGACGAGCGCCTGCTCTGGCGTCCGGGCCCCGCCTGGCAGCGCGCCCGACGCGGTGACCTGGAAGCGCCCCTGCCGGAGGTCGAGCGTGGCCTCTTCGCCGTCGTCGAAGCGGAGGCGCGCCACGGCCTCGACCCGCGTGTCGGCGGCGGCGAGCAGCTTGCCGCGCTCGGCGAGCTCCCCGCGCTGCTCGGCGACCGTGCGTTTGATGTCCTCGCGGCTCCGCTCGCGCTGGCCGCCCTCGGTGAGCATGGCGTAGAGCGCGTCGCCGTCACCGCGCTCCGCCGCGCGCCGGTACTCGTCGACCGCGCCCTTCGGATCGGGGACGGTGTCGGCGCACCCGGCGACGATCGAGCACGCGACGGCGAGCGCGGCGAGCGAAGGCGAGGGGGACGGCCGCGTGCGCATCATGGGCACCGCGAGGCTAGCAAAACCCTCGCGGCGAGGAGCCCCTTTTGTCTCCCGGCCCCGCGCGGGGTCACTTGCCGCGCAGGGGCTCGGGCCGCTCGGAGCGCGCGGGGGAGAGCACGACGTCGAGGCCGAACTCCTCGCGGAGCAGATCGCCCTTCTGGCGGACGGTCCACTCCTCGAGCTCGCGGTCTCCCTCGCCGCGCAGGTGCAGCAGCAGCCTCCGCCGCGGCTCGTCGACCTCGCCGCGGACGCCCTCGACCCGCCCGAGGTGCTCGCGGTCGAGCGCGTCGGCCACCCGCAGGATGGCCGCGAGGCTCCGCACCTTGGCGCGGGCGTCCTTGTCGAGATCGCGAAAGTTCGGGTGGGCGGGGTCGGGGAGGCTCTTGCGGTGGTAGCGCGCGACGTTCGCGACGATGGCGCGCTCGTCGGGAGAAAGTCCCATGATGTCGGACTGTTGGATGAGGTAGTAGCTGTGCTTGTGGTGGCCGTCGTAGCGGACGTAGTCGCCGATGTCGTGGAGGATGGCCGCCGCCCGCAGGAGGACCCGGTCTCGCGCGCGGAGCCCGTGGAGGTCCCAGAGGTCGTCGAAGAGCTGCGAGGCGAGGCGATCGACGACCTCGGCGTGGCCTTCGTCGAAGTGGTAGCGCTGCCCGAGCCGCGTGCAGCCGGCGAGCAGGCGCGAGGCCTCGGCCTCCTCGTCCCAGGCGTCGAAATGGCGGTCCACGAGCTCGATGAGGATCCCCTCCTTCAGCCCCACTCCAGGCGCGACGATCGCGCCTTGGTAGAAGAGCTCGGCGACGCGCAAGAAGATGCTGACCGCGGGGACGATGGTGTCGGCGCGGTCGGGCCGGAGGGCGTAGAGGCGCTGGCGCTCGGCCGCCGGCATCGCGAAGAGCTTGCTCCGGAGCTGCCGCGCGAGCGTCACGTCGATCGCCTTCGGGAAGCCGAGGTGCCCGCCCTTCACGGGGCAGAGCTCCGCGAGCGTGTCGACGTTCCCGCCGGTGCCGATCACGAGGTCGAAGGAGGTCTTCTTGAGCTGGGGGAGCGCCTCGCCGAGCGCGCGGTCGATGCCCTCTTCGAGGAGGCGGGCGCGCACGTCGTCGACCACGACGGCGCCCTTCAGGTACGTCTCGAGCATCCGCACGGTGCCGAGCGGGAGCGACATCGAGAAGGTCGACTGCCCGTTGTCGAGGACCGTGAGCTCGGTCGAGCCCCCGCCCACGTCGACGAGCAGCGCGCGGCGCTCCTCGAGGGCCAGCCGCCGGACGACCGCGAGCTGGATGAGGCGCGCCTCCTCGATGCCCTCGATGATCTCGAGCTCGATGCCGGCCTCGCGCCGCGCCCGCTCGACCAGCGTGGCGCCGTTCTCCGCTTCGCGCACCGCGCTCGTCGCGGTCGCGCGGTAGGCGTCGACCCCGGCCTGGCTCATCGCCTGCCGGAAATCTCGGAGCGCAGCACAGGTCTGACTTATCGACTGGGCGGTGAGCCGCCCGGTCACGAACACCTCGGCGCCGAGCCGGACGGGCACCCGCAGGCTCGTGAGCTCGCGGAAGGTGGGCGCGAGCTCCCCCGCGCGAGGGAGAGGCCCGCTCTTCGGGGCGGAGGCCGACTGCGCCTCCACCACCCGAAGGCGCAGGGCGTTCGAGCCAAGATCGACCGCTGCGAAACGTGCCATCGCGAACGCGCTTAGCAAAGCGCTCCCGTCTTCGGCTACCGTCGCGTGGATGAATTCCGTCCGAGACGAGGTCCGCGCCCGCGCTTGGCTCGTCGCCGGCGCCGGCGGGAGCTTCGCCGGGGTCCTCGTCGCGGGCACGGTGCACCGCACCCTCGGCGGTTGGCTCACGGTGACCGGGTGGCTGCTCGCGCTCGTCGGGCTTCACACGTTCGGGCGCCTCGGGCGTGCAGCCCCGTCGCCGGCGCTAGATCTCGCTGCGAAGGACGAACACCCCGACCTCGGCGCCGAGCTTGGGGGTGCGGACGGCCGCCCAGCCGAAGGGTCGATCGGTGAGGACGAGGGTGCCTGACGCCGGCCCCGCCGCCGTCTTGCCGACGAGATCGAGGTCGACGAGCGCCTTCTCGTTGGTGCTCGGGGTCTGCGGGGCGCCGTACGCCCCGGACTTGTCGAACACGCCCACGTAGAGCACCGGCATCTTGCCCTTCTGGTCGCTCGCCATCAGCCGCTCTTGCAGGTCGTGCTTCAGCGTCTCGGAGAGGTGGAGCGCGAAGCGCCGGAAGGTCCACCCCGTCACGAACACGCCGAGCGTCGAGCCGTCGTCGCGCTTGACCGGGGTCGCCGCCAGCCAGTCCTTGTCGGGGCCCGCCTTCCCAGGGGCGCCGGGGAACGCGCCGGTCGTCGACACGTACCCGCTCTTCGCGCCCGAGAGCCCAGGGAAGATGCTGAAGAGGTTCTGCCCGGCCATCGCGTCCTGCTCGAGATCGTTGCGAATGGCGACCCCCGCGTCGTCGGCCAGCGCGAAGAAGGTCGACTTGGCGAGCAGGAGGTCGGGCACGTCGCGCCGCACCTTCTGAAGCGCGGAGCGCACCGCGGGGAGGTTCTTGTTGGGCTCCTCCTTCGCGAAGAGCGCCGCGAGCCGCTTCGCGCCCTCCGGGAGGCCTCGCTCGACCTCCGCCACGTCCTTCTCGACCAAGATCGCGAGCTCTTGGGCGTGCTCGCGCGCTCGCGCCTCGCTCTCCTTCGCGTGGTCCTTGCAGCCGCTCGCCCCGAAGCAGAG
>DAORJJ010000581.1:0-4485 GCA_035439005.1 Polyangiaceae bacterium | reverse complement strand
CGACAAGCGCGACAAGCGCGACGCGCTCGACAAGCTCGAGCTCGCGATCGCGGTGCTGAACGGCGCCGTCGGCGACACGCTCGCGCGGCGCGACAACGGCCTCGCGACCACCCTCGGCCTCGTCCACGACGGGCGCGAGGTGCCGCTCGAGCCCGACGCCTTGCGCGTCGTGCTCGGCGCGTCGAGCGCCCCCGCCACGCTCGCGGTCTTCGTGCACGGCCTCATGTGCACCGAGACCATCTGGTCGTTCCCGGACGGCAGCGGCGACTACGGCTCGCGCCTCCAGCGCGACGTCGGCGCCCTGCCGCTGCGGCTCCGCTACAACTCGGGCCTCCCGATCCCCGACAACGGCGTCGCGCTCGACGCGTGGCTCTCGGGCCTCGTGGCCGCCTCGCCGCGCCCGATCGCGGAGCTCGTGCTCGTGGGCTACAGCATGGGCGGGCTCGTGGTGCGCGCGGCCTGCCACACCGCGAGCGTCGGCGAGCACGCGTGGCTCCGGCTCGTGCGGCGCTGCTTCTACGTGGGCACGCCCCACCGCGGCGCCCCGCTCGAGCGCGCCGGGCGCCTGCTCACCCGCGTGCTCGGCGCGATCCCCGAGCCCACCACGCGGCTCGTGGGGGAGCTCGCCGATCTGCGCAGCGCCGGGCTGAAAGACCTCGGCGACGCCGATCTCCGCCACGAGGAGCGCGCGCAGCCGAAGCCCGCGGTCCGGCTCTCCGACGCCGCGCACCCCGTGCCCCTCCTGCCCGAGCTCCACCACACGCTCCTCGCGGGCTCGCTCTCGACCGAGCCGTGGCTCGCGGCGCTGTTCGGCGACGCCCTCGTGCCGGTCCCGAGCGGCACCTTCGCGGGCTCGGGCGACGCGCCGCTCCCGCCCGAGGACGTCGTCGTCTTCCCCGGCATGAGCCACGTCGCGCTCGCGCACGACGCCCGCGTGTACGACGCGCTGCTCGCGCGCTGGGGTGATCGCGCCCCGGAAGACCCGCACGAAGCTCCGGAGACCTCCGCGGGCGACGCGGCGCCGGCGGCGGGCCCGTCGCGTCGCCTCCGCGGCCTCTTCGACCTCGCGACCGACGTGGTCGAGCACGGCTCGCGGGCGGTGCAGGAGGTGCACGAGGCCACCGCCGCGAGGCCCTTCGACATCCTCACCGCGGTGGCGGCCGGGGCTCCCGCGCTCTCTGCGCCCGTCGCGGTCGTGCGCGCGGTGCACGACGCGAGCGTCGCGGGCGTGTACGGCTCGATCCGCCTCGTGAACGCGGCCGTCGCGGCGGCCGGGGGCGCGGCCCTCGACCTCGCGCTCGCGCCGCGAGACGCCGCCCCGAGCCCGCCGAGCTCCCCGGGCGAGCCCGCGGCGGACGACGCCGGCGCGCCTGACGCCGCCGCTGAGGCGCCCGCGCCGCCCGACCCGACGTCGCCTTGACGGCCTGACAAAAACACGAGAGCCCGCTCCAACGAAGGAGCAGGCTCGCGTGAGGCGCGGCGCGCCAGGGGACTAGAGCTTCTTCGCCGAGTACTCGACCGTCGAGGTGGCCGCGTAGCCGCGGACCATGCTCGAGATGTTCGCGGCGGTGCGCACGGTGACGACGCACGTCTCGTTCGAGCCCGACTTGTACGGGCGGCAGTCGTACACGCGCCCGCCGACGGCCGCGCCGACCTTCACGTAGAGATCGGCGTCGCCCGTGCCGCTGATCTTGAACTCGTAGCGGCCCGGCTGCACGACGCCGGTGTCGAAGCGGCGCTCCGTGGCGCGCGTGAGCCCCTCGACGCGCGCGGTGACGCCCTGCCAACCGGCGGGCGGCGGCGCGTCCGCCGGCTTGAAGGTGTTGTCCTCCTCGCCGGTGACCACGACGACCTGCGAGTCGTCGATGCCGGTGAAGATCTGCTCGTACGTCATGGGCGAGTCGTGGCGGAGCAGGCCCTTGATGAGGGTGAGCGACGAGTTCGGCATCTCCGAAAAGAACGCAGGGAGCGAGTTCGTGACGAACTCCATGTACTTCGTGCCCGTGGGGTCGTCGGGGTTGATGCGCGCGCGGGTCTGGGCGAGCGAGCCGTCGACGTAGGCGAACGTGTCGCAGCCGTTCATGAAGACGATGACGTACTTGCCGGCCTTCCAGGTGCCCTTCTGCGCGAGGGCGCGGACGTTCTGCCCGAGGCCAGCGTGGCCGTTGTATGCGATGAGGTCGGCGTTCGTGGAGAGCGCGTTGTACCGCTCGTTGAAGCGCGCGTCGGCGGTGCGAATGTTGTCGACGAGGAGCGCCGTGACAGAGACCTTCTTGCCGTCGGCGAGGGTCGCGTTGAACGTGACGTCGGGCGCGGCCACCCCGGGGTTCTGCGGCACGCTCTCGGGCACCGTCGTGACGGTGCCGCCGAGGGCCGCGCGGGTCTCCCGGACGAAGCGGTTGTACGCGTCGATGCCGGCGTCGCCGCTGGTCTTGCCGTCCTCGTACTTGCCGAAGATCGCCACGACGTTCAGAGCGCCGTCCTCCCACACCTTGTCGTACTCGGGGTACTTGCCGGTGGTGTTCTCGGTCGAGGGGGTGACCTTCGCGGTGAAGCGCACCACGTCGGTCGGCTTGAGCTGGCAGCCGCTCCGCGCGGGGCGGTAGTAGTACCACATGCTGCCCGAGTCGACGTCGTGGGCGCCGAGCTCGACGCAGGAGTGCAGGTACTCCTTCGTGAAGGCCTCTTGGCCCTCGAAGCTCGCGTCGGAGGGGAGGATGAGCTCGTAGCTCGCGGGCAGGTTCGTCTTGGTGCCCCACGAGACCGGCAGCTTCGCGTGGTAGGTGATCTTGGTCTTGCCCTCGACCGCGGTCTTCTTGACCTCGGTCAGCACGAGCCGGTCGAGGCGGCCCACGGCCTTCGAGCCGTTGAGCTGCCCGATCGTGTAGAGCATTTGGTCGTTGATGAGGCTCTGCGCGTTGAACACCGAGGTGGCGGTGACCTCGCCGTCGAACTCGAAGTCGAGGAGGCTCGCCTGGTTGCTCGTGAAGTCGTCCTCGCCGGTCTTCGTGAGGTCGTCCTCGCCTCCGTCGGTCTGCGCGGAGCAGGCGAGGAGGAGGGCGGGCAGCAGGGCGAAGAGGGGTCGAATGCGCATGGTGACCTCGGGATGGGGGATGCCGCGGAGTTTGCAAGTCCGGGGCCAAGGTGTGCGAGTGTCGCACACGTGGGTTTATCGGGGTATTTGGGGGATGTCATCCGCCCGGCCGGCCCCGACTGGATCACGCCTGGCTCAGGGATCCGGTCCATCCTGGCCGGTTCCGGGCGCGCGCGCCATGCCTTCCGCCGGCCCGCGGCGCGATCGCTTCGGGTCTCCACGCGTGGCGCTCGCCTGATGCGCCCGCCTACGAGCCGCTTCTGGGGTGGCCTGCGGATCGGCGCGACGTTCTTCGAAGCGCGCGGCGCGGTGGCCGACACGGGGGTCGACGCGCCTCGCGGCGTGGTCGACCGGATCGCCGCGCTCGCGAGCCCGGGCCTCGCGCCCGAGCGCGTGCACCCCGCCATCGTGGCCTTCTTCGAGGACACCGCGTCGCTCGACCTCTACGTGCGCAGCGAGTGGCGCTTCCCACGGCTGTGGCGGCTCGTGCGCCCGCTCCTGCGGGCGATCGGGCAGTTCGTGCTGCCGGTCCGCGAGGCGCACATCCTCACGCGCGTGGTCGGCCTCGCGGCGGGGCGCGACGGGCGCGACGACGCGCGCGGCGTGCTCCGCACCTACGCGGGCTCCGGCGAGGTGATGCAGGCGGTGGCCTACGCCACGCTCACCCGCGGCGAGGAGCGCTTCATGAGCGCCGCGTTCCCCATGCCCGGGGGCCACGTGCTCGGCGTCCTCCGGCTCGAGGCCGTGGCCACCTCGGAGGCTGGGCAGGTCGAGGCCGTGGCGCTGACCTCGGAGCCGGCAGCCGCGGCGCGCGACCGCGGGCCCGGAGGCGGACGCGGACCGGTCGGCGTGTGGCTCGTGCTCGTGGGCCTCGCGGTGCGCTCACCGTTCGGCGAGCGGCTCGCGCTCTCCCCTCCTCGTGACTCAGACGAGGCCGCGGACTGGGACGCGACCCGCGGCGTGACCTTCTCTCTGGTAGGGCGCCACGAGCAGAGCTTCTTCGGCCTCCGCTTCGTGACCCACCGCTACGGCTTCGCGCCTCGGGCGGCGCCGGAGTAGCGCGCGTCCGTCAGCGGCCGGCGTCGCGCGGGGCCGCAGGCGTCGCCGCGTACGCGTCGACGTCGCTGGCGCAGCGTCCCTCCTGGCACGCGTGGTTCGTCAGGCGGTAGTCGGCCTGGCAGACGTAGGCCGGCTTCGCGCAGCGGGGGCAGCCGCCCGCTCTCTCCACGCACGCGGCGAACGCCGCCACCTTCGCGTCGAGGGCGCTCTTGTCCGCCCCGACGCGCAGGCCCTGGCCCTTGCACGTGAGCTTCGATGTGTAGAGGGTGCAGTCGCCGTCGGAGGCGCACGCGCGCTGCGGCTCGATAAGCGCCAGCGCCTCGGCTTGGAGC
>DAORJJ010000580.1:0-4488 GCA_035439005.1 Polyangiaceae bacterium | reverse complement strand
GCGCGCGCTGGGGAGATCCCCGGTCTCCTGGAGCGCGATGCCGCCGAGGGTGTACGAGCCGAGCACGATCCAGAACGGCCGGTTCCGCGCGACCGCGGCGAGCCGCGCGAGCGCGCGCGCGAGAGCGGCGGGGTACGCGCGGAAGAGCTGGTCGTGGGCGAGCGTGAGCAGCGGCGTCGCGCGCCCCGCGGTGTGGTACGCGGCGAGCCAGACGAGCGTGTCGGGGATGAGCGTGGCGCCGCTGTGGTTGCCGACGGCGACGAACGGCCCCTCCGGGAGGTGCTCGAGCCCCGAGACGTCGGCGCGGAAATAGCGAAAGAGCGCGCGCCGGAGCCACGGCGCGTGCGCGGCGACGAACGCGGGATCGTACGCGCCGAGCTCGCCGGGCTGGCTCACGGGCGCCTCCGCAGCGCCCGCAGGTCGAAGCCGTAGAACTCCCGAGGGGGCCAGTCGGGCAGGGTGAGGCAGAACTGGGCGAACCCGACGAGCGTGACGAAGCGGCGATCGAGATCGAGCGGGTCGGGGTAGTCGAAGCGCTCGGCGCGCTCGGCGAGCGTGACGAGCCCGGCGTGGTAGCCGGGCCACGCGACGAGCTCGCGCAGCCCCCGCGCGACCCACCCGGGCGACGTCGCCACCTCCGCCGCGCGCCGCCGGAGGAGCTCGAGCCCGCCCTCGTGCGACTGCAAGAGCTGGAGATCGTATCCTAAGAACGCGTCCTCGTGATACACGCTGAGGAGGTGTCGAACGATGTGGCTCGCGGGCTCGTAGAGGCCAGTCTCGGCGAGCGCTTGGGGCGGCGAGTAGAGCGCCTGGAGGGGCACGCGAAACGGTATCTGCCCAAGCCAGGTGCTGCGGCTGCGCGCCCGCTCGCGCTCGCTCTCCGAGAGGGTGACGGGCAGCATCGCGAGCCACCCCACGCGCACTTGCCACGCGGAGGGCACCGCCTCGAGCCACCCCGCCTCGACGAAGAAGCCGAGCCGCTCGCGGAGTCGCGCCTCGCGGCTCACGGGCGCGCCTCGCGGCTCGACCCACGCACACCGCGGCCGAGCACGCGCAGCAGATCGGGGCCGAAGAGGGCAGAGACGCCGACGCCGAGCGCCTCCGTGAAGCGCGCCAGCGCGGCGGGCGCGGAGCGAGAGTGGGCGGCGAAATAACGTGGCTCGCGGGTGTGGGGGATGAGCGACTTCAGCCGCCGGAGGCTCGTGAGGTATTGGGCGCTCCCCACGAGGCGCTCGAGGCGCTCCATCTGCCAGCCCAGCGCGCGTGACGCGCCGTGCGGTGGGCGCGCGACCTCGTGGAGCGGGCAGAAGCCGAGCGAGAGGCCGAGGCCCTCGCGCTTCAGGAGCTCGGCGAGCGCGAACACGGTCGAGAGCCACACGCCCCAGAGTCGGGTCTTCTCGAACCGGAGCACGTCGAGCAAGTAGGCAGTCCGCTGGCCGCGGTCGTAGACGGGATTGAGGACCACTACGCCGAAGCGCTCGTCGTCGCGGTCGCCTCGAGGCCCCCGCCGCGTGAGCCAGAAGGCTCGGCGCGCGCCCGCGCGCTCCAGCGTGAGGGGCCGGATCAGAAAGGACATCTCGCGGGTCATCTCGGCCCGTCGGAGGTAGTCGTGCGAGAGGGCGGCGAGCCAGGCGCGCCCCTCGGCGTCCGCGTCCGAGAGCTCGAACGGCACGAGCCGGACCCCCGCGCGGCGCGCCTTCCTCACCGCGCTCCTCACCTCCGGGCCGGGGCTCGCGAGGAGCGCGTCCACGTCGGCGTGGTGGTCCTGGCCCATGCCCGCGGCGTAGAGCCCGCGCGCGCGGAGGCCCCCGCCGGCGTCGAGGGCGGCGAGCAGGTCGCCCCGCACGTAGCAGAGCAGGGGCGCGCGGGTCGCGGCGAGCAGCCGGTCGAGCATCGCGGCGCGGTCGGCCGCGTCGCAGATGGGCCCGCCGAGCGTGACCCACCCGCCGCGCACGGCGCGGTAGGCCCAGAAGCCGTACGAAGTGTCGAGGTACCGGACGCCCGCCTGCAGGGTCGCGCTCGCGATGAGATCGCCGCCACCGAACCGCCGCACGAGCTCCTCGCGCGCCGCTGACGCCGCCGGGGGCACCTCAGTGCACCGCCTGCTCCTCGTCGCTCCGCGGGGCAGGCGGCCGCTCCGTGACCGGAGGCTCGACGAGCGCCTTGGGGCCCTCCGGGGGGACCTCGTCGTCGCGGAGGTCGAACAGCGCCCGCGCCGCGGCGACGAGCTCGGCCGAGTTGCCCGACTTCAGGCGGGCCGTCGGCCCGTGCAGGAGCTTGTTCACCGCGGAGTCGACCATCTGGGCGAGCGCCGCGCGCTCCGGCTCGCCGAGGTGCCGGAGCTTCCCGGCCAGGCTGCGGTCGAGCTCGCCCAGCATCGCGGCGCGCGCCTTCGCGCGGAGGCCGACGATGGTCGGCTGCACGTCGAGCCCGCGCGTCCACGCGCGCCACTCGTCGAGCTCGGCCGCGACGATCGCCTCCGCGGCGGCCGCCTCGCTCTGGCGCGCGCGCATCCCCTCGGCGACCTGCGACTCGAGATCGTCGACGTTGTAGACGAACACGTTGTCGACGTCGTGCGCGCCCGGATCCACGTTTCGGGGCACGGAGATGTCGACGATGAAGAGTGTGCGCCCGCGTCGTCGCTTCATCGCGCGCTTGACCACGTCCTTCGTGATCACGTAGCCGCGGCTCGAGGTGCTCACCACCACCACGTCGCTCAGCACGAGCTCCTCCTCGAGGTTCGCGAGCGGCGCGGCCGTGCCGCCAAAGCTCTGCGCGAGCTGGGCGGCGCGCTCGAAGTTCCGGTTGCAGACCCTGACCGAGCGGGCGCCCTTGCCGAGGCTCTTCGCGGCGGCCTCGGCCATCTCCCCGGCGCCCACGAGCAGCACCGAGTGCCCCGTGAGGTCGCCGAAGATGCGCCGCGCGAGGTCCACGGCCACGCTGCTGATGCTCACCGTGCCGGCCCCGAGCGCGGTCTCGGTGCGCACGCGCTTCGCGACGGAGAACGCGCGCGTCACGCAGCGCCCGAGCAGGTTGCCGAGCGTCCCCGCCTCGACGGCGAGGTCGTACGCCTCCTTCACCTGGCCGAGGATCTGCGGCTCGCCGAGGACCATGCTCTCGAGGCTCGCCGTGACCCGGAAGATGTGGCGGACGGCCTCCTCGCCGTCGCGCTCGTAGAGGTAGCCCGTGAGCTCCTCGTGGCTCGCGAGCGCCGCGTGATCGCGCAGCACCTCGCGCACCGCGTGGAAGGCGGTCTCCGGCATCGGCTCACGCGCGCGCGCGAAGACCTCGACGCGGTTGCACGTGGAGAGGAAGAGGGTCTCGGCGATCTCGCTGCGCGCGCCGAGCCGCGCGAGCAGCACGGGCAGCGCCTCGCTCGCGGCGGCGAAGCGCTCGCGCACCTCGACGGGCGCGGTGCGGTGGGAGAGGCCCACGACCACGATGCTCGAGCTGCGGTCTCTCATGGGGTGCCCGCGCGCGAGGTGTCATGGGCCGTGTTCGTGGCGACGTCGGTGGCGCCCTCGAGCTCCACCTGCGGAGCCGCAGGCGCTCGAAACGTGTAAAATGCAATGACGACGAGGGCGAAGCCGAAGCCCGCGATCGTGCCGTAGGCCGCCCGTCGCCCGCGCCACCCCGCCGACGCACGGAGGAACAGAACGGCCGCGGCGAGCAGCCAGGTGGCGTAGCCGAAGGCGGTGCGGGCGACGTCGGGCGCCGTCACGACGTCGGCGTGGCGGACGAACAAGGTGCCGGTCACGATGCCCAGCGTGAGCAGCGGGAAGCCCGCGAGGAGGAAGCGGTGCTCCGCGCGATCGAGCGCGTCGAGGGGTGGCAACCGCTTGAAGAGCCCGAGCGTGTGCTTCTTCTTCAAGAGCCGCTCCTGGACGAGGAAGAGCGCGGCCGCGGCGAACGCCAGGCTGAAGAGCGCGATGCCGAGGACGTTCATCGCGACGTGGACGGGGAGCATCGCGGAGCGCAGGCGCGGCGTGGGGTCCATCGGGCCCGTGCCCGTGAAGCGGAGGGCGAGGTGGGCCGTGAGCGCGAGCGGCGCGACGAACGCGCCGAGGACATCGAGCCGCCACCGCTTGCGGAGCACGGCGTACGCCGCGGCCATGAGCATGGTCGCCACGCTGATGGGGAAGTGGATGCCCGCGACGGGGCACACCTGCCACACGAGCGACGCGGCCACGATGTGCGCGGCGTGGAAGGCGGCGCCGACCGCGACGAGGCGGGCGGCGAGCAAGCTGTCGCGCTCGAGCGGCGCCTTCGCGACCAGATAGCGAACGAACAGCGCCGTCGCTGCGAGGTAGTCGAGCGCCGCGGCGACGAAGAGCACGTCCGCGACGTGGGGGTTCATGGCGACACCTCGCCTTCGGCTCGGGGCCGCCATCGACCTACGCTCGCCCTTCGGGGCTCACTCCGGTTCATGGCGACACCTCGCCTTCGGCTCGGGGCCGCCATCGACCTACGTTCGCCCCTTCGGGGCTC
>DAORJJ010000579.1:0-4489 GCA_035439005.1 Polyangiaceae bacterium | reverse complement strand
GGCGTGGGCGGCGTCGTGGGCGCGGGCGGCGCGGCGGCGTCCGGGCGCGCCCCGGTGACCTTGCCGTAGTCGAAGACCGCCGCGGGCGACCACGGCCCCCACCCGCGAGCGTTCATCGCGCGCGCCTGGAAGCGGTACACCGCGTTCTTGGGTGGATACGTCGCCTTGAACGCGTCCGCGCTCGACCACGTGTTGTAGAGGCGCCACGCCCGGCCGTCCCAGGCCTCGAGCCGCAGCTCGTAGCGAGTGGCCCGCGGGATGAGCCCGGTCATCAGCTTCACCTGATCGAGCGCGATCACCGCCCCGTCCGCGGGGTAGAGCCCCGTCGGCGCCGGCGGCGGCGCGCCGGTGTCGGGGGGCAGGGTGCGATCGACCGTCACCGAGGCGGGCGTGCGAACCTGGATCGTGTCCTTGTCGACGCCGACCTTGCAGAGCACCTCCTCGGCCCACTGCTTGGCCACGACCTTCTCCTGCTTCCAGCCGCCGAAGCTGTCGGCCGGCCAGGCGGAGAGCAGCTTCGTCTGGTTGTAACGGGCATACCAGAGCGGCACGTCGGAGAGCTCCGGCGTGTTGTTCATGTGGGTGTTCCAGTACCCCCAGCCGGTGTAGATGCCGCACTCCACGCCGGGGTGCTTCTTGCACTCGTCGAGCCCCTCGCGGATGCGCTCTACCCGCGTCTTCCAGCCGAGCCCGTTCAGGTTGTCGTCCTCGACGTCGAGCCACATGCGCCCGATCGGGAAGCCCTCCACGCGGCGGAAGGCCTCGGCGACCTGGCCGCGCAGATCGTCGTACCAGTTCAGGTACACGTAGGCGTCGACCGACATGCCGCGCGACACCGACATCGCGAGCTGCTGGCGCGTGACCGCCTCGACCTGCGTGCCGACCACGACGTGGCGCACGCCCGAGCCCCAGAAGCAGTCCATCTCGGCCTGAGCCATCGGCCCCTCCCACATCGAGATGTCGACGCCAAACACGGCGCGGTTCGCGGGATCGCCGTAGAACGGCGGCGACGCGGCGAGCTCGGAGGCGAGCTCGGAGGAGGGCTCGTCCGCCCCCTCGGTCGGGACGGAGCATGCGAGCGCGAGGCACGCGGACAGGCCCAGGAACATCGGCGTCTTCATCGGAGCTCTCTCTTTCTCTCGTGGGTCGTGGAGCGCGCGCGCGGTCAATACGGGCCGTAGACGCAGGCGCCGCCGGTGCTGACGAACTTCACCGGCCGCCCCGCGAGGCGGGTCGCGGTGAGCGTGACGGAGGTCTTCGAAGTGGTGAGCTTGGTGGGCACGACGGAGCACTTCGCGTCGGGGCAGCGGTAGAGATCGCCCGCGGCCGCGCCCTCCCACGGGGTGCCGTCGGCGGAGTACCACTGGCCGCCGATGGTCTCGTCGACGCCGTTGCGGAAAAACGTGAGCGTGACCGTGTCCCCCGTGCGCTTGGCGCTCGTGGTGGCCTTGAGATCGCAGAACGACGGTCCGCCCGTGGAGCCGCTCGGCTTCGTGGAGCCCACGGTCTTCGTGCCGTCCGAGAGCGTGGCGCAGACGAAGTCGGCCGCGTCGTCGTCGAAGGTCGCGAGGTGCCAGTCGCCGCCCGCGCAGCCCCTGCCAGAGGCCGCGTCGAGCGCGGTCGCGATCGCCTTGATGTCGGCCGTCGCGGAGGCGAGGTTCTTCCAGCGCTCCGCGGTGCCGAGGCGACCGCTCAGCTTCCAGAGGGCCAGGTTGTCGCTCAGCTCCGAGGCCTTGGTCGGCTGCGTGAGCTTGCCGAAGTCGGCGAGCTTCTGCCCGGAGAACAGCGCCGGGGTCGGCTTCCCCGCCTGCGTGGGGACCGTGACGCTCGCGGCGCCGTTGGAGAGGCTCACGCGCCGGTGCGTGAGCGTTCCGACCTGCACGTAGACGTAGCTCGGGCTCTTGCCCACGACGGCCTCCTCGCTGTCGCTCGCGTCGTCGCGGTCCGTCTCGGCCGCGCAGCCAGCCAGCGCGCTCACCGCCACCACCACGCTCAGACCACCGAAGAACCGACCCACCTGCTTGACGATGTTCATTGTGCGACCTCGAGACCCGCTATTGCATCGCGCGTGCCATCCAAAGGTTGCAGTGATTTCAATCACATAGATCGACGAGGGGGAGGCTCGCCGACGATCCGCGGGGCCTGCGCGCACCGCCCTGGCCGCGCCGGCTGGGCGCGCGGTCGCTACCTCGACGGGCGCCGCCGCGGAGGACCGACGGTCTGCGTCGCGGTCGGCTCCGGGCTGCGCGCAGGCGCCGACGCGCGGCTGGCGCCGGGGACCGCGACGGCGGGGCGCACGTCGAGCGCGTCGAGCGCCGCGAGCGCGGCCGCGGCGGACGGATAGCGGCGCGCGGGAGAGCGCGCCGTGAGCTTGGCGAGGAAGGTCCGGACGCCCACAGGCCATCGCTCCCCGGTCAGGTCGTCGACGCTCGGCGGGTCGTGCTCGCGCTTGAGGGCGAGCAGCCGCGCGCCGCGCGCGTCGCCAAAGGGGAGCCGGCCGGTGAGGGCGTGGACGAGCACGGTGCCCGCCGCGTAGAGGTCGGCGCGCGGCCCCGTCGCCGTGCTACCTCCGAGCTGCTCGGGGGCGACGTAGGCGAGGGTGCCGATCGTCGCGCCGCTCTCGGTCGCGGCGCCCGCGATCGAGCTCGAGGGATCGCTCACCTTCGCGACGCCGAAGTCGAGCACCTTCGTGATCACGCCGCTCGGCTCCTCGTGCAGGAACACGTTCGCGGGGCTGAGATCGCGGTGGACGAGCCCAGCGTCGTGGGCGACGACGAGCGCTGAGAGCAGCTCTCGACCGACGCGGAGCGCATCCTCCAGCGGCAGGTCGCCCTCGCGCGCGAGGAGCGCCTCCAGGGTCTCTCCCCGCAGGCGCTCGACGACGAGGAACGGCACGCCGTCCTCGCTGCGCCCGGCCGCGCGGAACCCGCACACGTAGGGTGTCCGGAGCCGCCGGAGCAGCTTGCCCTCCCGCTCGAAGCGCGCGAGGAGCTCGGGGTCGGCGAGGGTCGCGGCGCGCGCGGTCTTCACGGCCACCTCTTCACCCGTCTCGCGATCGAGCGCCGCCCAGACCTCGCCCATCGAGCCCCGGCCGAGGCGCGCGCCGAGCTCGTAGCGACCGGCGAGGAGGCGTGGCACGCGGCGACGATAGCGCCTCGACACCCCAGGGGCCAGGCGCGGCGCGGGCGGCGGCGCGCGCGACGGCGTGGCCGATGCGCTGGTGCCTCGAGTCGCCAGGTCGGCTATGCTCCGAAGTTGATGGAGCTTGCGCTGGGCACTGTCATCGACGGCAGGTACCGCCTGGAGCGCCTCCTCGGCCGCGGCGGCATGGGGGCGGTGTACGCCGCCCGCCACCTCACGCTCGGCGAGCTCTACGCGCTCAAGTTCGTCTCGCCTGGCCCCGGCGATCGCGACGAGGCGCACGCCCGGTTCCGCCGCGAGGCCAAGTCCGCGGCGCTCCTCACGAGCGATCACGTCGCGAAGGTGATCGACGTGGGAGTCCATGGGGACGACGATCTCTACATCGTGATGGAGCACCTCGACGGGACCGACCTCGAGATCCTCGCGAGGCGGCGCGGCCGGGTCTCGGTCGAGGAGGCGTCGACCTATGTCCTCCAGGCCTGCGAGGCGCTGGCCGAGGCGCACGCCAAGAACATCGTGCACCGAGACATCAAGCCGGCGAACCTCTTCCTCACCACGAGCCACGGGGAGCCCCTGCTCAAGGTGCTCGACTTCGGCGTGTCGAAGACGCTGGGCGCGGACATGACCCAGACCGCCGCGATCCTCGGCTCGCCCAAGTACATGTCGCCCGAGCAGATGGACGACCCACGCTCGGTGGACGGGCGCACCGACGTGTGGTCGCTCGGCGTCGTCCTCTACCGCCTCGTCTCCGGGCGCCTCCCGTTCGAGGGCGACACGCTCGGGCGCGTCTGCATGGCGGTGATGCGCGATCCGACCCCGTCGCTCAGCGCCGCGGGGCTGCCCTTGCCCGCGGGCTTCGTGGCCGTCGTCGAGCGGTGCCTCGAGAAGGACCGCGACCGCCGGTTCGCCACCGTCGCGGCGCTCGCCGACGCGCTCGCGCCGTACGCCGCGGCTCCTGGCCGGTTCGCCCAGTCGCTCGACGACGGGGAGGTCACGCGCCCCGTCGAGCCGGTGTCCGCGGCCGCGTCGGTGCCTCCCGGCGCGCCCCCTGCCACCGATTTCGCGACCTCCCAGCACCGCGTGCGCACGGCGGCGGAGCTGCACGAGCCGTCGGCGGCGCCTCCGTGGCGCTCGGGCGTCGTCCTGGTCGGCGGTGCCCTGGCGGTCGTGACGGCGCTCGTCGGGGTCGGCACCGCGAACGCCGTCCGAGAGCGCCAGCGCGCCGCGGCGAGCGCGGCCGAGGCCCCCGCGCCGAGCGTGGCCGAGCCCACGCCATCGCCCACTCCGAACGCGGCCGTGGTCTCGCCCGGTCCCGTCGCGACCGGTCCCGTCGCGACCGGCGCGCCCG
>DAORJJ010000578.1:0-4490 GCA_035439005.1 Polyangiaceae bacterium | reverse complement strand
TGCGGTGCGTGCTCACCTAGAAAACTAGGCTCCGCGCGCTCCTCGGATCGCGCCTCGGCGGGCCGGGCGCGGACGAAGCTCCGCCGTGGAGCCCCGCGCTTGGTGACCAATTCTGCCTCGCCCCACCGGTTGGCGATGAGGATCCAGTCGGCGTCGCCCTGAGCCCAAAGGCGATGGGCCTCCCGGGCTCCCCAGTCGTCCGGCGCGGGCAGAGGAATCGTGATGTCCCTCGCCCAATAGCCACGGTTGAACTTTTGCATGAAGGCCGTTGGTGCACCATACGCGTACTCGAGCGCGCCCGTCGCCCCTATGTCGATGAATCGCACGGTGTCTTCCTTGACGTAGGGCGTTGCTCGGGAGTCCTCTCGGGAGTACATCCGCTCGTCAGCGGCAAGCCACCTCGGCGGCGGGCCGCGGCCGAGAGCTAGCGCGCCGCGGAGCCCTGCGCTTCAGCGGGCGTGCCCCGCGAGGGCCGAGGTCGCGCGCGCCGTGAACGCGCCGTGGCCGCTCCGCGCGTTGGCCAGGGCGGCGAGCCGTCGCTCGGCCGCCGTCGCGTGGTCGCGGTCCCACGCGAGCACCTTCGGCGTCATGAGCCGGTGCCACAGGGGCGGCACGAGCGCGATCACGATGGTGGTGAGGTATCCGTGGATCATCATCGGCGCGTCGGGGTAGGGGCGGAGCTCGTGGTAGGGCACCTCGCCCGCGGCGTGGTGGTGCGAGTGCCGCGTAAGGTTGAACATGCTCCACGAGCTCACGAGGCGGTTCGTGTTCCACGAGTGGCGCGGCGCGACGGGCGTGCTCGGATCGCGGACCATCCCGTAGTGTTCCATGTAGTTTACAATTTCTAGCAGCGCCTTCCCCCAGAGCGCGCACGCCGCGAAGAAGAGCGCCGCGCGCGGCCCGCCGAGCGCCCAGGCCGCCACCACCAGCGCCGCGCTCATGGCGTGTCCGCGCAGGAACGCGTTGTGCCAGCCGAGCAGCGCGAGCTTGCGCTTCTTCAGCCGACTGGCCTCGATGTTCCACGCGCTCACGTTGCCCTTCAGGGTCGACGCGACGACATGAAAGTACACGCTGCGGCCGCGCGGCGCCGTCGCCGGGTCGTGGGCCGTCGACACGTAGCGGTGGTGGCCATACACGTGCTCGATGGCGAAGCTCGTGTCGAAGCTGAACGCGAGCAGCCAGCGCCCGATCGCCATGGAGGCGCGGTCCCACGTGCGGTGGGTGAGCTCGTGCGCCGGGATAGTGCCGATCATGCCGATCATGAGCCCGGTGAGCACCACCGCCGACACGTGGTGGCCGAGCGTCGTCGCGTCGCGCGCCGCCAAGAAGTCGTGGCCGGTGAGCCGCCCGAGCCAGGCCCCGTAGCCGAGCGGATCGCCCGGCGACACGCTCCACACCGCGCTGAACACCACGAGCGCGAGCAGCGGCAGCGCGAGCCAGAGCTGCGCGGTGAGCACCCGCGCGTGGCGAAGCTTCGGCGTCGACGTGTCGTCGCCGGCCACGGCGTCGCCGAGTATGTAGAGCGCGAGCACGCCGACGAGGCCCGCGGTGACGGCGCGCCCTCCGGCGAGCAACGAGGCGGTCGCCGCGAGCCCGACGAGGTGAAAGAGCGAGAACTTCAGGGTGTGCAGGGCCTCCAAGGCCCACGGCAGCGGCGCCGGCTCCGCGCCCTCCGCGGCCTTCGTGACCTGCGCGGGCGCGTCGGCCAGCGTCGTGAAGCGATCGGCGTGGATGTCCTCGCGCGCGACGCCGGCGCGGAGCAGCGCCGGGATCGCGGCGTCGATCATCGCCGGCGGCCCGCACAGGTACGCCTGCGCGCCCGCGGCGCGCGCGGGGAGCTTCTCGGTGACGAGGCCGCGCTCGCCCGTCCACCCGTCGCCCTCGGGCGCGGCGGAGAGCACGGGCACCACGCGGAGCCCGCCGGGGAGCGCCCGACCGAGCGCCTCGAGCTCGTCCGCGCAGTAGAGGTCGCGCGCCTCGCGCGCGCCAAAATACAGGGTGAAGGGGCGCGTCTCGCCATCGAGCGCCGCCTGCTTCAGCAGGGCGAGCAGCGGCCCGAGCCCGCTCCCGCCAGCGACCAGCACGAGCGGTCCGCTCCCGGGGCGCAGCGTGAGGTCGCCCGCGACCCCGGAGAGCTCGACCGCGCGCCCAAGCACGGCGGCGTCGTCCGCGTCGACGAGGTGCGGCGAGAGCTGCCCGCCCGGCACCTTGCGCACGATGAACGAGACCTCGTGGTCGTCCGCGGGCGGGGCGGCGAACGAGTAGCAGCGCGTCACGCCCGGCAGGCCGTCGAGCGCGAGGCTCACGAACTGGCCCGCGCGGAACGCGAGCGCTGTGTCGAGCGCGACCCGCACGCGCACGATGTCGTGGGTGAGCCGCTCGCGCGCCGTGATCTTCCCGCGGACGCGCGCCGCGGCGTCGCTGACTACGACGATGTGCACGTCGGTGCGCGGCACGCTCTGGCAGGCGAGGATGGTGCGCTGGTCGAGCTCCTCCTGCGTGAGCAGGTAGCCGGTCTCGGTGAGCTCACGCACCTCGCCCTCGGCGAGGCGGCACTTGCACGCGCCGCAGCCGCCGACGCGGCAGCCGCTCGGCAGGTCGATGCCAGCGCGGAGGGCGGCCTGGAGCACCGTCTCGTTGGGCTCGGCCACCACCTCGCGGTCGTTGATGCGCACGGTCGGGAGCCGTCTGTTCGTTGTCCGCGTCGCCATGGTCAAAGCGTACGGCGCGGCCGCGCCGGCGGGAGGTTCGCGCTTGACAACGAGGGGTCATTTCTCGCCAAACTGGACCCGTGCGTGACGCAGGGCTCCGGCTGCCCATCCACTACGTGCGGCACATCCGCGACCAGGTGCGCAGCTCGGGGGCGGACGTGGGGCGCTGGCTCGCCGAGTCGGGCCTCTCCGAGGCGGCGCTCGAGGGCTCGTCGCTCGGGCTCGGGTACGCTGGCTTCGAGCGCCTCGTGCTCGGCGCGATCGCCGCGACGGGCGAGCCGGCGCTCGGGCTCTTCGTCGGGCAACGCCTGGTCGCGAGCGCCCACGGAATGCTGGGGTACGCGGCCATGAGCAGCGGCACGATCCGCGAGGCGCTCGGGCTGCTCGAGCGGTACTCGGGGGTGCGCACCTCGCTCCTCGCGATCTCCACGTCCACCGCGCGCGGCGCCGTCCGCGTGCGCTTCACCGAGGCGCACCCGCTCGGCGCGGCGCGCCGACCCGTGCTCGAGGCCGTGGTGCTGAGCATCCGGAACGTGCTCGGCGTCCTCTCGATGGGCGCCTGCCCGGTCACCGAGGTCGCCTTTCCGTTCGAGGCGCCCGAGTACGCGCCCCTCGCCCGCGAGCTCTTCGGGTGCGACGTGCGCTACGGCCGCGCGTGGGCCGGGCTCGTGCTCCCCGCCGACGCCGTGGACGCGCGCCTCACCATGGCCGACCCCGAGGCCTTCGAAGAGGCCGCGCGCATCTGCCAGCGCGAGCTCGACAAGCTCGCCGCCGACGAGTCGAGCAGCGCCCGCGTGCGGCGCGCGCTCTTCGACAAGCAGGGCGAGTTCCCCTCGCTCGCCCTCGTCGCGCGGCGGCTCCACACGACGCCGCGCACGCTCCACCGGCGCCTCGTGGAGGAGGGCACGTCGTACCGCGCGCTGCTCGAGGAGGTGCGGCGCGCGCTCGCGCTCGAGCAGGTGCGCTCGGGCCGCGCCTCGCTGGAGGAGATCGCCTTCTCGCTCGGGTACTCCGACCTCGCGAACTTCCGCCGGGCCTTCAAGCGGTGGGAGTCGGTGCCGCCCTCGGAGATCCGCGCCGCCGCGCGCGCCCGCCGCGGCTAGCTCAGCGAAACTGCGGCGCCGCGCGGACGGCCTCGAGCGCGGCCTCCCGGGCCTCGGGCGCCACGTCGGTAGGGTAGGGCGCTCCCGAGCGCGAGAGGCGCAAGAGCCAGCGCGCGTCGAGGGGCGTCGCGAGGTCGCGCGGGTCGACGGCGGCGCTCGTGCTCTGGCCGCGCTCGCCCTCCGTGCCCACCGCGAACCCCGCGAGGAGGAGGCCGGACCGCGTCGCCGTCGCCGCGCTGTACGTGTGCAGAGTGCACCTGTCTCTGCACACCCGCCGCGCGGCGCGGAGGCACTCCACCGTCCACAGCTCGGGGGTCACCTCGCGCGAGAACGGGTCCCAGAACACGACGTCGGCGGCGCCCTCCGGCTCGGCCGCGAGCGCGCGGCGCAGATCGCCATGGCAGAGCCGCCAGCGCGTGCGCCCGGTCTCGTGGTGGCCGTCGCGCACGAGCGCGCTCGCCGCGTCGCGCGCGCGGTCGTCCGCGAGCCCGAAGGCCGCCCGGTGGCGCTCGTCGAGCGCGAGGGCGAGCGCCGAAAGATCGTGCTCGAAGCTCACGATCTCGAGCGGCCGCGCGCCCGGCAGCGACTCCGAGAGGCGCCACGCCGCGAGCGCGTTCGAGCCCGCGCCGAGCCCCACGTCGAAGAGCACGAGCGGCTCGGCGCCTCCCGCGGCGAG
>DAORJJ010000577.1:0-4500 GCA_035439005.1 Polyangiaceae bacterium | reverse complement strand
TCGCGCCCGCCCGTGGCCGCTGGCTCGGCGCGGCGCTCGCGGCGCTCGCCGCGGCGCTCGCGACGCCCACGGCGGGCTGCACGAGCCCCGAGGGAGAGGGCACGGCGCGCGGAGGCCTCGACTTCCCGCCGTGCTGGCAGGGTCCGTTCGACCTCGCCCCCGACTTCTTCGGGACCGCCCCCTACCGAGACAGCGCGATCTTTCGGCTCCAGCGGAGCAGCGACAACCAGACCTTCAGCGACGGCATCTCGCTCGTCGTGGAAGACCTCACGAGGGTGCAGAGGGCGCTCGGATCGCCGTTCCTCGTGACGCTCCCGCCCGAGGTGACGGCGGCGGGCGTCCCCATCAAGCCGGAGGCGGATCCCGGCATCGTGCACATGTCGCTGTACCTCCAGAAGAGCTGCAAGACGCAGACCACCACTCTCCACGCCGTGCGCGAAGTGACCTTCGCACCCGACACCGCGGCGGGCGGCTGCGAGGCGGCCGACGAGGGGCAAGACCCCGCGTGCGCCAACCCGGTCCCCGGGCCAAGGGGAGACGGCAAGAGCCGCATCGTGTTCCACTCGATCTTCGCGGGCGACACGGCCACGCTCGACTCCGAGGCTCGCCGGACGCGCGGCTGCTTCGATGTCTACTTGGCGAATCCTCGCGAGATCGACCCGGTCACGCTCGCTCCGCCGCGGTGCCGGGGCCGCCTCCGCGGCACGTTTGACTTCCTCTATCGCCGCTCGCGGCCCTCTCAGCAGTTTCCGTAGGCACCGCTCCCGGCGTGTAGCCACGCTCCCGCCGGCGTTCCCCGGCCACGAGCGCTTGCGCCGCGATGACGAGGCCGATACCGTGTGTCCAGTGTCGCCTCGGGTGCACAGTCGCTGGACAGCGTACGCCGTAGCGCTTGGGCTCACGGTCGCGGCCCCCTGCTGGGCGGCCGACGAGGAGCCCGCGCCGAGCGGCGAACGCCCCACCGAGAGCGAGCCGCCCAAGGCCACGGGGGCGCCCTCCTACAAGAAGGCCAAGTCCGCGTGGACCTCCGGTGACATGGCGACCGCCGAGGTATTCTACCGCGAGGCCATCGCGAAGGGCGGGCTCGCCCCCGACGAGGTGCTCGAGTCGTACGTCCGCCTGGGCACGGCGCGGCTCCTCCTCGGTCGCAAGGACCAGGCCCTCACGGCCTACCGCGCCGCCGCCGTGATCGACGACGCGTTCGACGTCCCGGCGGAGGGCGGCCCGCGCGCCGTCACGCTCGCCGACACCGCCAAGAAAGACATGGCCTCGGTCGGCTCGCTCGTGCTTGGCCTGAGCTGCCCGTCGCGCGCGAAGCCGGGCGAGGCTTTCACTGTGCGCGCCAAGGTCGACGACAACCACGCGCGCGTGCTCACGCGCGTGGGCCTCTCGGCGAAGGACGGCTCCACCGGGCGTGAGCTCTATTTTGCCGCAAAATCCGCGCAGACCGTCGAGTTCGAGATCCCCGCGAAGGCGGTGTTGCCCGGCAGCACGCTGGTGGTCCGAGTCGACGCCCTCGACAGCCACGACAACCGCCTCGCGTCGGCCGCGAGCCGCGTCGAGGTCAGCGGCACGAAGCCCACGCCGCCACCGCCCGTCGTGGCGAAGGCCAAGCCCCCCCCGAAGAAGGAGCCCGTCAGTTTCTTCCGCTCCCCCTGGACCTACATCGTGGGCGGCGCCGTCCTCGCGGGCGCTGGCGCCAGCGTGTTCCTGCTGACCCGCCCGACCGATGACGTGACGATCGGCGCCGTGTCGGTGCGGGCGCGCTAAGATGAACGAAAACGTGAGGCTCTCTTGGCTCAGGACGCACAAAGACGCAGTGGTCATGCCCAAGCCGGCGCGGCAGCGCGGGCAGAGGCGGCCATGACCGATCAGGGCGGCGGCACGTACTTTCTTGGGCGCTACCGCGTCGTCGACGAGATCGGCATCGGCGGCATGGCCAGCGTGCACCTCGCGCGCATGGACGGGCCGGGCGGCTTCCAGCGGTGGGCGGCGATCAAGAAGATCCACTCGCACCTCATCGAGGACGACTCCTTCATCCAGATGTTCCTGGACGAGGCGCAGGTCGTCGCGCGCATCTCGCACCCGAACGTGGCGCAGGTGTTCGATCTCGGCAAGACCGAGGACACCTACTGGATCGCCATGGAGTACCTCCACGGCGAGCCGCTCCGCGAGGTCATCCGGCGCACCGAGGAGATCGGCACGGCGATGCCGCCCGAGATCGCCTGCCGCGTGATCGCGGACGCGGCCGAGGGGCTCCACGCCGCGCACGACCTGACGGGAAAGAACGGCGAGCAGCTCAACCTCGTTCACCGCGACGTCACGCCGCACAACCTCTTCGTGACCTACGACGGCATCACGAAGGTGCTCGATTTCGGCATCGCCAAATTCAGCTCCCGCGCGGCCCACACGAAGGCCGGGACGCTGAAGGGCAAGCTCGCCTACATGTCGCCCGAGCAGGTGCACGGCGAGCAGCTCGATCGACGCACGGACGTGTTCGCGCTCGGCGTCGTCCTCTGGGAGCTCACCACGGGTCGACGCCTGTTCCGAATGGACAGCGATCTCGACACGCTCGCGAAGGTCCAGGAGTGCGACGTGCCGCGCCCGAGCGCGCTCATCCGCGGATATCCGATCGACCTCGAGAAGATCGTCATGAAGACGCTCTCGAAGGACCGCAACGAGCGCTTCAAGACAGCGAAGGAGCTGTCGCGCTCGCTCCAGCAGCTCCTCATGCGCCGCGGTCTGTTCATCGCCAGCGATGAGGTATCTCAGTACATGACGACGCTCTTCCAAGAGCGGATGAAGAAGCGGGACGAGCACCTCAAGTGGGCGTCCGAGGTCACGCAGACCATCAACAAGGACGGCTCGCCCCCCGGCACCGCTCCGAAAGCCACAGACCGCGAGAGCTCCGACGTGCAAAACCGCAACCCCAAGCCTGCCCCCGCCGCCGCCGCGCCGCGCACCGTCGATGTCGGCTCCGGCCGAAGCAGCCACGCGAGCGGAGGGGGCCCAGGCCCTTCCGGCCCTTCCATCGCCGGCCCGCCACGGCCCGCCGCGCAGTCGCCCGCCCCGGCCCGCGCGCAGATCGCCCACGACGTTCACCCCGCGGACGCGGACGGCCCCACCATCCAGGCCGACGTGAACGAAGAGCCGCACCCCGGTGACGACCCGGCCACCATGATGGCGCTCGCGCCGCCGGTCCACCCCACCTCGCCCACCACCCCCATGGGCGCCCACCAGCAGGGCCCCGGCCGCCCCGTGGGCATCGGAGGCCCACCCCGACCGATGGGGCGCGCGGGCGCGGAGGAGGCGATCGTGCCGCCGCCGCCGCCCGAGTCGATCCCGACGCTCGACGCCCCGCTCGATGAGAGCGGCGAGCACGACCAGGACGACGCGACCATGGTGCAGATGCCCGGCGTCTCGGGCGCGTCCCCCGCGTTCCCCTCCGCGCTCGGCAGCCCGCTCGGCAGCCCGCTCGGCACCGCTCCGCCACCTCCGCCCGCCGCGGGCGCGCCCCCTCGGACGGCCAAGGCGACGCTCCCGCTGAACCAGGTCTCGCCGGTCGATCCACGAGACATGCACCCCACGCCCCCGCCGCCGCCCGACCCGGAGGCCGGGGAGCAAGCGACCATGGCGCTCGGCGCGTCCAACAATCCGGCGTTCATGCTGGGCCTCTCTGGCGCAAACTCCCCGCTCGGTCCGTCCGACTTCCAGAAGCCGGCGCCCGCCGCCGGCATGGCGCCCACGATGCAGGGGATGGGCCCCGCACAAGCCGCGGCGCTCCAGAGCGTCGGGATGCAGCCGCAGCAGCCCTCGGCGCAGGCGCTCGGCATGATGCAGACGGTCGGGCTCGCCCAGCAGCCCAACCTCATGCAGCCTCAGGGCATGATGCAGCCTCAGGGCATGATGCAGCAGCCAGGCATGCAGCCAAGCATGATGCAGCAGCCGGGCATGATGCAGCCGGGCATGATGCAGCCGGGCATGATGCAGCAGCCGGGCATGATGCAGCCGGGCATGATGCAGCCGGGCATGATGCAGCAGCCAGGCATGATGCAGCAGCCAGGCATGATGCAAGGCGGCGAGTTCCCGGGGCAGCAGGCGGGGCCCCAGCCGTCGCGCATGGCCCCGACGGTCCCCGCGATGAACGGTGGGCGCATGAACATGGGCGCGGCCGTGGGCTCGTCCAGCGTCTCGATGGTCGCTGCGCCCAAGAAGGGTGCGCCCATGTGGGTCATCGCCGCCATTTCGTGCGCGGCCGTGCTCCTCGTCGTGGCGATCGTCCTCGGCATCCTCTCCCGCACCCCGGCGCCCGCGAAGCCGACCACGACCCCCACCGCCACCGTGGCGACGACCGAGCCGGTCGGCACCCTCCCGGTCGAGACCGCCACCGCCACGGCGCCCACCGCCACGGTCGTCGCGGCGACGGCGGAGCCCACCGCCGCTCCGACGGCGACCGAGACGGCCGCCCCCACCGCCGCCCCTACGGCCGCTCCCACCGCC
>DAORJJ010000576.1:0-4508 GCA_035439005.1 Polyangiaceae bacterium | reverse complement strand
CGCCGCGCCGTCCGCGCCCGCGGCCTCCGCCGCGCCGACCGCGGCCGCCGCGCCGGCGTTCCCCGCGAAGGAGCTGTGCGGGAAGTACATGATCGCGGCGCCGCCCGACGCGAAGCTTGAGGCTGCGTGCTTCGTCACCGCGGACGCGTACCGCCTCACGGTCAAGGCCGGCAAGCCCGACTCCGTCAAGCAGCTGAAGGAGATGTTCAGCAAGGAGAAGGACTTCAAGGGCTTCCTCGTCGACGAGCCGAACGGCTTCGTCGCCGCGACGAAGGACAAGGGAGGCGTGGCCTACCTGGTCATGTACGGCGCGGAGATCGGCGGGAAGGGCACGACGTGCGAGTCGACGCTGACCAAGTCCCCGAAGACCGAGGAGAAGGGCAAGGAGGCCTACGCGGTCTGCAAGAGCCTCGCCGCGAAGTAGCCATTTGGCGCCCGTGTCCGCGGGGGATCGCGCAGATCCCGCCGCGGACGTGGAGGCCTTCGAGCGGCGCGCCGCGCGGGCGGCTCACTCGCGGAGCAGCTCTTGCTCCCGCGCGAGCTCGCTGAAGACGATCGGGGAGAGCGCGCTCAGCGGCACGTCCTCGCGCTGGCCGTTCTTGTCCTTGTGGAAGTGGATCGCCCCGACCTTCTGGGTCGCCGGGTTGAGCTCGGCGAGGCCCATGCAGAGCCCGCCCTCGAGCCCGAGCTCCGCCACGATGCCGCCGCCGAGCGGCCGCCACAGGTCCCACACCCACCCGCCGTCTTGCGCGGCGCCCTTGCGCCAGCCGCGGGCCTCGAGCCCCAGCAAGCGCGAGGTCTTCACCTCGACCCCGGCGAGGCGCTCGACACACTTGCCCTCGACCTCCTTCGGCGTGGGCGTGAAGGTCTGCCGCGCGAGCTGATCGAACGGCTGGAGGAGCTCGTAGTCGCCGAAGACGGCGCTCCATCGGGCGAGCGTGGCGGCGTCGAGCCCCAGCTTGTGCACGAGCCCCACGGTGGCGTCGGGCGCGAGCGTGAACGCGGCGTCGCGGTCGTCGGAGAGGGTCCCGTCCTCGGCCACGCGGAAGGTCGCCTGGAGCTTGCCCTTCGCGTCGTAGACGCCCCACACGAGGCGCCGCGCGAGGTGGACCACCAGCGGGTGCTCCACGATGAACGTGCGGAATACATCGGTCTTCCAGCGCCGTTCGTCGCACATCGCGAGCTCGAGGCGGAGGAGCAGCCCCGAGGCCACGAGCTTGGCGTCCTTCTTCAGGGCCTTCCAGCGCTCGGTGGCGGCCGTCGCCTTCTCGGCGTCGTCGCTCTTGCCCGGCTTCGGGAGATCGCCCATCACCTTGCCGTCGGGGCCCTTGAGGCGGGGCTTCAGCGACTCGTCGAACGAGATCGTGAAGGCGCGAGGGCCGAAGTCGAGCACGTCGCCGCCCTCGTCCCCGAGATCGAAGTCGGGCACGAGGCGGTCGGCCAGCTCCTCCGCGGTGAAGCCGCGCGCCGCGGCCACCTCGGCGATCTTCTCGCGCGCCTTCTCCTGGAGGGCCTTGAACTTGAGCTTCTGCGCGATCCCGTGGAGGTTCATGAGCGCCACGTCGGTGCCGAGCGTCGCGAGCACGTCGAGCCCGACCGTCGCGCGGGCGTGGAGCGACTCGCCGGGCCACGCGCGGATGAGCGGCGTGAGGCTGCGCGCGGTGTCGTCGTCGCCGAGGAGCCCGAGGGCCGTGAACCCCCACGGCTCCTTGTTGGGCGCGCCGGCCGCCTGCCAGCGCTCGAAGAGCTCCCACGCGAACGCGGCGAGGTCCTTCGGCTCGCTCGCGGCCTTCGCGCTCGTGATCGCGGGCGAGCCCTTCGCGTAGCGGAGGGCTTGGCACAGCCGGGCCATGGCGCTCGCGGGCAGCACCGTGCTCGTCCCGCGGAGGCGAACGGGGGCGGCGGCGAGCGCGGCGGTCGCGAACTCCGGGAGCGGCGCGAGCTTCTTGGGGAAGCCGTCCACGCCGGGCGCGGGATCGCGGCGGAGCGCCTCGGGGACCGCGTCGGGCGCGGCGTCGGGGAGCGCGGGCTTCTTCTCGGCGGTGAGGAACGCGCGGGATTTCGCGTCCACGAGCGGCGCGACGATCGCCGGCAGCGCCGGGTGCGCGGCGATCGTGGCCTCCACGATCGGCTTGGCGAACGCGGCGAGCTTGCCCGCGCCGACCACGATCGGCACGAGCGCGCGCAGCGCCAGATCGGGCCGCTTGGCGTAGTACTCGCGCACGCGCTCGTGCGTCCGCTTGTTCGTGAGGTCGTTGGCGATGCACTTGGCCGCGGGCACGGTCTCGAGGTCGAAGAGCGTCTCGACGAGCCAGTTGTCCTTCTCGATCTTCGGCAGGATCCACGCCTGCGCCGCCACGCCCACGACCTCGAACGCGAGGGCGGCGTCGACCCCGGGCGCGAGGACCTTCTGGACCTCGGGGTCGCGCGTGGCGAGGAACATGAAACGGGTCACCTGCCAGTCGGGGTTCGGCCGGTTGAGCTCGAGGTCCTCGGCGACGAACGCCTCGTCGCGGAGCACGATGTTGTACTCCGCGCGGCGCGCGCGGCTCGTCTCGGCGAGGCGCGCGGCGCGCAGCGTGGCGAGCGCGGCCGTCCAGGCGCTGGGCTCGACCCGCGCCTCGCACGCCAGGAGGGCCCGCGCGGAGTCGGGGAGCAGGTAGTGCCCCTCGTCCTTGATGGAGGTGGCCTTGCCATCCGAGTCGACGCTCAGCCCGTGCGCCGCCTCGTACGCCTCCACCGCCGCCGCGAGGCCGAGGCGCGCCACGAGGTAGGGCGTCACCACCGCGTCGGGGCCGAGGCGAAGCAGGATCGCGGCCGCGGGGACGTCGAGCGCGCCCTCGCCCCCCGACCCGAGGAGCGCGATGACCTGGTCCACGGCGGGCCGCAGCTTCGCGAGGGTCTCCTTGCGCCCCGCGGTGAGGAGCGCGATGTGCTCGTTGGCGTCGCGCAGGCCGGGGGCGAACCAGCGCGCGGCGAGCGCGCTCCACGACCCGTCGGAGGCCTGGAAGCCCTCCCCGACGTAGCGCTCCTCGAGCACGTAGTCGCCTTGTCGCGCTGGCGTGGGCGTGGGCGTGGGCGGCGTCTCTGCGGGCGTCGCCACCTCGGCGGGGGCCGCGGTCGCGGGCTTCGGGGCTGGCGCGTCGGCCTTGGGCGCCTTCACCTTGGGCACCGGCGCGGGCCCCGCGGGCGCGGCGTCGGTGGCCACCGCGACGTAGCCCTTCTTGGTCTTCTCTTTGACGAGCTTGTCGTGCTCCGCGATGGCCGCGGCCTCGCTCGCGAGCTCTTTCCGCTGGGCTTGGCCGGCCGTGCCGATCTTGCCGAACGTCACGAGGAGCGCCGCGCCGTCGCGGGCGATCTGCCAGAACTTGTTGGACGATCCGTCGGAAAATTCGAAGCGCTTCGGTTCCATGGCCGGAGTGTACGTGCGGGCGAGCTGAACCTTCCATGGGCTCCGCACGTGCGCTGGCGATCCGGCGCGGCGCACCCTGGCACGGCGGTGAGCCGCGGCTCTTGCGTGATTCTGCCTGGCCCGTGGCGTGCAAGGGGGGCGGCCATGAGAAAGATCCTATCTATTGTCGTCGTCGTTGGGCTCGGGGCTTGCGCGGTCGCCACGACCGAGCCACCGTCGGACGCTCGAGACGGCGGCGCGGTCGTCGTCGCGGACGCCGCGCCGAGCGACGGGGCCTTCGTCGACGCGGCGAAGATCCCCGACGCGGCGCCCGCGGTCGAGCTCGACGACGCTGGCTGTCCGACGCCCCTCCCGGCCGCGATCGGCGCGCCGTGCAGCCCGGAAGGGAAGGCCTGCGGCGGCGCCTGCGCGAACCCTTGCGAGTTCTGCAACGTGCTCCGCTGCCAGCTAGGAAAGTGGGAGCGCCTCGAGGTCTTTCCTGCGCCTTGCGACGCGGGCACGGACGGGGGATGAGGCCGTCACGCGGAGACGCGCGACCGACGAAGGCGGCCGGGGCGCGCCGCGTGGGCGGCTACTCGGGGGCGCCCGTCGTGTCGCTCGTCGTGGGGCGCGCGGGCGGCGCGAGCGCGTACGCGAGCAGCGCGCACCCCGCGAAGCCCACGGCGTTCGCGAGGCCGTGGTACGTCGCCATCGCCGAGTACGAGATGAGGCCTTGCGTCGGGCCCGCGCCGCGCCCGGCGGAGCCCGTGAGCGCGAACGCGACCGCGAGGTTCATCGAGCCCACGAGCGACAGCGCCGCGACCAACAGCAGCGCGCCGCTGAGCCGCGCGCGGAGCGAACCCATCGGCCCCGGGGGCGCCGCGCCCCGGCCGAGGAGCCGGCGCAGACCGGCGAGGGCGAGCAGCGCGGAGACGACCAGCATCCCCGCGCCGAGGAGCAGCGCCGCCGGCGACTCGAGGCGCCGCGAGATCGTGATGCCCGCGGCCACGAGCGGCACCCCGGCGAGCACGACGAGGGTCGCGAGCGCGTGCGCGCGCCGCACCGTGGGGCCGGCCGCGCCCGCGGCGCCGGGGGGCGCGCTGACGCCGAGATCGCG
>DAORJJ010000575.1:0-4532 GCA_035439005.1 Polyangiaceae bacterium | reverse complement strand
CGCCGCGACGACCACCGCCGCCGCCGCCGCCGCCGAAGCCGCCACCGCCGCCGCCGCCACCGCCGCCGCCGCGGCTCTGGCGCTCCTCGGCCTCGTTGACGCGGAGGGGACGCCCGTCGAGGAGAGCGCCGTTCATCTCGGCGATCGCCTTGGCGGCCTCTTGCGCGGTCGACATGGTGACGAAGGCGAAGCCGCGCGAGCGGCCGGTCTCGCGATCGGACACGACGTGGGCGTCAGTCACCTCGCCAAAGCTGGAGAAGGCCGCGCGAACGGAGTCGGCGGTCGCGTTGAACGAAAGGTTGCCGACGTAGAGACGATTGCCCATCAGATTCTCGCTTCTTCAAAAAAACCCCCGGATCCGGGGGGGTTGTTGACTCGGGCCGAAACATCGGCGACCGAGGTGTCGCGCCGTATCGAAGCTGTCTGCGCTGGTCCCGAGAAATGACGAGAGGCGAGAGACCGACCGTGTCCGTGACGGGCGACACAGTATCTCGCCGCCGGGAACGTGCAAGGGCATTCTAGGGGGCCCCCCGTACGAAAGTTTAGACCCGCCCGCGCCCCTTTTGGGCGGGCTTTTGAGCGCGCGGCCTCGGGGCGGGCGCCGCCGCGCGCGCGCCGCTGGGGGCCGGGCGGGCGAGGTAGACGAAGTGGTGCCGAGCGCCGCGCCCGACGCGCTGGAGATCGTGCCGTAGGCCCGCCGCCTCGAGCCACCGCTCGAAGCCCGGCGAGCGCGCCTCGCACCACACGGCGAGCACCCCGTCAGGGCGCAGGGCGGCGCGAAACCCCGCGGCGGCCGCGCGACCGTAGAGCGCGTGCCCCGGCGCGACGGCGGTGCGCGGGCCTTCGTAGAGGTCGAGGACGATCGCGTCGAACTCGCCGCGCGCGGCGGGGCGGCCCAGCCTCT
The DNA here is from genome assembly GCA_035439005.1 of Polyangiaceae bacterium. Lineage (GTDB taxonomy): Bacteria > Myxococcota_A > Polyangia > Polyangiales > Polyangiaceae > JAAFHV01. Next base: position 3,628 of record DAORJJ010000575.1, on the reverse strand, counting down.
TCACCGCGTCGACGAGCTCGAGCGTGACGCGCGGATCGCTCGCGGCGCCGCCGGTCAGCGCGGCGAGCGGCCCCTCGCACCAGCGCGCGACGATCGGGTTCAGCTCCGCCACGACGACGCGCGCGTCCGGCTGGAGCGCCTCGAGCGCCGCGCGCAGGGTGTAGCCCATGCCGAGACCGCTCACGAAGACTCGCGCGCCCGCGCGCTCGCGCAGGCCGGCGCACGCGAGCTCGGCGAGCGCGTCCTCCGACCTGTGCGCGGCGCTCGTCATCACCACCCGGCCGTCGAGCGTGATGAGGTAGTCGCGCTCGCGCTGCTTGAGCTCGAGGAGCCCGTCGGGGGTGGCCTCGGCCGCCACGGTGAGCCACGGGCGGGTCACGCGGACCTGGGGGGCGCGGGGCGCGACGCGCGCGCGCGGTGGGGCCCCGCGACGGGGGCTGCGACGGTTCGCGCGGGGCGCATGGAGAGTGCCCTACCACGGGCGCGAGGGAGCGCGAAGCGAGCGGCGCGTCGGGGCCGCGCGACGCAATTCGCGAGCGCCGCGAGGGCGCCGGAGGCGTAAGATGGATCGCGTGCCTTCCCTTCTTCGCTCTTCGACGCTTCGCTCCTCGCGCGCGCTCGCCACGCTCGCCGCGCTCGCCGCGCTGACGGTCACCGGCTGCGCGCGACAGCCCACGATGCACCTTCACCACGCCGAGGTGAGCGGCATGTCGCTCGGGTTCCCGCCCAGCGTCGCGGTGGTGCTCGTGACCGTGGTCGACGTGAACAACCCGAACTCGTACGACGTGGCCGTCCGCGCGGTGCGCGGCACCGTGACGTTCGCCGACCGGTACACGCTGCCGCTCGACTACCGCGCGCCCGAGGGAGGCCTCTGGCTCCCGGCCGACCGCACCACGCAGATCCGCGTGCCCGTGACCGTGCCCCTCGATCTCGCGATGAACCTCGCGCGGGAGACCTTCAGCCAGCCGTTCGTCGGCTTCCGCATCGCCGGCAAGGCCGACGTGACGGCCACCCGCACGTTCCAGATCGAGAAGGACAACTACTCGATCGACGAGCGCGGCACGTTCTCGCGGCAGCAGCTCGAGCTCGCGCTCCCCCACTTCTGAGGCCACCACACGCCACAAGCGCGCCCGCCGCCGTACTCGCTCGCGCGCGGCTCGAACGCACGCATGGGCGGCGTTGCCGTTGGCGAGCCGGGGCTGAGCTCGGACACACTGCAAGCTCCGACACTCGAGCGGTGAGAGGGACTCACTTGCCTCTACCGACTCCCTCGATCACGCCCGGCGTACGAGCGGCCTACGCCGTGGCGCGCGTTCGACGCGACAGCGCCGCCCCCAATCTCATCGAGGTCTTTCCCACCATGATGTCGGCGAGCTTCTTCACTCGCGACCACACCGATCCCTGCACGTAGGGGACGCCGTGCTTGGCGCAGAGGTCCTTCACCCGGGGCTGCGCGCGCTGGTACGCGAGGGGCGGCAGGTCGGGGAACAGATGGTGCTCGATCTGGTAGTTCAGGAACCCGTGCATGAAATCGCGGAGATCTCCGCCGGTCTCGTAGTTCGCGCTGCCCGCGACCTGGCGCACGTAGAGCTCTGCGCGGTCCCGGGTGACTCCTTCGAAGCGGTACAGATCGTCGCCCGCGTGATTGGGAACGATGATGGCGAACGTATGGAGGTTCGTGAGCGCCTCCGCGCCAACGGAGTTCACCCACACGGAGAGCGCGGCCAGCGGCCCGAGCGGGAGGAACAGCGCGGGGATCACGACGAACCGGCCGAGACCGTAGGGCAAGAGGCAGCTCGACCAGAAACCGCGCCCCACGGGCGTCCGGGGATCGAACACCTCCAGGTAGGGCTCGGGACCTCGAGCGTCACGGGTCACGCCCGACTCGCGCCGGGCCCTCCGAGCCTTCGAGCGCTCCAAGACCTGGAAGGTGTTCGGCGCGTAGTAGGTGACCTTCCAGGTGAGCGCGTAGAAGCCAACCGCCAGGTACTTCAGCGCGAGCGGGATGTTCGCGTCGCGGAGCGGCGCGGCGTTCTCCTCGACGAGGTCCGGATCGGCCATTTCACCGGTGTGGTAGTGGTGCAGCACGTTGTGCTCGTGGTGCCAGGCCTCGGGCTGCATCCAGTCGAACCAGTCGACGAGCCGCCGCCTGCCCTTCGCGAAGCCACGCGACGTGTAACGCTCAGGCACCCCCGGCACCCGGTCCATGCTCCTGTGCCCGACGTGGTGGGTCAGGATCGTCCAGCGGGCCATGGAGCCCGTGGAGATGAGCGCCATGGAGATCGGGTTCGGGAAGAGCCACGCCGTGGCGTAGCCGGCCGCGGAGCAGGCCCGCCCCCATCGTTCCAGCTTGCGGAGGTGCTCGAAGTGCTCGGGGCCGAGGCTCGCGTCGAGCTCCCTCCGCAGCGCGTCGACGTCGCGCGCGAACGCCTCGTAGTCGATGGGCGGCCGCGGGGGCTGCGGGGGCTGCGCGGGCGCGGAGCGCCGATCGAATAGGGTGGTCATCGTCTGTCAGCCCTGCGTGAGGCGATGCCTCGTAGCACCTTCAGGGCGGCGGAGGGCACTCGAGCGCGAGCATAGGGGGGAACAACCGTTGAATAGGCCCATGGGGCGCCCCAGCGAGGGACGACCTCGTCCAGCCCGTCCAGCCCCCCCCTCGCGAGGCGTGGCTGAAGTCGCCTACGCCAAGGCGAAGAAGAGCGGTCTCCGTGTCACACCCTCGAGGGCTCCCGCGACTCTTGGCTGAACGGCGGTGACCTGCACGTTGGGCGTGCGTGGCGGCTGCTCGCGAGTCTTCTCGGAGGTTGCATCATGGGTTCGTTCCCGAACGTGCGCGCGCGCTTCGGTGCGTCCGCGGCCGTGTGGTTCGTCGTGCTGTGCGGTCTGGTCGCGGGCATCCCACGCACCGCCGTGGCGGAGACCACGACCTCGTCGCTCGCCGAAGCTCCCGCTCCGACCACGCGCCGAACGGTGTTGGCCTTTGCCCCGGAGAACCGCGGCGGAAAGCAGCCTGTCTTCGTGTATCTCCACGGCATCGTCGGGGGGCCCGAGCGCGGGTGCGCCGAGTTCGCCCACAGCGTCCCCACGTACGGCTGGCTCGTGTGTCCGCACGCGAACGTCAGAGAAGGGCAGCGCTACTCGTGGGGCGGCCCGCTCTCCGCGCAGTGGGCGGTGGTCCAGCACGCCCTCGCTCAAGTGGCCGAGGAGCCCGAGGTGGATCCGCGCGCTCCGGTGGTGCTCCTCGGGTTCTCTCAAGGCGCCTATGTCGCCGCTCAGCTCGTGACGGCGTACCCGAACAAGATCCGCGCGGTCTTGTTCGTGGGGGCCAACGTTCGTCCGAGCAAAGACGCGCTCGGAAAGGCGGGGGTAAAGAAGGTCGGCTTCGCGGCGGGGCTCTTCGACGGAACCCACGCCTACCTGAACGAGAGCGCGAGGCAGCTCGAACAAGGTGGGTATCCCGCGCAGTTTCGGTCGCTCGGCAGAGTGGGCCATACGTACGTGGGGGACGCGCAGGCGCGCGCCATCGACAGCCTCGTGTCGTGGATGGCGAACGACTGAGGGCATGAGGGTGTTAAGGCGGTGCTCACTGGAATCGAGCCCGAAATCCCACGGCTCGCGCCTTCGGCTT
>DAORJJ010000574.1:0-4540 GCA_035439005.1 Polyangiaceae bacterium | reverse complement strand
CCGGCACCGTGCGCGCCCCCGCGACCACCGCGAGGCGCTGCGCCCCCGCGCCGTGCGCCGCGAGCGGCCGGTAGCCGCACCCGAGGCAGGCGGCGACCGCGAGCGCCGCAGCGAGGCGCCAGGGCGCCCTCACGCGACGACGACGTTCACGATCTTGCCCTTCACGTAGATGAACTTCTTCAGGGTCTTGTCGCCGATGAACGCCCGCACCTTCTCGTCCTCGAGCGCGACGGCGCGCGCGGTCTCCTCGGTGGCGTCGACCTCCAGCGTGATGACCGAGCGCACCTTGCCGTTCACCTGCACGCCGATCTCGACCTCGGCGTCGCGCACGAGCGCCGGGTCGAACGAGGGCCAAGGCTCGTACGCGAGCGACTCGGTCGCGCCGAGGCGACTCCACAGCTCCTCGCCGAGGTGCGGCGCGAACGGCGACACGAGCAGCACGAGCGCCTTCGCGGCCTCGCGCGGGACCGCAGGCAGCGCGCCGAGGGCCTTCACGAGGATCATCATCGCGCTGATGGCGGTGTTGAAGCGCAAGGCCTCGATGTCGTCGCCGACCTTCTTCACGGTCTTGTGCACGGCCCGCCGCGTCGCGAGATCGTACGCGGCCGGGTCGTCGGTGAGCGGCCCGGTGGCCACGTTCCACACGCGGTCGAGGAAGCGCCGCACGCCCTCGATGCCGCTCGTCTGCCAGGGCTTCACCGCCTCGAGCGGGCCCATGAACATCTCGTAGAGGCGCAGCGAGTCGGCGCCGTGGCTCTTCACCACGTCGTCCGGGTTCACCACGTTCCCGCGGGACTTGCTCATCTTTTGGCTGTCTTCGCCGAGGATGAGGCCCTGGTGGACGAGCCGCGTGAACGGCTCGCCGTGCGAGACGAGGCCGAGGTCGAAGAGCACCTTGTGCCAGAAGCGCGCGTAGAGGAGGTGGAGCACCGCGTGCTCGGCGCCGCCCATGTAGAGGTCGACCGGCATCCAGGCGTCGTACGCCTCCTGGCTCCACGCGGCCTCGGTGTTCGTCGGGTCGAGGAAGCGCAGGTAGTACCAGCACGAGCCCGCCCACTGCGGCATGGTGTTGGTCTCGCGCGCGAACCACGCGCCGTCCTTCTGGAAGAAGCGCCAGTCGGCCGCGCGCGCCAGCGGCCCCGCGGGATCGGTGCCGGGCTTGAAGTCCTCGAGATCGGGCAGGACGAGCGGCAGCTCGGCCTCGGGCACCGGGAGCGGCGTGGCGTAGTCGATCTCGTAGCTCGCCCCGGGCAGCCGCGGATCGCCGTCGCAGCGCACCGGGAAATAAATGGGGATGGGCTCGCCCCAGTAGCGCTGGCGCGAGAACACCCAGTCGCGCAGGCGGTACGTCACGCGGGCCTCGCCCTGCCCCTCGGCGGCGAGCCACGCGGTCACCGCGCGCCGCGCCTCTTCGCTGGAGGTCCCCGCCGGCAGCGGGCACAGCGAGCGCGCGCGCGCGGCCTCGTTCGTCACGCCGTCGTCGGTGAAGGCCGCCGCCAACACGTCCACCGCGCGGCCGTCCGCGGGGGCGATGACGCCCACGATCGGGAGGTTGTACTTTACAGCGAACGCGTGGTCGCGCTCGTCGTGCGCCGGCACCGCCATGACCGCTCCAGTGCCGTAGCTCCCGATCACGTAGTCGCCCACCCACACGGGCACGCGCTCGCCGTTCAGCGGGTTCTTCGCGCTCACGCCGAGGGCGACGCCGGTCTTCTCGCGCGTGGCGTCGGAGCGATCGATGTCGCTCTTGGCGGCCGCCGCGGCGACGTACGCGAGCACCTCCTCGCGCTGCGCGGCGCTCGCGAGCGCCGTCGTGAGCGGGTGCTCCGGCGCCAGCACGACGTACGTGGCGCCGGCGAGCGTGTCGACGCGGGTGGTGAACACCTTGACGATCGAGGCCTCGGCGCCCGGCGCGCCGTCGATCACGAAGTCGACGATCGCGCCCTCGCTCCGGCCGATCCAGTGGAGCTGCTTCAGCTTCGTCTCGGGCCAGTCGAGCGCCGCCAGGTCCTCCGCGAGGCGATCGGCGTATTCGGTGATGCGCAGCGACCACTGGCGGATCTTCAGCCGCTCCACCGGGAAGCCGCCGACCTCGCTCTTGCCGTCCACGATCTCGTCGTTCGCGAGCACCGTGCCGAGGGCCGGGCACCAGTTGACCGGCATGTCCGACTGCTGGAACGCGAGGCCGCGCTTCCACAGCTGGAGGAAGATCCACTGCGTCCAGCGCACGTAGCCCGGGTCGGTGGTGTCCACCTCGCGCGACCAGTCGTAGCTGAAGCCGAGGGCCTTGAGCTGACGTCGGAAGTTCTCGATGTTGCCGGCGGTGGTCGCGCGCGGGTGCGTGCCCGTACGGATCGCGTGCTGCTCGGCCGGGAGCCCGAACGCGTCCCACCCCATCGGGTGGAGCACGTCGACCCCGCGCATGCGCTTGTGGCGGCACACGATGTCGGTCGCGGTGTAGCCCTCGGGGTGGCCGACGTGGAGACCCGCGCCCGAGGGGTACGGGAACATGTCGAGCACGTACGCCTTCTCACGGCCTGGGCGGCGCTTCGCCACGAACGTCCCTCGCTCTTCCCAGAAGCGCTGCCACTTGGGCTCGATGGCGGACGGGTCGTATCGGTCTTCGCTCGGCTCGATCATGGCGCGCATTTACCACAACCCTGCGAGGCACAACCTCGCGAGGCGAAGGGCGCCCACGGCGGCACCGCGCGACCGAGGAGCTCAGCGGCGCTTGGCCTCGCGCGCGGGGAAGAGCGGCCCGTCGTCGTCCGCGCGGGCCACCTTGCGCTGGAGCCGGGCGCGGCGCTTCTCCGCGGAGGCGGGCGCCTCGCTCGTGCCCTGCGCGAGCACCTCGAGCGCACGCCCCGGGGCCTTCCGGAGGTGCTCGTAGAGCTTCGCGAGCTCGAGCCGCGCCCGCGGGCAGTCGAGCTCGGCCGCGAGGCGCTCGAAGTCGGCCAGCGCCGCCTCGCGATCGCCGCGGCTCTTCTGGAGCTCGGCCCTCGCGCGGAGCGCCGGCGCGCCCGCCCCCTCGCGCACGGCGCGGTCGGCGAAGAGGAGCGCCTCGTCCGGGCGCTCGGAGCGGCGCAGCGTGCGCGCGAGCCCCACGAGCTCGCTCGGCCCGAGGCGCGTCTCGGCGAGCGGCTCGCCGTAGAGCGCGACCAGGGCGATCATGGTCTCGACGTCCCAGCCGTTGTGATCGACGACGCCGACGAGGCCGCGCGTGTCCCCCGTGCGCAGGAAGTGCAGGTAGTGCGCCGCGACCTCGCCCGAGGGCACGTCGTCGACGCGCACGAACCCGAGCACGTGCTCCTCGAGCTGCGTGAGCTTGCACGGGAAGCCGCGGCCCTGGTGGAGCCTGCGCGCCACGTGCACGAGGTCGAGGTGCGGCGGCTCGGGCGGCAGCGGCAGCCCCGCGAGGACGAAGCGCGTGCGTAAGAGCGGAAGATCAAAGCTCTTTCCGTTGAAGGTGACGACCAGCTCGGCCGCGGCGAGGCGCTCGGCGACGCGCGCGAGCATGGGGGCCTCCTCGCCGAGCTCGCGCACGAGCAGCTGCTCTGTGATCCACGCGCCGTCCCAGTAGGCGAGGCCAACGAGGAACGCCACGGTGCCGGTGCCGCCAGAGAGGCCGGTGGTCTCGGTGTCGAGGTAGAGCGCCCGCCGCGGCGACGCGCCCGCGAGCGACGGGTCGAGCGCGAGCAGCGCGAGCACCTCGGGCCGCGCGACGCCCGCGGGCCCAAGGCCCACGTGCCCGACCCTGTGGGCCGCGGAGAGGCGGCGCGCGCGCACGTGGACGGTCCCGTGCGGCGTCTCCTCGGCGACGAACGGCAGCTCCGGCAGGTCGACCGGCGGCGCGGCGCGGGGGCGCTCGACGCGCCCGAGCACCTGCGCCATCCGCTCGCGCAGCTCGTCGAGGGTGGGCCGCGCGACCGCGGGCGCGACGTTCGCAGAGTCCTGCGCTGCGGGGGCGTCGCGCGCGGCCCCGAGCCCCGGCTGGGCGGGCGGCGCGAGCCGAGAGAGTCTGCCGCGCAGTCGAACGCCCATTCGGCTCAGACTACCGCTGCGCACTTGTCCAGTCCAGCGACCTCGAGCGCTAGAAGGCGAGCTCCGAGGCCGTGGCCTGGTTCCCACGGACGGCGCCCTTCCCGGCCGCCGAGGCAGGGGCGGGCGCGGGCCCCGCCGGGGCGCCCGCGGAGGGCTTGTCGTCGCCGAACGACTCGGCCTTGGACACGGCGCCCAGCTGCTCGTCGAAGTCGCGGCTCAGCGGGCGCGCCGCACGCGGCGCAGGCGCGAACGCCCGGGGCGCGGCGAGGGCGAGCTTCTCGGCCTTCTGCAGCTCGGCGCGGCGGTCGGCGAGCGCCGCGCGCGCCCCGGCGACGTTCCCCGCCTCGAAGAGGAGGTTCGCCTGGGTGAGGCTCTGCGCGGTGCGGCTCCGCTCGAGCCGCGCGGCCACGAACGGATCGAGGCTCGGATCGCTGGCGCCGGCGCGGACCTCGAGCGCGAGGGACCCGACCGAGGCGCCGTCGGCGCGCTCGAGGAGATC
>DAORJJ010000573.1:0-4559 GCA_035439005.1 Polyangiaceae bacterium | reverse complement strand
CTCGCCGAGCCGGGCGGCCTGGCGCTGGCCGATCTCGTCACCGGCCGGGGCGCGGTCGCCCTCGCCGCGGCGGTGCCCGCGTCGGCCACGCTGCTCGTGCTCACGGCGCTGCTCGGCCACGTCCCGCTCGGCGCCCTCATCGCGCACCTCGACCAGCAGGCCCGCGGCGCGCGCGGGGGTGCCCCGCGGCTGGGCGCCGCCTACCGCCGCGCGCTCGCGGCGTTTTTTCCGATGGTCGGGCTCACCACGCTGTCGCTCGTGGCCCAGGGCGCCGCGGCCGCGGCGGGGCTCTTCGGCAGCGAGGCGCTCGGCGCCGCGCTCACGGGCAAGCTCGACGACCGCGCGATCACGCTGGTCTCGCTGCTGCCGTGGCTGCCCGCGGCGCTCCTCCTGTTCGCGCTCCGGGTGGTGACCGACCTCGGCTACGTGCACCTCTTCGTGCAGCGAGGCACCCTGCTCCGGGCCCTCGGCGGCGCGCTGCGCGCGGTGCGGGCGCGCCCCAAGACCACGCTCGGGCCGGCGCTCCTCGCGTACGCGGGCGGCGCCCTCGCGGTCGCGCTCGCGACCGGCGCGGTGGGCCTCTTGGGCGTGCCTCGCGCGGCGTGGCCCATGCTGCTCGCGCACCAGGGGGCGCTGCTCGCGAAGGTCGTGCTCCGCGCCGCTTGGCTCGCCCACGCCGTCCGCACGGCGCACTCCCTCCGCGACAGCGCGCGGCACGACCACGCCGACGAGTAGCCCTCGGGCGCCTACGCCGCCGAGGACGAGGCCCGCGTCGCGGCGCGGTAGAGCGCCTCGTACTGGCGCGCCGCGCGCTCCCAGCCTCGGTCGGCGCGCATCACGCGACGCACGAGGGCCCCGAAGGCCGGGTGCTCGCGCGCGGCGAGGGCCCGGAGCACCGCGCCGATCAGCGCCTCCTCGGTGGGCTCGTCGAACGAGAAGCCCGTGCCGGTCTGCAGCTTCGCGTCGCAGTCGACGACGGTGTCCACGAGGCCGCCCGTGGCGTGAGCGACCGGCAGCGCGCCGTACCGCTGCGCGTAGAGCTGCACGAGCCCACAAGGCTCGTAACGGCTCGGAACCACGACGATATCCGCCGCGGCGTAGGCGCGATGGACCGTCGCCTCGGGCGCGGCTCGGAGGAAGACGACGCGGCCGCGCGACTTCGTCACGGCGGCCTCGAGCTGCTCGACGAGCGCGGGCTCGCCGTCGCCGCACACGACGACCTGCGCGTCGGTCGAGCGCAGCAGGCGCGGCAGCGCGCCGAGCAAGAGATCGGTGCCCTTCTGGGCGACGAGGCGGCCCACGCTCACGATGAGCGGCGCCCCCTCGGGCTGCAGCGGGAGGCCGAGCTCCTTGCGGAAGGCGGCCTTGCAGCGCGCCTTGCTCGAGGGATCCTCCGCGTCGTACCGCGCGGGCAGGTGCGGATCGGTGGCCGGGTTCCACACCGAGTAGTCGACCCCGTTGAGCACGCCGGTGAGCCGCCCCTTGGCGCGGAGCACGCCGTCGAGGCGGAAGCCCCCGGCCTCGGTGACGAGCTCGGCGGCGTGGTGCGGGCTCACGGTGCTCACGAGGTCCGCCGAGACGATGCCCTGCTTCAGCAGGCTGACGTCCCCGTAGAACTCGAGCCCCTCGACCGTGAAGTCGCTCCACGGCAGGCCGAGATCCGCCATCGCCTCCTTCGGGAAGACGCCCTGGTGCGCCGCGTTGTGCAGCGTCAGGAGGGTGCGCGTGCCTTCAACACGTGCATCTTGCATGTACTTCGCGGCGAGCGCGGTCGGCCAGTCGTTCAGGTGCACGACGTCGAACGGCATGCCCTCGCGCGCGCGGAGCCGGGCGACCTCGGCGACCGCGTGAGAGAACACGGCGAAGCGCCGCGCGTTGTCCGGGTACTCCTCGCCCGCCGGCCCGTAGACGTGCGGGCGGTTCCACAGCCCGGGCGCGTCGACGAGCAGCAGGTCGACCTGGGAGGCGAGGCGCCCATCGTAGAGGGTGATCTCCACGTTCGCGTCGCCGTGGGCGAGCCGGAGCGGCGTGAGGCGCCGCGCGACGAGCAGCCCGCCCGCCTCGAAGCCAGGAAAGCGCGGGACGATCACCGTGACCTTGTGGCCGAGCGCGCGGAGCGCCTTCGTCAGCGACAAGGCCACGTCGGCGAGGCCGCCCACCTTCACGTAGGGCGCGAGCTCGGTGACTGCGAAGAGGATGTCCATGAAGCACGCCTCTTACCACGTGCCCGCCCCGGCGAGAGCGCGTAAGTTCGCCTGCGATGACACGCCTGCGGGCCTCCGAGACCGAGCTCGTTCGCCCGGAGGGCCTCCCGGAGGGCTCGGTCGTGAGCGTCTTCCGCGTCCCCCCCGAGGGCGCGGGGCTCCGCCTCGACGTCTTCCTCGTGTCGGAGCTGCGCCGCACGAGCCGCACCCGCGCGCAGGCGATCATCCGCGCGAGCGCGTTCGACGACCGCGGCCGCAAGCTCCGCGCGAACGACCGGGTGTTCGCCGAGCAGCGGGTCTTGCTCTGGCGGCCGGCGTGGGACGAGACGCCGGAGCCCCACGACGTGCCCGTGCTCTTCGAGGACCCGCACCTGCTCGCGGTGAGCAAGCCCGCCGGGCTGCCGGTCCACCCGACCGCGCGGTACCACAAGAACACGCTCATCATGCTGCTCAAGAGCGAGCGCCCCGGCGAGTTCGTCTCGCTCGGGCACCGCATCGATCGCGAGACGAGCGGGGTGCTGCTCGCGCCGCGCACGCCGGCCTGCGACCGGCTCCTGAAGCGTGCGTTCGAGGAGCGCGACGACATCGAGAAGACCTACCTCGCGATCACCTGGGGCGTGCCCCGCGGCGCGACCGTGGCGGAGGAGCTCCGCTTCGAGTGCGGGATGTACCTGCCAAAACAAGCCAAATTCGGCGTCAAGATGGAGCTCGCCCAGCCCGGCGAGGGGCTCTCGTCGGCCACCCGCTTCACCGTGCTCGGGGTGCGCGCCCGCCCTGTGGAGGCCGGACGACCCGCGCAGGAATACGCGCTCGTGCAGTGCGTGCTCGAGAGCGGCCGCCAGCACCAGATCCGCCTCCACCTGGCGACGCTCGGCGCGCCGATCGTGGGCGACAAGCTCTACGGGCCCGACGAGGGCTGCTTCCCCCGCGGCGCGGACGGCGAGCTCACGAGCGACGACCTCGCGCTGCTCGAGCTGCCCCGGCACGCTCTGCACGCGCACCGCCTCGAGCTGCCCCACCCCATCACGGGAGAGCGCCTGCGGATCGAGGCGCCCCTTCCCCTCGATCTCGCCGAGTTCTGGGACGCCCTCGCGCCGGCGCCCGCGCCCACCTGAGGCGCGGCTACATGCCTCGCGGAACGCGCGCCAGATCCACCTGGTCGAGGGCGGCGCGGATGAGCGCGCTCCGGTTCGCCTTCGTGACGCCCTGCTGCTTCAGGTCGTCGACCATGGCGTCGAGCCGGGCGAGGTCCTTCGTGTAGAGCGAGATGCAGATCACCTTGTAGTGCTGCGGCTTGTCCGCGGCGGCGGTCTCCCGCCGCGGCGACGGCGAGTCGTTCGTGTAGAACGCGCCCGAGAGCACCCCCTGCACCTCGTCGCCGTCGAGCACGCCGCCGAGGCCGGTGCCGCCGCTCATTCCGCTGGTCCCGATGGTCGTCTCGCGCTCGTCATCTCGTGCCATGGCGTGCTCCTCGCTCCTCACCCGTTGGCCGCGAGCGCCTGGCTCGGGGGGGTCGTGTCCAAGTCGACGGGCGCGGCGACGCGCCCCGTGATGAGCCGCTCGACCACGGCCCGGTAGTCCTCCGACGCGTGCGAGTCGGGCGCGTGCTCGAAGATGGTCTTGCCCTGCGCGGGGGCCTCCTTGAGGCGGGTGCCCGCGCGAATCGGCGAGAAGCAGCGATCCCCGAAATGCTGGGTCAAGGTCTCGACGGCGTCGCGGCAGATGCGCGCGCGCGCGTCGTAGAACGTGGGGAGCACGCCGTAGATCTGCACCGGGTGCCGGAGCAGGCCGTTCACGTTCTTCACGGTCTTGATGACCTGGCGCACGCCCACGAGCGACAGGTAGTCGCACGCGACGGGCACGAGGATCCCGTCCGCGAACACGAGGGCGTTCTGGTTCATGAGCGAGAGCGAGGGGGAGCAGTCGAGGATGACCACGTCGTACGCCTCGGTCGCCGACGCCAGGCGATCCCGCAGGACGCGATCGCGGTTCTGGCGCCCCGCCAGGTAGAGCTCCGCGGCCGCGAGGGTCTCGTTCGACGGGAGCAGATCGAGGTTCGGCCGCACGGTGGTGGCGGCCTGCTCGGCGCGGAGGCCCATCACGAGCACGTGGTAGAGCGTCTTCTCGGGCTTCACGCCGAACGACACCGCGACGTTCCCCTGCGAGTCGGTGTCGACCAAGAGGACGCGCAGCCCGCGCTCGGCGAGGCCCGCGGCGATGCTCACCGTCGTCGTGGTCTTTCCGGTGCCGCCCTTGTGGTTGAAGATCGCGAGGCGACGCGGACCGTCGAAGGCCGCGAGCGCGCGGGAAGGCGACGCGGGGCCGCTCGCCTTCGCGCCGAGGCGGAGGGTCGAC
>DAORJJ010000572.1:0-4575 GCA_035439005.1 Polyangiaceae bacterium | reverse complement strand
GCCCGCGCCGCCGCCGAACCGCCCGACCCCATCGCCCGGGCCCGCTCCCCGCCGCGATTCGCACGCGTGCACCTACACCTCTTGACCGGCGAGCCGCTCTGGCACGGGTACGCGAACCTGGGCGGGAAACCGAGAAGGTTGACGGCTCACTCACTCGCGCCGACGATCGACGTTCATGCACCTGCCCGACGACGTGCCGTGCCCCTGCGGGAGCCCGAGGGCGGCGGGGGCGTGCTGCATACGGAAAACTCCAACGTGGGAGCACGGTCGTCTTGTCGTTCGGCGGGACCTCGTGGTTTCGCAGGCCGACCCGCGGCCGGAAGGCCCCGCCACAGGGGCGGTGGTGGAGGGGTGCTACGCAGGGTCTCTCAGCGACTGCGGTGGCGTCATCGAAGGGGAGCACTTCGTTTCTCATCGACTGCTCAAGGTCCTTGGCGCTGGCAAGCCCCTCAAGGTGCGAGGAATCGACCCGAAGGATCAAGAGAGGGAGTGCCTCGTGAGTCCGAGGAACCTCACGGCGAGGGTGCTTTGTTCTCGGCACAATCGATCGCTGAAGCCGATCGACAACGCCGGAAACCGGTTTTTCGAGACGCTTGCGAGCGCGGGGATTTGGCTCGAAGATCATCCCGCTGGCACCGAGCACCGCGTGGCGACAAGCGGCCACGATCTGGAGCGTTGGTGCCTGAAGGCGCTGTGCGGCTTCATCGCGCGAGCCGGCAAGCCTGTGCCGGAACTCTGGCAGCGCATTCTGTTCGGAAGGTGCGCTCTTCTGCCCCCACGCGGCCTGTACGCGTACGCCGAGGTCGGCGACGAGATTGCGGGAAAGGGCGTGAGCCTTGAAGAGGTTCGGCTCGTCGGAAGTACATCGATCGGAGTCGTGGTACGTCTGCTGAATCACGAACTGGTGCTGTCGATGTCGCCCGGCGTCCCCGTGACGTTGACACGTCAAACCAACAAGTCCCGCATGCTTCGTCCAGGCAGCATCGTCCTGGAGAACGGGGGAAACGGTTCGACTCGCACGATCTTCCTGTCGTGGCACGACTCGCTCCAACACGCCTCGATCAGGACGACGTGGACGGCCCGCCCCAACGATGGATGAAGGGCGGCCCGGAAGGGCGTGCCGGTTCGAGTCCGGCAGGGGCGACTACACGATATTGTTGACCAATTCGGTGTCCGTCTCGCTAGATGTCGTTGGCCTGGATCCCAGCTCGATAGCCACCGCCCACCGCCTCCCGTCGGCTCCCGGTCGGCTCCCACGAATGCATCATGCACGGATGTCGGGGAGGCGCCTCACGCCGTCGCCGTAGCGGACGCGCCTAGCTGGTGCCCGAGCCCCGGAACGCCTCGACGTCGACGCCGGCCGCGCCCCCGACGACGAGCGGCGACGTGCTCGAGCACGCCCTCGCGCTCGCGATCTCCGAGGCCGCGAAGGCCGGGCAGTGGGCGATCGTCTCGCAGCTCGTGCGGCGCGTGCCGAACCACAACCTGTGGATCCTCTACCGGTTCGACGCGTTCGAGGTGCGGCTCGTCGGGGTCGTGAGGCAACCGCCGAACGTGCGGAACTGAGCCGAGCGATCGCGCCGATCCTCGACGCGCCCACGCGCCGCCGAAGGCGTTCTCGGGCTTGGCGTCGCGGTCGCGGTAGGATCGTGGAATGCGCCCCCTCGTGCCCGCCCTCGTGCTCGCATCCGTCGCCGCGTGCTCCGCGGAGGCCCCGCCCGTCGTGAGGGACCCCACCCCGCCCGTGCGACCGCGCCTCGAGAGGCCGCAAGCGCCCGCCTCGCCGCCGGTCGGCCCGGCGGCCGCGCCCGACGCCCGGATCGAGCACGCGCTCGCCCTCGCGCTCCTCGGGGCCGTCGCCTCGTTTCGGTGCACCTTCGGGGAGTGGTCCGGCTACTCGTTTGAGACTCGCGAGCGGACGACGAAGGCCGACCCGTCGACGTTCACATTCGACGCGGTCGACACGGGCGCGGGCCGCGCGCGCGTGATCAACGATGCGCTCGCCGCGAACGCGAGGGTGTTCGCGAACGGGGCCGGGCTTCACTTCTTCGAAGAGGCGCCCGCGGGCAACGTGTTCCTGACGAGCATCTTCGCGGTGGGAGAGCGCCCGAACGGCGGCAAGGCCCGCTTCGCGGCGACGCGCTCCGCGCACTTCGTGTTTCCGCCGCGGACCGGATCGAACCTCGGCCCGTTCGCGCGCGGCCCGTTCGCTTCGGTGCTGGTCGGCTGGTGTGAGGCGCTCGCCGTGAAGCCGTAGGCTCGGCCGAGCCGGGAGCGCAGGCCAGTTCTCCCCTTTCTCGCCCCCGGCGGCCTACCCTCTCGGGCTGGCGAACCTCTCGCCTTGCTCGCCTTCCCGGTGGGCGAGGTCGGGCTCGAGCTGGCTGGTGCGAGCGGCATCGCGAGCGCCGCCGGGCGTCACGGGCTTGGGAGCCGACCGGGAGCCGACGGCGCCGGCGAAACGGCCCGCGTTCGGCGACGAGAAAGACGAGCAGAATCAACCTGGTAGCCCCTGCCGGACTCGAACCGGCACGCCCTTCCGGGCCAAGGATTTTAAATCCTCTGCGTATGCCATTCCGCCAAGGGGCCAGCGCTACTTGGGGTCCTCCGGCTTCGACGCGAAGTCGTGGTTGTAGTACCCGCCCACTCCCAGGAACACGTAGGGGGTGAGCCCGAGGGCGTCGAACCGCGTGGCCGTCACGTCGAGGCGCGGGTCGATGCGGAAGTGGGGGTTCACCGGGATCGAGAAGCCCAGCGTGCCGCCGAACGTGCCGCCAGTCACTCCACCGCTGCCGCGGACGCCGCCGAGCGCGCCCGCCGTGAAGGCGAAGCGGTCGGGGCTCGTGAGGAAGGAGATGCGCGCGGCCGCCATGTAGCTCGTGACCGAGTTGATGGACGCGACCTGCACCGTCGCGCCCGCGAGCACCACCTTCGCGAACCGGAACATGAAGTCGGGCCCGCCCGCGAGGCCGCCGTCCCCCGCGTTCGACTGCGCGATGCCGATGCCGCCGACGTGCGCGCCGACGAGAACCCCCGCGCTCGTGGGCGGCGGCCGCGGCGGCGTGCCCGGCTTCGCGGTGTCCGGCGGGGGATACGCGGGCGGGGGAGGGGCGCCCGGGGGCCCGGGCGGCACCACCACGGGCGGCGGCGCGCCCGCGCCCGGCGTGAGCGCGAGCGTGACCGAGCGGGTCTCCTTCTCTTTGATCGTGACGTCGAGCGCGCTCGGCGCGTAGCCGTCGGCCTTCGCCGAGAGCTTGGCGACGCCGGGGTTCACCGGCCGCGCGACGCCGAGGAGCTCGACCGGGATGAGCACGTCGTTCACGACGACCTGGAGGTTTCGCAGGCCCTCGGGCTTGGGCGACAGCTCGATCTTCAGGCTGGGGATGCGCGCGCGCACGCCGGGCAGCTCGGCGGCCGCCTGGGTCTTCGCCTGCACGAACACGTCGGGCGCGTTGGGGGCGAGCTGCACGCGCTTGAGGGTCTCGTAGGTCTCGGCCGCCTCGACGAGCTTGCCCGTGAGCACCTGGCACTGCGCGATGTGCATCAGGTGGGTCGGCGCGTCGAACAGATTCTGGGCCTTCTGGAAGAGCACGAGCGCGTCGGCGGGGCGGCCCGCGTCTTGGGCCTTCACGCCGTCGGCGAAGAGGACACGCGCGGCGGCCTTCTTCTCGGCCTCCGAGAGCTGGGCCTGCGCGGCGGCGCGCCGGGGCGCGAGCGAGGCCGCGGCGGTGAGGAGCGCGAGGGCGAGCGTGGCGTGGCGGAGGGGGCGTCGCATGGGCATCCTGGTCGAGCGATTCGAGGCGGGCGCGCGGCCAGCGACGAACGCGTGGGCGTGGCTGGTCGAGCCGGCGGCGCCGAGCCTACACTAGCCGGCCATGGAAGCCATGGACCAGGAGCATCGCGACGGGCTCGTGGCGCGGGCGGCGTCGGCGCTCGCGTCGGCCCGGGCGCTCGTCATCACGGCGGGCGCGGGCATGGGCGTGGACTCCGGGCTGCCTGATTTCCGCGGCGACGAGGGCTTCTGGCGCGCGTACCCGCCCTTCCGCGCGCTCGGGCTCCGCTTCGTCGACCTCGCCAACCCGCGCTGGTTCGCCTCGGATCCGGGGCTCGCGTGGGGCTTCTATGGGCACCGGCTCGCGCTCTACCGGGGGACCACCCCGCACGATGGCTTCGACGTGCTGCGGCGGTGGGCTGCGCGCGTCGGCCGCGCGTTCGTCTTCACGTCGAACGTCGACGGCCAGTTCCAGCGCGCGGGCTTCGACGAGGCCAGCGTCGTCGAGTGCCACGGCAGCATCCATCACGTGCAGTGTACACGTGAGTGCGGCATGCCGCTCCACAGCGCCGAGGGGCTGTCGATCGACCTCGATCCCGTGACGCTGCGCGCGCGCCCGCCGTGGCCCGCGTGCCCGCGGTGCGGCGGCCTCCTCCGGCCGGCGATCTTGATGTTCGGCGACGGGTCGTGGGACGGCTCGCGCACCGAGGCGCAGGAGGCGCGGCTCGCCGAGTGGCTCGAGGAGGCGAAGCGCGCGCGCGAGGCTGAACGGAGCGAGCGCGGCGCGCCGCCCGAGTGGGTCATCG
>DAORJJ010000571.1:0-4576 GCA_035439005.1 Polyangiaceae bacterium | reverse complement strand
GGTCTGCGGCTGCGGGGCGACGCGCGCGGGCTGCGCGGGCGCCGGCGCCGGCGCCGCGGCCCGAGGCTGCGCGTGGGCGAGCGACGCCTCGAGCAGCAGCGCGCACAGCGCGGTCGAGGCGTGGACGGCGAGGAGTCTTCGAGCCATGGGCGCAAGTGTTCCGCAGCGCGCGCATTTTCGCCAGTAAAGCGCGGGGCGACGACGTTGGGCCGCGTCGCCCGGCACACGCGCCGCCGGCCTGAGGTACCGTGGCGCGATGCGAGACCTCGAGGGCAAGACCTACTTCGTGACGGGCGGCAACACGGGCATCGGCAAGGCCACGGTCTTCGCGCTCGCGCGGCGGGGAGGCGAGGTGGTGCTCGCCGCGCGCTCCCAAGAGAAGGCCGCGGCGGTGCTCGCCGAGCTGCGCGCCGAGCTGCCGGAGGCCCAGGTCTCGTTCGCCGAGCTCGATCTCGCGTCGCTCCGCTCGGTCGAGCGGTGCGCGAAGACCTTCCTCGACTCGGGCAGGCGCCTCGACGTGCTCGTCAACAACGCCGGCCTCGCGGGCGCCACGGGCGCCACCGCGGACGGCTTCGAGATCACGACGGGCACGAACCACCTCGGCCCCTTCCACCTCACCGAGCTCTTGTTGCCGCGGCTGCGCGAGGCGGGGGCGGCGCGGGTCGTCAACGTCGCGAGCGCGTCGCACCTCAACGCCAAGGGCATCGACTGGTCGCACGTCACCGAGCCGGTGTCGTCGCCGACGAAGGTACTTGCACTCTACAGCGAATCGAAGCTCATGAACGTGGTCCACGCGCGAGAGCTCGCGAAGCGCCTCGAGGGCACCGGCGTCACGACCTACTCGCTGCACCCGGGCGTGGTGGCCTCCGACGTGTGGCGCGAGGTGCCGTGGCCCGTGCGGTCGATCATGAAGCTCTTCATGCTCACGAACGAGGAGGGCGCGCGCACGCAGGTGCGGTGCGCGACCGACCCGGCCCTCGCCGCGTCGTCGGGCAAGTATTACAAGTCGGAGCGCGAGGCGCGCGTCAACCGCGTCGTGGAGGCCCCGGGGATCGGCGAGGAGCTCTTCGCGCGCTCGCAGGAGCTCATCGCCGGGGCGCTCTCGCGCTGAACACCGCTCGCGCGCGGCGCCGGCGCGTGGCGCGGAGCCGCGGGGATTCGTTGACATTCTCCCCCTCGCTGGCACTCTGAGAGTCTGGCGGGATCGCCAAAGGGAGGTACTCGGGATGCGCAAGCTCGTCGGCCGGATCGCCATCGTCTCCGGGCTTGCGCTGGCCGGGGCGTGCGGCGGGAAGCTCGCGTCCGACACGCCCGCGCCGCCTCCGCCTGCGACACCGCCCACGCCCTCCACCCCTTCTCCGAGCGCCTCGGTCCCGCCCGTGAAGCCGCCCCTCGACGCTGGGGCCGACGTGGGCGTGGTGGTCGGCCCGCCGCTCGACGCCGGGCCCGACTCGGGCGGGTTGCCGCCGGGCGTGGCGGCCGTGGAGGTGAACTCGGCGTCCCACGCGCTCACGCCGGAGGGGCTCGTGTTCGAGACCCTGCCGAGCGCCGCGAACCCGCCGGGCGCGTTCAACGGACCGGGCGCCGGGAACAAGGCGTTCTTCGGGTTCTCGGGCTTCGACAACGTGCTCCTCAGCGCCCTCGGCCCGATCGTGGTGAGGGCCCGGCGCGACCAGGGCACGCCGTTCTTCTACCTGAACCTCCAGGTCGACTGCGACGGCAACGGCACCTGGAACGACGCGGTCGATGGCATCGTGGTCGTCGATCCGGAGTCGCTCCCCGCGCTGGCCCTCCAGACCGACGCGATGACCGACGTCACCATCAACCCGGCGGATCCGGTCTTCAAGATCGTGGGCGCGGGCTCGCCGCCGGGGCCGCTGAAATGCGGACTGTTCTCGCATTTGAGCAGCACGCCGCTCCCGCTCACCAGCGCACCGGCGGCCGCGCGGCTCTGGAACGGCGACACCGGCGACAACGGCATGCCGCGCGGCACGGTGATGCCGGCGATCCTGTTCGTGCTCGGTGACTCGAACAACCTCGCCGCGCGCAAGGTGACGGTCGAGCGCGTCACGATCGGCGGCAAGGTGTTCGACTTCAAGCCGTAGGCGCGACGTCGGATCGCGATGGCCCACACTGGCATTACATCTCATCTATCATTTCGCGCCATTGGGCGCGGCTCGCTTCTTGCTCGCAGGCCACCATGAAGACTCGCCACGCCCTCGCCCTCGCCCTCGCCCTCGCCACTTCCCTCGCCGCGACGATCGCCGCGTGCGGCGGCACCACCAGCGTCGCCGACGACGTCGACGGCGCGGTCACGCCGCCAAGAGACGCCACCACCGACGCGGCCGACGCGGCCGACGCGGCCGACGCCGCGCCGCCTCCCGTCGACGGCAGCCCGGCGGACGGCGCGGTCGAGGGCGGCGACGCGAGCGCGTGCGTCCCCTCCCCCACCGTCGGCACGCCGTGCGCGAGCGGCCAGAAGAGCTGCGAGAAGATCGACGGCTGCTGCCTGCCCCAGGTCGTGTGCGACACGACGAAGGGCACCTGGGAGCTGCTCTATCTGCGGTGCCCCTGCCAGGGCGTGCCGTGCGGCACGAGCACCTGCCCGGGGACGCAGTACTGCCAGGCGCAGGCCTCGGGCGTGGACGGAGGCAGCACCACGTACACATGCGCCGACTACCCCCCGGCGTGCGAGCGGCAGTGGACGTGCGCGTGCGTGCAGGCGAACGGGCCGGCGCGCTGCGCGGCGCCGCGGGCCTCGTGCGTCGAGACGAGCGGGCGCCCCGCGGTGACCTGCACCGGTCAGTAGGCGCGCGACCTCACGCGTCGCGCGTCGACCGCGCGGCTCACCCGAGCGCCTCTTCGAGCCGCGCGCACAGCGTCTCGAGGGCCTTCTGCCGCGCGTAGTGCTTGTCGTTGGCCTCGACGAGCGTCCACGGCGCGTAGGAGGTGCTCGTGCGGTCGATCATGTCGCACGCCGCGATCTCGTAGGCCTCCCACTTGTCGCGGTTGCGCCAGTCCTCGTCGGTGATCTTGAAGCGCTTGAAGCGCGTGGTCTCGCGCTCCTTGAAGCGACGGAGCTGCTCGTCCTTGGTGACGGCCAGCCAGAACTTCACGACGACCACTCCGTGGGTCGAGAGCTGCAGTTCGAAGTCGTTGATCTCGCTGTAGGCGCGCGTCCAGGCGTCTTGCGAGCAGAAGCCCTCGACGCGCTCGACGAGCACGCGCCCGTACCACGAGCGATCGTAGATGGTGAACCGGCCGCGCCCAGGCAGGTGCCGCCAGAAGCGCCACAGGTACGGCTGCGCGCGCTCCTCCTGGGTGGGGGCCGCGACCTGGATGACCGAGTATTGCCGGGCGTCGAGCGCCGAGGTGATGCGGCGGATGGTGCCGCCCTTGCCCGCGGCGTCGTTGCCCTCGAACACGAGCACGACCGAGCGATCTCGGAGCTGGCGGCTGAGCGCGTTCAGCCGACCGAGCACCTTGGGGAGCCCCTGCTCGAAGCGCGCCTTGCCGAGCCGCGCGCCCTGGTAGTCGAGGGTCTGGAGGATGCGCACGCCGTCGACCGAGGGCAGGAGCGGAGGCACGTTCGCGGCGTGGGGCTGGGCCTTCCCCCGCGGCGCGCTCGCGCCGAGCCGCTCCTTCAGGCTCTTCAAGATCTGCGTCGCCACCGTGAGCGTGCGGTAGTTCGCGTCGGCCCCCTCGAGCACGATCCACGGCGCGTCGCCGGTGCTGGTCTGGCGGAGCACGCGCTCCGAGACCTTCGCGAAGCGGTCGTAGCGCGCGAAGTTCTTCCAGTCGGTCTTGGTCACACGCCAGCGCGTGGCCTTGCTCTTCGCGAGCGCCTTGAGGCGCTTCTTCTGCGCGTCCTTCGAGAGGTGAAACCAGAACTTCAGCACGAGCGCGCCCTCGTCGCAGAGCATGCGCTCGAAGCGGTTGATCCGGCCGATCTCGACGTCGAGCGCCTCGCTGGAGATGCGGGCCGTGGTGCGCCCCACGATGGGCTGCGTGTACCAGTTGCCGAAGAGGACGCCGATCTTCCCTTTGGGCGGGAGCGCGCGCCAGTAGCGCCACATGAGGGGCCGCGCGCTCTCTTCTTCGGTGGGCGGCCCGAACGCATGGTTCTGGATGTGCCGCGTGTCCATCCACTCGTTCAGGACGTTCACGGTCTCGCCCTTGCCCGCGCCGTCGACCCCGTTGATGAGGATGATCACCGGGAACGCGTGCTTCTCGATGAGGTCGTATTGAGCGTCGAGGAGATCGGCCCGGAGCGTGGCCGCCCGCTTCTTGAAGGTGGCGTCGTCGATGGCGTGACCGAGCTCGGCGGATTCGAACATGGCGCCGAGAATAGCGACTTTCACGGATGGCGAGCGCCGTTCGTGCGCGCAGAAACTGCGCCTCGCGTTCACCGCGTGAGGAACCACCCGAGCGCGCCCAGCAGACAGAGCGCGGTGATCGCGAGCGCCGCGGCGAGCGGGACCGCCTTGCGCGGCGCGACGGATGCGCCCGGCGCGCTGGCCGGAGGCTCGGCGCGGGGCGCCGCGAGCGGCGCGCGGACCTCGAGGCGCGGGGCTCG
>DAORJJ010000570.1:0-4583 GCA_035439005.1 Polyangiaceae bacterium | reverse complement strand
GCACACGCGACCGCGTCGTGGGCGTTGTACGGGCCCTCGTACGCGCGGCGCGCCGCCTCGAGCACGCGACGGCGCGGGTAGGCGCCCGCCCGCGCGCGGAGCAGCCTCGCGAGCTTCGTGGCGCGCGACGGGGTCTTCCCGTAGGCGACGGGCTCGCCCGGCGCGCCGAGGGCGATCTCCTCGAGCCACGTGACGAGCGGCTCGCCCACGTGCGGCACGGCGCCCTTGGGCAGCCACGCCCCGGAGAGGAACGCGCAGCACGCCTCGGCCTCGGCGCCGCCGCCGAGCCGGGCCACGAGCGCCTCACGGAGGGCCGGCCCCGCGACGCTGGCCGCGAGCAGGCACGCGACGGGCGAGACCTGAGACAGAAAGAGGAAGAGCCCGCGGGCGGACGTGACGTCGAGCGCGATGTAGTCGCAGTCGCGGGGGCGCAGGCTCGGCAGCTTGAGGAGCGCGGCCTCGTCGAGGAGCAGGTCCACGCGCGGCCTCGCTCAGCGCCGCCCGCGGACCGCCCGGGTCACGAACCGAAACGAGCCGACCGCCCCGCCCGCGAGCCCAATGATGAGGGACTTCTCGACCCGCTCGCCGAGGAAAAAGTGCATGGCGCAGAACCCGAAGACCGCGAGCACGGCGCCGACGGTAGCGGCCTCCCGCCAGAGCACGCTCGAGGCGCCCGGCGCGGCCTCGCGAGCCCCCTTGAGCGGGGCCGCCCCGCGCGACGCGCTCGTATCGCCCTCTCCGCTCACGGGCGGGACGCTAGCACGCCGCGGCGCGAGGGCGCGACGGGCAGAAAAAAAGTGCCCCCGGACCGAGAGGCGTCGGCCGGGGGCGGAGGTCCGGGAGGGACCAAGTCAAGAGAAAGCAGGAGCCGTCGGCGGCTCAGTCGTCTTCGCACTCCATCATCGAGGGGTCGTACTCGTCGTGCGTGTCATCGAAGAGCATGTCGGAGCTCTCGAAGGTGGTCTCCTGCATCAGGTCCTCGTAGCTGAGGCCGACGCGGAAGCTCGGGCGCAGCTCCTCGCGGTGAAACTCTTCGATCGAACGGTAGTGCTTCGGAACGGCCATGGTGGACTCCTGAGAGAAGAGGCAGGCGAGTGGGCGCGCGGGCAGACGCCGCGCGAGAGAAGTGGAGGTGCGGTGCGGGTGAAATCGGGGCGGACGGCGCGCGCGGTCAGCGCGGTCGGTCGGTCCGCCGGGCGTCGGCGAGCGCCACCACCTCGGCGGGTCGTGTGCGGGGCGGGCTCGGGACGAAGAACGCCCGCAAGATGCGGCCCACGGAGGGGTCTTCGTCGGTGGCGGAGAGCGGAGAGATGGCGCGGGCGAAGGGGCTCTTCATGGGGTGCGGCTCCGGGGGCGGCGTCGTCCAGCCCCACGTTTCCCTACATCTGCGCACACCGTACACGAGAGCCCCGCCGGTCCCAAAAAATCCGATTGCATTTCCCGTGAGCGAATCGGCAGGTGGCGCTCCTTGCGGTGCGCCCCTCGGAGACGATAGAGAGGACGCGGACTATGGCGGCAAGAGCGGCGACCCCCAGCGCGACAACGAAGCGGTTCGGCGCAGGCGCGGGCGCGAGGCGCGCGCGTGTCGTCGCCGTCGTCAATCAGAAGGGTGGCGTCGGCAAGACGACCACCTCGGTGAACCTCGCCGCCTCCCTCGCGGCCGCCGAGGCGAAGACCCTGCTGCTCGACCTCGACCCGCAGGGCAACGCGAGCTCGGGCGTGGGCGTCCGGGCCGGCACCCGCGAGGCGACGGTGTACGACGCGCTCATCGGGCGGTGCAGCTTCGCCGAGATCGCGATCGCCACCGAGGTGCCTCACCTGTGGGTGGCGCCGGCCACGCAGGACCTGGTCGCCGCCGAGATCGAGCTCGTCGACGCGCCCGACCGCGCCCACAAGCTGCGCGCGGCGCTCGCCCCTGCCCTCTCCGAATACGACTACATCCTCGTCGACTGCCCGCCGTCGCTCGGCCTGCTCACCGTCAACGCGCTCGCGGCGGCGACGAGCGTGCTCGTGCCGCTCCAGTGCGAGTACTACGCGCTCGAGGGCCTCACGCACCTCATGGCCACGCTCGATCGCCTGAAGAACGGCATCAACGCGGAGCTCACGGTCGAGGGCATCGTCCTCACGATGTTCGACCCGCGCAACAACCTCGCCCACCAGGTGGCCGACGAGGTGAAGAAGCACTTCTTCGTGTTCGACGCCGTCATCCCGCGCAACATCCGCCTCTCGGAGGCGCCGTCCCACGGCAAGCCGGCACTGCTCTACGACGCGGCCTCGAAGGGCTCGCAGGGCTACCTCGCGCTCGCGCGTGAGCTGCTCGATCGGCACGCCATGCTCCAAACAACGGCCGGCCGGAGCCCGTGACCATGACCGACAAGCGACGCGCTCTCGGACGCGGGCTCGACGCGCTGCTCCCCGCGGCGCAAGCGCCGCAGAAGGTCACGGCGGCGTACGGCGACAAGAGCGTGTTCTCTTGCGCGATCGACAAGCTCGTACCGCAGCGGGGGCAGCCCCGGCGCCACTTCGACACCGAGAAGCTCGACGAGCTCGCGGCGTCGATCCGCGAGCACGGGCTCATCGAGCCGCTCGCCGTGCGGCGCGCGCCGGGCGCCCTGGGCCTCGAGGGGGTCTTCGAGATCATCGCGGGCGAGCGCCGCTTCCGGGCGAGCCAGCGCGCGGGCCTGCTCGAGGTGCTGGTCGTCGTGAAGGACGTCTCGCCGAAGGCGGCGTTCGAGCTCGCGATCATCGAGAACGTGCAGCGCGAGGACCTGAACCCGGTGGAGCTCGCGGAGGCCCTCGACCGCCTCGTGAAGGAGCACGGGTACACGCAGGAGTCGCTCGGCGAGCGCCTCGGCAAGAACCGCACGACCATCACCAACTCGCTCCGGCTCCTCCGCCTCCCCGCCGACGTGCGCGAGAAGATCGTCCAAGGCGAGCTCAGCGAGGGCCACGGCCGCGCGCTCCTCGGCGCCGAGGACCCGAAGGAGCTCGGCGAGCTCGCCCAGAAGGTGCTGCGGGGGCGTCTCAGCGTGCGCGCCACCGAGGCGCTCGTCCGGAGCGCGCGCGACAAGCGCGAGGCCCAGAAGAACAAGGCCAAGGGGGCGACCCCGGCCGAGAAGACCGCGTCGGTCCGCGATCTCGAGGCGCGCCTCTCGCGGACGCTCGGCGCGCGCGTGCTCGTTCGCGACCAGGGCAACAAGGGCGAGGTGGTGATCCCCTACGCCGACCTCGACGCGCTCGATCGGCTCCTCGAGAAGCTCGGCGCGGGCTAGAGCGGCGGTCCCGAGCGCACGCGACAGCGCTTCGTGACCGGCTCGACCTCCGGGACGGGCTGCGCCTCGTTGGCCCTGAGCGCGAGCGAGACCGCGAGCCCGATCGCGAAGAGGCTCATGGCCTGGCCGGTGGTGAGCGCGCCGTGGTCGGCGCCCGAGAGGCCGTGCGCGCCGTCGCCCCGGAACGCCTCGCTGACAAAGCGGCCGCCCGCGTAGACCAGCGTGCCGGCGAAGAAGACGCCCCCTGGCTTCGTCGAGGGCCGCGGCAGCAGCGACACCGAGAGCGCGCAGGCCGCCAGCGCGAACGCCGCCTCGTAGAGCGTGGCGGGGTGCAGCGGGCTCGACCACGCGGCGCCCGCCTCGGCGAGGCCCGCGCGCGTGAGCTCGGCGAAGTGCGGGTGGCTCGCGGGGTAGCGCACGCCCCACGGCGCGGAGGTGGGGGCGCCGTGCTCGCACCCCGCGAGGAAGCAGCCGACGCGGCCCACGGCCGCGAGCAGCGCGAGCGGCCCGGTGACGCGGTCGAGCGCGGCGTACACGTCGAGCCGCGCGCCGCGCGCGAAGAACGCGTAGGCGCCGCCGAGCCCGAAGAGCGCGCCGTACGCCATGATGCCGCCGAAGGCCGGGAGGGGACCGCGCGCCCCGGCGAGCGCGTAGCCGACGACGCGGAGCGCGTAGTCAACGCACAGCGCACCCACCACCGTGAACGGCAGGGCACGGACCAGCGCCCACCGCAGGGCGCCGGCGCGCGCCGGCGGCAGGTCGCGCGTCGTGCGGAAGAAGAGCCACGCGGCCGCGGAGAGCGCCGCGAGCTGACAGAGGAGCCACGGGGAGAGGGTCATGAGCCAAACACCAGCAATTAGCGATCCATCAAGTGATTGAACCAGTCAACCACTGGCACGTCACTTGCGAATGTCCGGGCGCCCCCCAACCCAGGAGCCCCTCATGTCCAGCACCCCGTCCGTCCCTTCGCTCGAGTCCACCCCCACGCCCGCCTCCAGCTCCGCGCTCTCGCCTGAGCAGCGCCGTGGCCTCCGCATGGCGGCCCAGGTCGCCTGCGCGCTGTCGCTCCTCGGCGCCGGCGCGTCCCTCGCCCGCGCGGAGCCCACGCCCGCGGAGAGCGGGGCCGTCGCGGGCTCCCCGGCCGAGCGCGCGGCGGACCTGCTCCGGCTCCGCAGCGGGGCAGGCAACTGCGTACCAAGCTGGGGACCCGCCGCGCCTCCCGCCGTCGACGCCGCGCTGTTCGCGCAGCTCCTCGCGGAGGTCGCGTGAGCGCCTCGGCCGCGCGCGGGCGCGCCCCGGCCCCCTCTGTCC
>DAORJJ010000569.1:2386-4591 GCA_035439005.1 Polyangiaceae bacterium | reverse complement strand
CGCGGGCGCGACGCGGGGCCCCGGCTTGGTGGTCGACACCCCTACCGGCGCCCCCTTGGGCTCGGCCTCGAGTTTCACACGCACGGCGTCTCCCGACGTCGGCCCGAGCACGAGCTCCTGCGGCACGCTGCCGGGCCGCGAGACCTTGAGGGTCACGCTCTCGCCGGGCGCCAGGGAGACGCGCGCGAAGCCGCTCTCCACGTTCACCAGCGTCCCCGACGGGAGCGCCACCTGCGCGTCGGCCGGCTCGATCGCGACGAGCACGACCCGCTTCGAGGCGGCGGCGGGCGCCGCGGCGACGACGGGCGCGGGCGCGATCACCGGGACCGTGGCCGAGGGCGGCGGCGCGAGGGCCCGGATGCGTGGCTGCGCGCCGGCCCCGCTGTCGCGGAGGGCGAACCCGACGATCGCGGCCGCCGCGAGCAGGACGCCGGCGCCCACGCCGACGACGACCCCGAGGCGGCGGGCGCCCCCTCGAGACTGCGGCACGAGGGTGTGCGCAGGGGCCGCGCCGTGGAAGTAGTCCGCGGGCGCGTTGAAGTTGCCGGAGCGGGCCATGAGCTCGCCGACCGCCTTCGGGGTCTGACCGGCGGCCAGGAGGTCGAGGTCGGCGACGAGCTCGTCGGCCGTGGCGTAGCGCCCCTCCGGCTTCTTGGTGAGGCACTTGAGGATGATCGCCTCGAGCCCGGGGGAGACGGCGTTCGGCGGCACGACGAGGGTGCGCGGCGCGGGCGGCGCCTTGTACATGTGCTGCGTGAGGATGCCCATGTAGTTGTCCGAGTCGAAGGGCACCCGGCCGCACGCCATCTCGTAGAGGATGATGCCGAGCGCGTAGAGGTCGCCGCGGCTGTCGACCGAGAGGCCCGCGGCCTGCTCGGGCGACATGTAGTGGGGCGTGCCGAACACGCTGCCGGTGCGCGTGAGGCGCGTCGCCGCGTGGGTGACCTTCGCGATGCCAAAGTCAAGTATCTTGACGAAATCGTTCTCGACCCCACGCGACACGAGCATGATGTTGTCGGGCTTGAGATCGCGGTGGACGATGCCGGCCAGGTGCGCGGCGGAGAGGCCGACCGCCATCTGACGGGCGATCTTGAGGAGCCGCGGCGTGGGGATCATGCGGAGCTGGTCGAGCAGCCCGCCCAGGCTCACGCCGTCCAGGTACTCCATCACGAAGTACGCGGCGCCGTCCGGGAGCATGCCGAAGTCGGCCACGTCGGCGATGTGGGGCGAGCCGATCGACGACGCCGCGCGCGCCTCGTTGAAGAACCGCTCGAGCATGTCGCGATCGTCGGCGAGCTCGCGCTTGAGCACCTTGATGGCCACGCGCTTCGCCAGGGTGCGGTGGCGCCCGGCGTACACGATGCCCATCCCGCCCTCGCCGAGCACCGAGTCGACGAGGTAGCGCCCCTCGATGACGGTGCCGAGGTACGGATCGACCCCCGCGGGCGCGGGCGCGGGCGCGGGCGCCCCGCCGAGGTGGAGCGTGTCTCCGTCGTGGTCCCTCGCCATGGCACCATTCTACGTCGACCGCCCGGGCCCGCCAAGCAGGGACCTTCCGGCCCCGCGGCAGCGGCGCGGCGCAGCGCTCGCGACGCCCGACGGTTTCGTGGTAACTGCACCCCGCGTTCATGGGCTACCCCCTCACCATCGCTCTCCGGTACCTCGTCTCGAAGAAGCGCTCCTTCATTTCGGTCGGGACCGCGTTCGCGATGTTCGGGGTCATGATCGGCGTCGCGGCCCTCGCGACCGTCATGAGCGTCACGGGCGGCTTCCAGAAGCAGTTCCGCGACAAAGTGCTCGGCGTGAACGCCCACGTCCTCGTGCTGAAATACTCGGTCGACTTCCGCGAGTACCCCGAGGTCATGAAGAAGGTCGCCGAGGTGCCGGGCGTGAAAGGCGTGGCGCCGTTCATCATCAACCCGATGATGGTCACCCACGGGGGCCGCACCGCCACCGGCGTGCTGCTGAAGGGCGTCGACCCCGAGTTCATGCCCAAGGTGCTCGACCTCCCGCGGCACATCGTCGAGGGCAACCTCGACGGCCTGCGCAAGCCCGGCGCGAAGCCGCCCGAGCGGCGCGTCGACCCCTTCGACCCCTTCCCGCCCACCTCCCCCTCGGGCGCCCGCGACGCGCGAGACGGGGGCGCGGGCCGCTCGGTCCTCGGAGATCTGCGGGCCGCCGGCGCCGATCCCGACCGCATCGATG
>DAORJJ010000569.1:0-2376 GCA_035439005.1 Polyangiaceae bacterium | reverse complement strand
CGCGGGCGCGCCCGACGACGCGGCGGCCCCGACCGCGGCCCCGACGGCCCCGACGGTCGTCGGCGCGGTGACCCCGGACGGCGGCTACGCGAGCCAGCTCCCCACGGACGACGACGACGTCCTCCCCGAGTCGATCGACCCCGATCCGTGCAAGAGCCCGGAGCAGATCAAGAAGCTCCCCGGCGTCGTGATCGGCCGAACCCTGGGCAAACAGCTCGGCGTCAAGCTGGGCGACTGCCTGCAGATCACCTCGCCCACCATCGGCGTCTCGCTCGGCGCCAGCGGCGCGCGACCGCCGATCGCCAAGCAGTTCCGCGTCATCGCGGTGTTCGAGGCTGGCTTCGACCAGTACGACTCCAAGCTCGTCTACACCGACCTCTACGAGGCCCAGGGCTTCTACGACCAGGGCGACAGCGTCACCGGGGTCGAGATGACCATCGACGACATCGACAACTCCGCGGCCATCGCCAAGGAAATCGACCGGCGGCTGGCCAACGGCGTCTACCACACGCTCGACTGGCGCGAGCTCAACCATGGCCTCTTCACGGCGCTGCTCATTCAGCAGATCGGGATGAGCTTCATGCTCGCGCTGAACATCCTCGTCGCGGCCTTCACCGTGGTCGCGGTGCTCATCATGGTCGTGCTCGACAAGAAGCGCGAGATCGCCCTCCTGAAGGCGCTCGGCGCGACCGACCGCGCCATCCTCCGCATCTTCCTCTACCAGGGCACCCTCATCGGCGTCGTGGGCACGGGCCTCGGGCTCCTCCTGGGGTACGCCTGCTGCCGGGCCATCGCGGCCTACCCTTTCCCACTCGACCCCAAGGTGTACTTCATCTCGCACCTGCCGGTCCTCATCCGGCCGAACGAGTTCCTCATCACGGGCGCGATCGCCGTGTTCATCAGCAGCGTGGCCACCATCGTGCCCGCGCTCTACGCGTCGCGCATGCGCCCGGCGGACGGGCTCCGAGCGGAGTGAACCCCGGGGACGCCCCGTTCCCAGCGGACGAGTGCGCTTCCTTTCGAGAAAGTCGGTCCAAGCGGCGGAATCGGCGCTATTGTCCGGGTTCAATTTGGGCGCCGTCGGCGACGGTGCGAGCGTAACCACCGAAAGGGGCGCGATTCTTCATGCGATGGCTCGTCGAGGTGTCGGCGATTGGGAAGGGCGACCCGCAGTCCTTCTGCGTCGAAGCAGAGACCTGGCAGCGAGCCCTCCAGCTCGTGCGCTCCCACCGGGGCGAAGCCGGCCCGATGAGCGGGTTTTCCATCGAGCTCTTGGAGGCAGGCTACCGCGCGGTGGACCCGGTCGCGCGGCTGCGGTTCGTCGTCAAGCGCACGACCGACACGGCGGCCCTCACTCCCCTCGACGCCAAAGCGAGCGCGCCGCCGCCGGCGGGCACGAAGGCCCCGGCCGCCCCCGCCGCAGGCGCCAAGCCCGCCGTCGCCTCCAAGCCCGCCGTCGCCTCCAAGCCCGCCGTCGCCTCCAAGCCCGACCTGGCCTCCAAGCCCGACACCGCAGCCGCGGCCGCCCCTCGACCGGGCGCCCCGGGCCCCACCGGCCCGGCCGCCGCAAAGCCCGCGGTTCCGCGGGCCGTGCCGGCCACCCTCGCGAACTCGACCGACCTCGACACCACGGTGAGGACCGCGGATCCGCTGGACGTCACGGTCAACACGACGCGCAGCGTGTTCGAGAGCGCGACCGTCGAGGTGCCCGCCGCGACGACGCAGCTCAGCCAGGGCGCTGGGCCCACCCCCGCGGCCACCGCAGCGCCCGTGGGCACCGCGGCCCTGGAGGTCCTCTCGAGGCGAGAGCACCCGCCCACCGAGAGCCTCCCGCTCAGCTACCGTGAGTACGCGTTCTTGGTGCAGCCGGGCACGAACGAGGGGACCGCCGTGGGCCTGCTGCTCGGGCAGCTCGAGCTCGTACAAGCGGCGCTCAGCGCGGCGAAGACCGGCAAGCTCGTGCAGCTCGCCGTGTTCGACGAGCGCTACGAAGGCAAACCCAGCCAGCCACCGCTCGCGACGCTGACATGGAAGGACTGGCGCGGCGATCCCACGGTCCACTTCCCGCGGCGCGCTTCGGCCCCCGCGTCCCGAGGGGTGTCCGCCTCGAGCCCGCCCGCCGCTGCGCTCGCGGGCTCCGGGGCCGCGCCCGTCAAGCAGACGCTCGTCGCGCCGCTGACGACCCTCGACGACACGCGGGCGATCCGCCCCAACGAGGGGCGCGCCGAGGAGCCCCTCCGCATCGTGGTCCCGGCGGATCTCGAGCGCACGGCCGAGCGCCCCGCCGCCCCCACGCGCCCTGGCCGCGGCGCCCCGACGCTGCTGGGCGTGCCGCAGCTCGTCGAGCCGGCCGCCGCGCCCCCGCAGACGCTCGTG
>DAORJJ010000568.1:0-4618 GCA_035439005.1 Polyangiaceae bacterium | reverse complement strand
CGTCGCGCCGAACGCGGTCGCGCCCACGCACACCGCCACGAGCAGCATCGGCGCGAGCCTCCGCGCGAACGCGAGGCGCTTGCCGCGGCGCTGCAGGCTCGTGACGACCCGGAGCAGGTGCCCGTCGTGCGGCGCGAACGCGAGCGCGCGGTTGTAGTCGGCGGTGGCCGCCAGCACGTCGCCGCGGCGGCGGCCCTCCGCGCCCAGCGCGCAGAGGCGCTCGACCATCTTGGACGCGTGCCGGACCTCGTAGCCCTCGGGGTCGTCGAGCCACGCCTCGAGCTCGACGCGCGGCTCGCCGAAGTCGAGGCGCGCGAGCTCCGCCACCAGCGCGTCGCGCATGGCCCGCACGGTCGGGTAGCGATCGCCGGGCGCGCGGGCGAGCGCGCGATCGCAGATCGCCGAGAGCGCCTTGCCCACGACCGGGCGCTCGGCCTCGGCCTTCGCGTAGAGCCCGTCGAGCACGCGCCGCAGCACCTGCGCCGGGTTCTGCCCCTCGAACGGCAGGTGCCCTACGAGGCACTCGTAGAGGAGCACGCCCGCGCCGAACACGTCCGCGCGCTCGTCCACGTCGGAGCCGTCGATCTGCTCGGGCGCCATGTGGGCCGGGCTCCCGAGCACCTGGCCGGTGGAGGTCACGCCCTGCACGTCGAGCAGCTTCGCGATGCCAAAATCCGTAAGCTTTACGCGCACTCGATGCCCAAGCAGGTCGCCCGAGGCGTCGCCGTCGAGGTCCTCGCGCGCGGGGCGATGCTCGATGAGGACGTTCTCGGGCTTCACGTCGCGATGCACGACCCCCGCGTCGTGGGCGCTCGCGAGCGCGCCGAGCACGTCGAGCACGATCGCGCACCCGACCTCCGGGGGCAGCGCGCCGTGCTCGGCCAGCAGCCGACGCATGCTCGGCCCGCGCACGAGCTCGACGACCAGGAACTGCTCGCTGTCTTCCTCGCCCGACACGTCGAAGACCTCGACGATGTTGGGGTGACGGAGCTTCGCGACGGCGCGGGCCTCGGTGGCGAACCGCGCCGCCACCTCGGCGGACTCGCGCAGGTGAGCGTGCAGGAGCTTCACGGCGACGTCGCGGCCGAGGCGCGGATCGTGCGCGCGGTACACCGTGGCCATGCCGCCGTGCCCGAGCTCGCCGAGGAGCTCGTACTTTGCGAGAGAGGGCAGGCGCGGGGCGCGCGGTACAGGGCTCAGCTTCGCCACCATGGCGACCGAAGCGTAGCGGCTTTTCTATCCGCGGTCGCGCCGGGTGATCCTGCCGCGCGCGGGCCTGGCCGCGGCTGGTGATCGCGGGCGCTCGTACTCGGTGCGCCGCCGGTCAGCCGCCGGCCTTCGGATCCCCGATGCCGTGGCGGCGCAGGTAGCCGCGCACGTGCGCGCGCTCCATGGCGGAGCGACGCCCGATCTCGCTCACGTTGCCGCTGCACTCCGCGTAGAGCGCCGTGAAGTACTCACGCTCGAACCGCGCCAGCACGTCGCGCTTCGCGTCCTGGAAGGTGCGCCCGCGGGTGGGGGTGGAGTCGCTCGAGGCCACGAGCGGCGCGAGGTGCTGCGCGAGGTCGAGCGGCCCCTCCTTGCCGAACGCCAGCGCCACCGAGATGACGTTGCGCAGCTCGCGCACATTTCCCGGCCAGTCGTGGCGCATGAGCCGCTCGAGCGAGTCGCTGGTGATGCGCGCGTAGGCGTCCTTGTCGCCGATGTCGATCATCATCTTCCGCACGAGCGCGGGGATGTCCTCGAGGCGCTCGCGGAGCGGGGGCAGCTCGACGCGGAGCTGCGCGACGCGGAAATAAAGGTCGCTCCGGAAGGTGCCCGCGTTCACCTCGCGGACCAGATCGCGGCGGGTCGCCGCGATGACGCGCACGTTGACCGGCTTGTAGTTGTTCGAGCCGACGCTCTTGATGCGCTGCTCGGCGAGCGCCCGGAGGAGCTTCGGCTGCACGTCGACCGGCAGCTCCCCGAGCTCGTCGAGGAAGATGGTGCCGCCGTCGGCCTCGACGAACGGCGAGATGCGCTTGTCGACCGCGCCGGTGAAGCTGCCGCGCTCGTGCCCGAAGAGCGCGCTCTCGGCGAGGGAGGGCGGGATCGAGCCGCAGTCGACGACCACGAAGGGCTTGTGCGCCCGCATCGAGGCCTGGTGGATGGCCTGCGCGACGAGCTCCTTGCCGCAGCCGGTCTCCCCGAGGATGAGCACCGTGAGCTCGGTCGGGGCGGCCTTGCGGCAGCGCTCGAAGACGGCGCGCATGCCGGCGCTCGACCCCACGAGCGGTCCGAAGGCCGCCACCTCGGGGATCTCGACGGTCTCGGGGGTGGTCGGCGTGAACTCGAGGACCGACTCGCCCACCGAGAACACGGTGGGCTTCAGCAGGTACACCTCGCCGATGCGCGTGTCGCCGAGGAAGGTGCCGTTGCGCGAGCCGAGATCGCGGACCCGCACCCCGCGCTCGGTGGCGATGAGCTCGACGTGGACCGCGCTCACGCGCTTGTCATCGAGCACGAGATCGCACGCCTCGTTGCGCCCGATCACGGTGATCTCGGGGCCGATCTCGAGCTTCGACTTGTTGCCGGCGCCCCGCTTGACCGAGAGCGTCCCGCCTCGGACCTCTAGGCGTCCCTTGGCGACGATGGTGTTTTCCACGGTTCGCCGTTTTTAACATGAATCCGAGCGGATGACGCAAGGAGATCCCCCGCGGGCGCGCGCCGACGCTCGCGCCGAGCGCTCACTGGATGGTGAACGCGGCCCCGTTCCACACGAGGCGCACGTGGCGCGTCTTCCCCCACGGGAGCAGCACGGGCACCATCTGGGGCGTCGGCTCGCCCTCGGCGAAGGTGCACGTGCGCTCGGTGCACCCGCGCACGACGCCCGGGCGGACGTCCACGTCGAAGCCGCGCGTCTTGCTCGGGACGAACTGCACGAGGCCCTGCGCCCGCGCCCCGCCCGCCTCGCGGCCGGTCTCCACGCTGAGCAAGCGCGCGACCCGGTCGCCCGCCGCCGAGTACACCATGAGCACGTCGCTCTCGACGCCCGGCGCGGGCTTCACCTTGCCGCGCACGAGGAGCTCCGCGAGCCCGTCGCCGGTGAGATCGCGGGCCGTGACCTCGCCGATGTCCTCCGGCGCGGCGAACTCCGACAGCCGGGCGAACGCGTATTGCGTGCCTCCCTTGTAGCCGGGCCCGAGCACGACGAGATCGCGGCCCACGAGCACGACGCGCTCGGGGCGCGGATCGCCGTGCGCCTGGACCTGGAGGTCGACCTTGGGGCGCGCGCCGGGAGCGACCCGCTGGTCGGCGAGGTACTGCTCGAAGACGCGGCGGCCGAGGTCGGCGCCCTTCGTGACGGGCGGCGTGGGGAGGTCGCGGGGCACCGGCGGCGCGACGGCGGGCGCGGGCGCCGCCTTGGGGCCCTCCTGCGCGACCTCCGAGGCCTTCTGGAAGCGCTGGCCGTCGAAGCGAAACAGGCGTGATTTCACCGTGCCCCACGGCAAGAGCAGCGGCAGCACGCCCCCGCCGAGGGCCGGCTCTCGGTAGGTCTCGGCGGCCCAGCCGACGGCGGGCTCCACCGACACCTCGATCTCCGAGCGCGAAATCCGGAGGGCGTTCGCGAGCTTGTTGGCCCCTCGCCCGACCGCCACCTCGTGGGCGAAGAGGGTCTCCGGCTCGTCGTGCGGGAAGGCCCACACCTCGAAGGCCTCGCGCTCCGCCCCGCCCTGCGCGAGCCGGCTGCGGACGAGCAGCGAGTCCTTCCCGCGGCCGCCGAGGTCCCGGGCCTCGAGGCGGGTCACCTCGCCGGCGAGCTGGCGGTAGAAGAACTGCTTGCCGCCGCGGTAGCCCGGCCCGCAGACCGTCACGTACCGGTCGAACACGCTCACGCGCTCCTTCATGGCGTCGCCCGTGATGTCGACGATGAGATCGATCTTCGGCACCGCCTTCGACAGCCCGTTCGGCTCGAGGAGCCCCTCCACCACGGCGCGCTCGGCGGCGGTCGGCAGCGCCGGGAGCTCGGTCGGGGCCGCCTCGCCGCCCGGGCCGGTCGCGAGGACACCGAGCTCTGCCGCGCCGTCGCCGTCGTGGTAGCGCAGCGCCGCGCGGAGCCCCACGCGCACGGTCGAGGCCTCGGCGAACGTCGCCCAGGGCACGACGGCCTCGAACGTGAGGCCGCGCTCCTGCGGCGCCTCGACGACCTTCGCG
The DNA here is from genome assembly GCA_035439005.1 of Polyangiaceae bacterium. Lineage (GTDB taxonomy): Bacteria > Myxococcota_A > Polyangia > Polyangiales > Polyangiaceae > JAAFHV01. The sequence continues at coordinate 424 of DAORJJ010000568.1, read as the reverse complement.
GACGGGACCGGGCGGCCCTTCAGCGGGCCCGTGGCGTAGCGCACGCTCCCGGCCGTCTCCCCCGCCTTGCCGGGGAAGATGGAGAGCTCGTAGACCTTGTAGCGCCCGCCGGCCGACGGGAACGCGAGCGCGAGGGACACCCGATCCTCGGTGTCGGCGAAACGTGCAGTACGCACATAATTCGGATCGGTGATCTCGCCGGCGACGTACAGCTTCGCGCCGTCGTACTGGAGCGCCACCGCGAACGCGCGGCCCTCCGTCGCGCCGCGGAGCCGCTCGGTCGCGCTGCGCGGCTGCCACTCCTTGAGGAGGCCGTCGAGCTTCACGGGCGTCGCCTCGTCGACGAGCTCGGCGGAGAGGGGGCCGACGAGCGCCGACTCGTAGCCCGACGCGCCCGCCCCGTCGCCGAGGGAGGGCAGCCCGC
>DAORJJ010000567.1:1551-4640 GCA_035439005.1 Polyangiaceae bacterium | reverse complement strand
CCGCCGCCGGAGCCGGTCGACGCCGCGCCGCCACCCAACGGCACGCCCGGGTGCGGCGTCGCGGCGCCCTCGGGGGTCCGCGAGGGGCTCTCGCTCGCCGTGGGCGGGAGCACGCGCACCTACACGCTCTGGGTGCCCGAGGGCTACAGCCCGCGGCGCGCGCACCGCCTCGTCGTCGGCCTGCACTCAGGCGGCCGCAACGGCGCGTCGGCGCGCCCGTACCTCGACCTCGAGGGCCGCTCGGAGGGCGCCGTCTTCGTGTACCCGGACGCCGTCCGCGGCAACTGGGACCTCAACACGCCCTACGCCCAGAACGGCGATTTTGCCTTCTTCGACGCGCTCGTGCGGACGCTCTCCGACACGCTCTGCCTCGACACCACGCGCTTCTTCGCGGTCGGCACGAGCGCCGGCGCCTACTTCGCGAACCAGCTCGCGTGCGGTCGCGGCGGCGTGCTGCGGGCCATCGCCTCCCACGCCGGGGGAGGCCCGTTCGCGACGCCCGGCAGCTACGACGCCGAGGGGCACCTGATCTGCCCCTCGCCGCCGGTCGCCGCCGCCATTTTTCACGGCCTGGCGGACACGAACGTCAGCCCGGCGGAGGGCGAGAAGGCCATCCGCCACTGGTCGTTTTGGAACGGCTGCGGCGCGACGCGGGCGCCCGCGTCACCCACGCCGTGCGAGGCGCCGCAGGGCTGCAAGCGCCCGGTGCTCGTCTGCAGCGTGCCTGGCCAGGGCCACGCCATGTGGGGCCCAGGCCGCCAGGCTACGTGGGACTTCTTCGCGCAGTTCTAGTCCCCTGGATCCAGCCCGTGAGCCTCCTGAACGATGACCGGGGCTTCGCCTAAGCAACCGTCGTCTGATGAGTACCGAATCGTTTTGGAGTTGGCATCGACCGTAACCAGAATCGCCGTCCCAAGCCCAATAACCGTCTGCGCGGGCGAGTTCACGACCATTCGCCCATCGCGGAAGGCATGCAGGTCGAAGCGACCAAGCTCTCCACCAACCTCAGGGACGTTCAACGTTGTCCCGAAGCAACTGTTTTCGCCCGCGAAGCAGTTGATTTCGAAAACCGACCATTGTGGAGGGTACTTCGATTCCCTACAACGAATGAGGACCATCGCATACACGAGCACGTCCCCCCTCGCCTGAGAGGCGGAACCTGGGGGCGCCCCAGTCGGCCGCGACCATCGGATGACCTCGTTTTGGACTTGAAACGGCGTCCGAGGCGCGTTTGTCGGGTCGCGCTGGCTCTGGTGATCTGGCCGTTGGCCTCCGGCGAGCGGGTCAGTGGCCGAACCGGGTTTCCGCGGAGTAGTCGAGGGAGTCGTTCCCCGCGAGTTCTGTCCGGGCGCAGGGTCAACGGGCCGTCCTGGCGGCGGTGCGCAGGAGGGGAGGAGCACAAGCACGGCGGTCGCGCATGCTTTCAAGGCCATGACGACCACTACGACATGTTACAATGCCGGGGCAACGGCCGCCGTCGCCGCCCACGGAACTCTGGTGGAAGGCAGCGACTCTTTCGAGCAGCGACCGCGATCCGTTGGGGAGCCCTAGAAGCTGACCGACGAGCCGCAGCCGCAGCTGCCCTTGACGTTCGGGTTGTTGAACTTGAAGCCCGCGCCGTGCGCGCCCTCGACGTAGTCGATCTCGGTCTCTTCGAGGTACTGGAAGCTCAGCGGGTCGATGTAGAGCTTCACCCCGAGGCACTCGAACGACTCGTCCATGTCGGTGACGGCGTCCTCGAAGTAGAGGTCGTAGCTGAAGCCGGCGCAGCCGCCCCCGATGACCTTGAGCCGCAGGCCCTGGCCCTGGAGGTTCTCCGCCTCGGCGATTTCACGGACCTTGTCGGCGGCGCGCTCGGTGACGGTGATCATGGGTCGAAGGGTAGCGCGCGCCGCTCAGGGCATCAATGGGGGCCCGCGGAAATTCGGTCACTCCCCGACGATCTTGACCACGGCGCCGTTCTCGCACGCGACCACGAACGCCTGAGGTCCAGCGGGCGCGAGGCCAGGGAGCACCGACGCCTTGCCGACCGCGCGGCCGCACACGGGCTCGGCGAGCGTCGAGGTGCCCGACTCGGTGGAGGCGACGCCCACGTGCCCCTCGGGAGTGAGGAACGCGACGGTGCCGCGCGCGTCGACGAGCGGGCCTGTGTGCGGCGGCGCCACGACCTGCGGAGTGCCGCCGTCCGGCAGCAGCGCGGGCACAGCGGACGACGTCGGCCCGATCGGGACGCGGGTCTCGCGCCCGGTGCGGTCGAGCAGCACGAGGTACGTCGCGCCGAGGGCGACGCTCTGGAGAACGATCGCGTTGCGGGAGAGCGCCGGTGGCCCCAGATAGAGCGAGCCGAGGGCCGCCGTGCCGCGCGCGCGCGTGGCGCCGCGCGCGAGATCGAGCTCGGTGACCTGCCGCGCGTCGGTGACGGCGAGCAGCCGCGCGCCGTCCTCGACCGTGAGCCCTCCGTCCACGGGGGCGCGGAAGCTGCCGACGCGGATGACCTCTCCGCCCGGCGACCACGAGAACACGGTGCCGCCGCGGCTCGCGCCGAGCACCCGCGCGCCGATGGCCACGAGCGGCCCGACGAAGGGCTCGGGGCCCTGGGCGCGCGCGCGCTCTTGGCCCTCCGTGTCGAGCAACAGCAGCGCAGACCCCACCGCGGCGACGAAGCCGCCGTCACGCATCGGGAGCGGCGCCACCTTGAACGACGAGGGCACGCCGGCGTGCACGAGGAAGCGCCGGCGAGCTCCACGCGCGCCGACCACGTCGCCGCTCGACGTGGCGAACACCGCGGTGCCGTCGGCCGTGAGGGCGAGGGGCCCTGGGCCCTGGGCGCCGGTGGCGGCCCGGCTGAGCTCCTCGCCGTCGGGCGAGAGGACCACCACGTCTCCGCGGGCGCCCGCCACGATCACGCGCCCGTGGTCGTCCACGACGGGCGGGCTCTCGAGGGGGGCGCCGGTCGATTTGCGCCACGCGACGTGGAGCTTCTTCGAGGGGAGCGGATCGGGGGCCAGGCCGTCGCGCGCCGCGTTGACCCGCACGACGGGCGACGCGCCCCGCGGCGACCCCACCACGACCGCGTGGGGCGCGCGGGG
>DAORJJ010000567.1:0-1541 GCA_035439005.1 Polyangiaceae bacterium | reverse complement strand
CCCGCCCCGAGCGCGAGCGACCCAAGCCCGAGGGCCGCGGCGAGGCTGCGCACGAGCGCCTTCGACGCCCCGAGCGTCGACGCGGGAGGCGACGCGCCGCTCACTTGAGGGCCCCCGGGAGCACGAACGACGTGTGGAGCTCGGGCAGGGTGCGCCCGTCGGCGGTGACCGCGCCGGCGACGAAGCCATAGGCGCGCAATGATTGACCTTTTTGTAGGGGTGTCGGGCCGCCGTAGAGGAGCCGCGTGAGGCACGCGGACTTGCACTTTCGCCGATTGTCGAGGAGCGCGACGGTGAGGCCGTTGGTGGTGCGGGCGTCGACGACCGGCCCCTCCACGATGGCGGGCTTGCCCAGCGACTCGGGGCGCGCCAGGGCCTCGAAGGCGATGGGGAGCTGCGGCGCGCCGCCGCCCTCCCCGAGGGGGTCCTGCGCGGGGCCGCGGGTCTCCCAGAGCTGCGCCTCGGCGTCGAGCGCCGCGACACGGGTGATGGTGAGCGTGGTCGAGCGGCTCGCGAAGCCCGCGGCCCCGGCGACGAGCTCCACGCGGTGGCGCCCGACCTCCGCGCAGGGGTGATCGACGGAGAACTCGCCGCGCGAGCCGACCGTCGCCGGGGTGCCCCCGACGGTCATGGTGCCGCCGACGACGGTCTGGCCGGTGATGTGGCAGGTCGGTCCGTCGACGATGGCCCGCGCGCCGGGGGCGTCGAGGTGAAGCGGGACGATGCGCCCGCGCACGGGGATCGCGCCCTCTTCGGTGCGCCCGGCGGTCGTCACCTTGAAGGTGATGGTCTTCTCGATCGGCTTCGTCTCGTTGGAGGTGCCGAGCGCGTCGGCGCCGACGGGGTACACGACCTCGCCCTTGCCCGCGGCGAGGGCGACGGGCTTTCCGTCGACCTCCACGGTCGTCCCGTCGGCGGCCTCGACGCGCACCGTGATGGCGGGGGGCTTGGCGACGAGCGTGCTCAGATCGGCCCGCACGCGGTACGAGACCGGCACGCGCAGCTTGACGGTCTCGTCGCGTCCGCCCGCGGGGCGATCGACGGCGATGGTCAGCTCGTTGGGGCCAAGCGCGAGCGGCGCGGGGAGGGGCACGAGGGCCTCGCCCCCCTTCACGGGGCTCGGCGTGGCGCCGCCCGCGAGCGCGAGGGTCGTGCCGTCGGGGCACGAGGGGCAGCGCACCGCGAGGGCCTCGTTGCCCTTGTCGTCGACGCGCGCCTGCGCGGTGATGGGCGGGCCCGAGCGGAGCAGGAGCAGCAGCAGCCCGCCGCCGATCGCGAGCAGCACCGCGACGCCGCCGACGACCGGCGCCATGGGCACGCCGCGCCGCGCGGGCGGCTCGGGCGCAGGCGGCAGCTCCTCCCGCGTGGGTGGCAGGGGCGCTGGCAGCACCGAGGGGATCTTCTCGGGGGGCTCGCTCGGCGTGCGCGCGGCCTGCTGGGGACCGGCGGCGAGCCCGAGCAGCGTGGCGTTCGGCCGCACGCGCCCAGCCGGGGCGGCCTGCGCGGGGGCGGGCTCCGGCGCGACGTGCGAGGGCGCCGTC
>DAORJJ010000566.1:0-4647 GCA_035439005.1 Polyangiaceae bacterium | reverse complement strand
CTCGGGCATCGCTTGACCGGCGAGGCGCTGGACCACGTCGTCGTGCGGCGCGAGCTGGAGGAGCCTCGTGGCGATCTCGCGGAAGAGATCGCGCTGATCGCTGTCGCGCGCGACCCGGGCCATCTCCTTCTGCACCTCGATCGACTTCGCGGCCTGCCCGATCACGTTGAACGCCCGCGAGAGCAGGCCGAGCGTGTCGAGGTTGCGAGGATCGGCCTGGAAGCAGAGCTGCAGCTTCGCGAGCGCGAGCATGCCGTCTTGAGGCTGCCCTCGCTGGAGGTAGAGCTCCGCGCAGAGGCGAGCCTGCTCCAGGTCGGTCTTGTGATGGAGCAGGCGCTCGAGCACCTTCACGGCGTCGTCGCGCCGGCCGATCTGCATCAGCAGCGTGGAGGCCGCCTTGAACGACGCCACCGCGCCGTCGAGGTCGCGCGTGCGCGAGAGGGCCTCCGCGAGGCGCAGGTGCGGCAAGGGGTTGCTCGGGTCGAGCTGCACGATCTTCTGGCACACCGCGATCGCCTCGGCGTCGCGCTGCTGACGCTGGAAGCGCGTCGCCACCTCGTCGAGGGCCGCGAGGGCGTCGCTCACGAGGCCGAGCTGCTCGTAGAGCTCCGCGAGCTTGGGCGTGATGTGCCCGTAGCGCTCGTCGAGCGTCGGGGCGTGCTTCGCGATGAGCTCGCGAATTTGCTTGTAGACCGCGATCGCTTTGAGCGCGAACCCCTGCTGGGCGTACAGACGGCCGACGCCCTCGTACGTCGCGATGGCGTCCGGGTACGTGCCCATCTTCGTCTGGAGATCGCCGATCTTCAGGAGAGTGCGCGCGTCGTTCGGATCCGCTGCGACGAGCTTTTGATACTCGATGACCGCCTTGTCGTACTTCTTCTTTTCGGCGTACTTCTGGGCGGCTTGGAGCACCTTCTCGCGGTCAATGGCCACGGAGGGATGTTCTCGTTCGGGTACGCGGCTCGCAGAGCGGGCGGAGCGGCGAGCGGAGGGCCGCGCGCAGACGGGGAGAGGAGGGAGTCAGCACTAGGTCACGAGGCTCCCTTTGAAGACGGCGAAGACGATGACGAGGAAGGTGGCGACGAGCAACGCACCCGTGAGAATAGCGCTGCTTTCCGCCCCTTGCATACTCCCTCCCGCAGCCTTTTTCGCGCGCGCGCCGAGCACGTGGTGCACGCCGATCACGGCGAGGGCGAAGAAGAGCTTCCCGTGGAACCAATGAAGGGAGAAGTAGGTCTTGGGGTCCGCCGCCAGGCGGCCCACGCCGGCGAGGAAGCTCACCACGAACGCCGGGACGGCGGCGCGCAGGTAGAGCAGCTCGTAGGCTGCCCGGGCGATCGGCCTCCCGTCGGGCTCCGCGAGGGAGGCCGCGTGCCGGGTGAGCCAGCCCACAGAAGCGATCGCGCCGATCCAGACGACGTTGGCCATGACATGGACGGCGACGAGCAAGAGCAGCATGAGCGACGCGCCGCACCTTAGTGCAGCCAGGGGCGCGCCCGGAGGAAAAAGAGGCGCACGCGGCGCGGAAGGCGAGCGAGAGAAGGCCGAGAGAAGACCGAGCGAAGACCGAAGAGAAGGCCGAGAGAAGGCCGGGAGAAGGCCGGGAGCCCGCGTGGCCGCGCGCCGCTTCTTCGAGCGAAGCGCTTTCGCTCGACGGCGCGACCGCCTACGGTGTGCGCCATGGCGACCGCATCCGCCCTCTACAAGGCTCCCTTCGGCCCCGGCGGCCCCAACGAGATCGACGTCCAGCTCGCCGAGAAGCTGCTCGTCGTCGCGCTCGCGAAGGGCGCCGACTACGCCGATCTGTTCTTCGAGTACCGCGCCGCGGGCGGGCTCGTGTACGACGAGGGCATCCTGAAGAGCGCCTCGCGCGGGGTCTCCGTCGGCCTCGGCGTGCGCGCGCAGAAGGGCGACGCGACCGGGTACGCGTACGTCGAGAAGCTCGACTGGGACTCGATGCGGCACGCCGCGGCCACCGCGGCGCAGATCGCCGTCGAGGGCGGCGCGCTCGCCCCGGTGCGCGCCGTCGAGGTGGCGGTGCCGAACCGCTACGAGCTCGACACCGTGACCCTCGACGTGGCGGGGCTCGAGAAGCGCGCCCTGCTCGAGAGGGCCGCGAAGCACGCCGAGGCGTTCGATCCGCGCGTCGTGAAGGTCGAGGCCAGCTTCGCCGAGGAGCTGCGCGAGATCCTCGTCGTCACCTCCGAGGGGCGCATGGCGCGCGACACGCAGCCGCTCATGCGGTTCGGCGTGCGGGTCATCGCGGAGCGCGACGGCAAGCGCCAGGAGGGCTCCTCCGGCGGCGGAGGTCGCAGCACGCTCGGGTACTTCGACGGCAAGTCGCCCGAGTGGCACGCCGAGCAAGCGGCGTCGCTCGCGCTCCGCATGCTGGACGCGGAGGAGGCGCCCGCCGGCACCTTCGAGGTCGTGCTCGCGCCGGGCGACAGCGGCATCCTGCTCCACGAGGCCGTGGGCCACGGGCTCGAGGCCGACTTCAACCGCAAGGGCACGAGCAACTACTCGGGGCAGATCGGCCGCGAGGTCGCGAGCGAGCTCTGCACGGTCATCGACGACGCCACGCTGCTCCAGTCGCGCGGGTCGGTGAACGTGGACGACGAGGGCTTCGAGCCCTCGAGCTCGGTCCTCATCGAGAAGGGCGTCCTCCGGGGCTACATGCACGACCGGCACAGCGCCCGCCACTACGGCCGCGCGCCGAGCGGCAACGGCCGCCGCGAGAGCTTCGCGAGCGTGCCGCTCCCCCGCATGACCAACACCATCCTCACGGCCGGACCGCATGATCCCGAGGAGATCCTCCGCTCGGTCAAGAAGGGCGTCTACGCGAAGAAGTTCGGCGGCGGCCAGGTCGACATCGCCAACGGCGACTTCGTCTTCTCGCTCACCGAGAGCTACCTCGTCGAGGACGGCAAGCTCACAGCGCCGCTGAAGGGCGTGAACCTCATCGGGAACGGCCCCGACGTGCTCCGCAAGGTCACCATGCTCGGCCACGACGTCGCGATCTCCGACGGCATCTGGACCTGCGGAAAAGACGGCCAGAGCGTGCCCGTGGGCGTCGGCTGCCCGACCATCAAGATCTCGGCGATCACGGTCGGCGGCACGAAGGTCTGAGCGATGTTGCGCGGCGCGCAGCCTGCGCCCGGCACGCCCCCGGCGCCGCCGCAGCGACCCGGGCGCGTCGCCGTGAAGACGCCCGCGCTCGTCGTCGTCGTCGGCGACAAGCCGCGCTTGTGGGACGAGGGCAACGCTGCCCCCGTGCTGCGCCAGCTCGGCGCCGAGGTGCTCACCCTCGACTTCTGGGACGAGCCGCTCACCTTCTGGGAGGGGGCCGGCCCCGAGGCGCGGGTCCGCGCGATCGTCGTCGAGGGCGGCGATCGCCCGGATCTGGCCGTGGCGGCGCTGCGCGGCCTGCGCCGCGATCCGCAGCTCGCGGAGGCGCCCACGCTCCTCGCCGTGCCCGAGCGGCAGGTGACGCGCGTGGAGCCCCAGTCCGGCTTCGACGACTTCATCGTGTTGCCGTATTTTCCCGCCGAACTCTACGCGCGCATCCGCCGGCTCGAGTGGCAAAAGAGCGAGTTTCTCACCGAAGAGCGCGTCAAGGTCGGGGGCCTCGTCATCGATCGCGCGGCGCGCGAGGTGAGCCTCGGCGGACACCGCGTGCAGCTCACCGCCAAGGAGTTCTCGCTCCTCGCGTTCCTGGCGCAGAACCGCGGCCGCGTGTTCCCCCGCGCCACCCTCCTCGCGCGGGTGTGGGGGCCGCGCTACGAGGGCGGCGCGCGCACCGTCGACATCCACGTGCGCCGCCTCCGCGCGAAGCTCGGCGACGCGCTCCCCCTCGAGACCCGCCGCGGCGCCGGCTACGTCCTGCGCGCCGCGGGCGAAGAGCCGCGCGGCGGACGCACGTGAGCGCGCGGGCGACACGCCTCGTCGTGAGCACCGGCTGCCCGTCCGGCGTCGGGCCCGACGTGAGCCTCCTCGCCGCGACGCGGCTCCCGCGGGGCGCGCGCGCCGTCCTGCTCGGCGACCTCGGCTGCCTCGCCGAGCGCGCGCGCGCCGTGGGCGTGGACGGCGCGAGGCTCGTGCGCGTGGCGACCGCGGCGGAGGGCTTCGCGCTCGCGCCGGGGCTCCTCGGCGTGGTCACGCCGCACCGCGCGCTCTTGGCCCGCGAGCGCCGCGCGGGCGCGCCGTCGAAGGCTGGCGGGGCCGCGCAGCTCGCCTACGTCGACCTCGGCGCCGACTGGACGCGCCAGGGGCTCGCCGACGCCCTCGTCACCGGCCCGGTCAGCAAGGCCGCCGTCGTGCGCTCCGGGGCGCCGGGCTCGCGCGGCTTCGCGGGCCACACCGAGCACCTCATGCGTCGCCTCGGCGCGCCCAGCGTGACCATGGCGTTTTGGTCAAGAAAGTTTACCACGTCGCTCGTCACCACGCACCTCGCCCTCCGCCGGGTGCCGCGCGCTGTCACGCGCGCCGAGGTGCTGCGCGCCACGCTGCACACCGCGAGGTTCCTCTCGGACCTCGCGGCCGGTCCCCTCGCGCTCGCGGTCGCTGGGCTGAACCCGCACGCCGGTGAGGAGGGGCTCCTAGGCGGCGAGGAGCTCGCGGAGATCGCGCCGGCGGTCCGCGCCGCCCGCC
>DAORJJ010000565.1:0-4651 GCA_035439005.1 Polyangiaceae bacterium | reverse complement strand
CGTGAGCTCGCGCGCGCGGACGCCGCGGAGCCGCTCGAGGGCCGCGGCCACCATGACGGCGTCGGGGCGCGCGGTCCGCTCGGTGGCCAGCATCCACGCGACCAGCGAGCCGAGCGCGGCCGGGAGCGTAGGCGCGAGGTCGCAGGGATCCGGGGGCGGCTCCGTGAGGCGGCGCTTCAGCACCACGTCGAGGCTGTCGCCCTTGAACGGCCGGTGCCCCACGAGGAGCTGAAAGAGGATGAGCCCGAGCGCGTACACGTCGGTGCGGCCGTCGATGGGCTCGCCCAGGAGCTGCTCGGGGGCCATGTAGGCGGGCGTGCCCGCGGAGTTGGCGCACGCCCCGCCTCCGCCCACCTGCTGCGCGATGCCGAAGTCGGTGAGCACCGCGCGGGACGCGAAGCCGTCGCGCTGCGAGAGGATCACGTTGGCGGGCTTGAGATCGCGGTGCACGATGCCGGCCGCGTGCGCGGCGATGAGCCCCGCGCCAAGCTCGCCCGTGATCCGGAGCGCCGCGCCGAGGCTGGGCGTCCCCTCGGCGAGCGTCGCGCGGAGGCTCGTGCCCGTGACGAGCTCCATCGTGAGGAAGAACCGGCCGCCGTCCTCGCCGAGGTCGTAGATGCGGCCGACGTTCGGGTGGGTCACGCGCCGCGCGAGCTTCACCTCGCGGCGCACCGTCTCGAAGAGCGTGCCGTCATCGGAGGGTGCGGTCACGAGCTTCAGGGCGACGGTCTCGTCGAGCGTGCGGTCGTGCGCGGCGAACACCACGCCGCTCGCGCCCTCGCCGAGGCGTCGGTCGAGCCGATAGCGCCCCGCGAGTACGTCCCCAAGCTCCGCGGCGCGCGCGCCCGCGCTCGACCCTCCCATGCCCCGATCGTAGCCAACTTGGCGGCCATGGGCTGCAAATCGTCGGCGCCGGCCGCGCGCCCTGGCGTCACCAGAGCTCGCGGAGGCGCGCCATCCGGCCGTGGCCACCCTCGCGTGACAGGGCGTCGAGGCCGGTCTGCATCGCCCGGACGACGTCGGCGGCGCAGCGCGCCACCGCCGCCGGGTCGTCCGCGGCCTCCGACGGGAGGTCCCAGACGATGGGCGGGAGCACGCGGATGCGGATGCGGACGGGCATCGGGACGTAGGGCACGGGCCCCACGGCGACGCCCCACGGCAGGCAGAGCACGAGCGGCAGCACCTCGACCCGCGTGAGGCGCTTGAGGCCCAGCCGGCGCACGAGCTCGCGGCCGTCGGTGAGCACGTGGAACGCCTCGTGCGCCCCCGCCGACACGATCGGCACGACCGGCACGCGCGCGCGCAGCGCGGCGCGAACGAAGCCCCGCCGCTCGCCGAACACGACCTCGCCCGCGCGAGACGCCGGGCGATACGCATCGAGATCGCCGCCGGGGTACACGAGCACCTTGCACCCGCGTCGGAGGAGCCCGAGGGCGTTCTCTTGCCGCGCGGGCACGGCGCCGGCGCGCAGCAGGAGCTCGCGCACGCCGGGCACGCGAAAGGGGATGTCGTGGGCGAGGCCGTACGCGGGCTCGTCGGCGCCGAAGTGGCGCCACCACGCGACCATGAGGGCGAACATGTCGGGCGACATGATGCCGCCGTTGTGGTTCCCGACGGCCAGCGCCGGCCCGCTCGGGACCTGCTCGAGGCCCACGACCTCGGTGTGGTGGTAGCGCTCGACCCACGCCGCGAGGGTCTCCAGGTGCTGGCGGATGAACTCGGGATCGCGCGCGTCGCCAACGTCCGCCATCGCGCGAGCGTAGCGGGCGCGGCGGCTCGGCGTCCACCGGGCGCGTCGCGCGTGACGTTCGCCTCGACCTTCGGCAAGCTCGCGCCATGACGGATCGCTCTCGGTCGCTCGTCGGCCTCTTGTTCGCGGCGGTGTGCGCCTGGCTCTCGGCGGGCTGCGCCACCCGCTACGACCGGGTCACGTTGGGCAACCTCGAGGTGCACACCTTTACGCGCGGTCACGCGAACGTGCACGTGCTCGTGGAGGACGGCCGCTCGCTGGCGGTGGACAGCGGGCTCGCGCGCAACGCCCCAGAGCTCGACGCCGACATGCGCGCGGCCGGGCTGGACCCGCGGAAGCTCGGCGCCATGGTGCTCACCCACGGGCACGCCGACCACGCCGGCGGCGCGCGGTACTTCCAGCAGCGGTACGGGACGCGCGTCGTGGCCGGCGAGGGCGACCGCGCGATGCTCGCGCGCGGCACGAACGACCCGCTGTGCCCCACCGGCGCGCTCGCGCGCATGCGCACGGCGGAGGACCTCGCCGAGACCTTCTCGCCGACGCGCGCCGACGTCTGGGTCACGTCGCCCACCTCGCTCTTCGAGCTCACCGGCGTGCACGCGCGCGTCGTGCCGGTGCCAGGCCACACGCCCGGCTCGCTGGCGGTCGTCGCGGGCACCGGAGCGTTCGTGGGCGATCTGCTCCGAGGCGGCCTCGTGGGCACGGGCGCCGAGCTCCACTTCTACATGTGCAACGTGCCTGGAAACGCTCGTGATATCGGCAGGTTGCTCGCGGTGGACGCGCCGCGCGCGACCACGCTCTTCGTGGGCCATTTCGGCCCCGTGACGCGCGACGAGGCCATCGCGCGCTTCCTCGAGTAGCGGCCCTACTTCGCCGCGGGCTTCGCGCCCGGGGGCGCGCCTCGCGCGGCGTCGGAGCCTGCGTCGCGTGGGGTCGTCGCGCCGTCTCCGAGCGGCGGGGCGAGCGGCGGCTCGCGACCCTCGGGGCTGGTCGCGGGGATGCCCGCGTCGGTGAACGCCTCGAGCTGCACGGGGGCGCCGCCGGGGGCGAGCTTCGCCTCCACCCGCACCTTCTCGAGGTACGACACGACGCACGCGCGCTTGTCGGCGATGTCGAGCGCGACCTTCACGGCCACCCCGACCTTGCCGTTCTTCGGCGGGCTCTCGGTGAGCTCGAAGGCGCCCGGCATGGTGCACTGCTCCACCGCGATGTTCACCGGGGCGGGGAGGGTCTTCGCGCGGCACGTGAGGTCGTTCTTCGCGAAGCTCGCCGCCCGCTCGCCGACCGCGCCGCGCTGGAGGGCGTGGCCGTAGCACTCGATGGCGTCGCCCGAGTCGAAGCGCATGGCGAGCTCGGTCTCGCTGCGGTCCTCGAGGGTGAGCGTGCAGGTGCGGGTCCAGGTGGAGTCGGCGCGCTCGCCGCCCCGGTAGCCGCCCGTGAACGTGCACAAGCCGGTGAAGGTGCCGGTGATGCGCGCGGGCTTCGAGCAGCCGAGCGCGCCTACGGCGAGCGAGAGCGCGAGCGCGAGCAGCGCGGGCGCGACGGCGTGCGTCGGCGACGGTGTCGGGGGCGCGCCGAGCGCGGCGGGCGCGCGGGCGAGAGCGATCGGGAGCGGCGGCACGGAAAACGACGGTACCATGGCGGCGTGACAGCCCTCGAAGGTCGAACGGTCGTGCTTGGAATCACCGGGAGCGTCGCCGCTTACAAGGCCGTGGAGGTGGCGCGCCTCCTGCTGAAAGAGGGCGCGCGCGTCGAGGCCGTGATGACCCGCTCGGCCGAGCGGTTCCTCGGGGCGGTGACCCTCTCGGGCATCACCGGCCGGCCCGCGCTGCGCGACATGTGGGACCCGTCCGTCCCGGGCGAGCTCCACGTGGCCCTGGCCGACCGCGCCGACTGCGTGCTCGTCGCGCCGTGCACGGCCGACGCGCTCGCGAGGTTCGCGGCGGGGAGGGCGGACGATCTGCTCGCCGCGCTCGTGCTCTCCGCGCGCGGGCCGGTGCTCGTCGCCCCCGCGATGCACCCGCGCATGTGGGCCCACCCGGCGACGCAGCGGAGCGCGCGCACCCTCGCCGAGGACGGCCGCGTGACGCTCGTCGGCCCCGCCTTCGGCGAGGTCGCCTCGGGCGACGTGGGGCTCGGTCGTATGGTGGAGCCGGCCGAGCTCGTCGCGGCGACGCGCGCGGCGCTCGGGCCTCGGGACCTCGCCGGTCGGCGCGTGCTCGTCACCGCGGGCCCCACGCACGAGGCGCTCGACCCCGTGCGTTTCCTCGGGAACCGCTCGAGCGGCAAGATGGGCTTCGCGATCGCGCGGGCGGCGCGGGCGCGCGGCGCGGACGTGGTGCTCGTGGCGGGCCCCGTGTCGGAGCCCACGCCGGCCGGCGTTCGCCGCGTGGACGTGACGACGGCCCTCGAGCTCTCCGCGGCGATCGACGCCGAGGTGGGGCCCGAGGTCGACCGCGTCGATCTGCTCATCATGGCCGCGGCCGTGGCCGATTTCCGGCCGGCGCGCGCGAGCGACCGAAAGATCAAGAAGGCGCCTGGCGTGGCCCCGCCGGCGATCGAGCTCGCGCAGAACCCGGATCTGCTCGCCGGCCTCGGCGCTCGGCGGGCCGCGCGCGCCCACGCGCCCGGGGGCGGCGCGGTGCTCGTGGGGTTCGCGCTCGAGACGGGCGACGACGCGGAGATCGTGGCCTATGGCGAGCAGAAGCTCCGCGACAAGCGCGTCGATCTCGTCGTGGCGAATCGGGCCGACGAGTCGCTCGGGCGCGGCACGAACCGGGTCGCGCTGATCGCGACGGACGGCGCGACGTGGCTCCCGGAGGCCACGAAGGAGGCGCTGGCCGAGCGCATCCTCGACCGAGCGCTGGCGCTGGCGCGGGCTCGCTGAGGCGTCCGCTCGCT